>CAWEDJ010000017.1:0-8310 GCA_963807635.1 uncultured cyanobacterium
AAAAGAATACTCATATTTAAACCTTCAACATATAGAGACTAATACACTCATTTCAAAATAATTCTAACTCATCAATCTTTACTCCTATCTTCAGATTTGAGTAACGGTTACGCTTTTTTCTGGTAATGATCTAAACTATCGATTCTTCATCAAATAGACATTACTTACCAGATTCTATTTCCAAAATTTTAGTTTTTTTTCCACTGAGATTAGTTACGTTCCATAAAACACCATTTATACTAATTTTCTTTTCCTACAACTGAATCTTTTGATTCCAAATATCAACATTGGATTGAGGGCAAATATGCACCCGAAGGCTCCATAAATTCTCCCAACGACATATAGGACAGTAACTTGATCGTGCGATGACCTTCAGCCAACACACGACGGAAAAAATCAGGACGGTTCAAAGGACAGATAAATACTGCCATTGATGGTGGTACATGACGAGCCGCATGACTGATTAATGCCAACAAATCTTCCTCTGTTTCTGCCCCACCATGTCCCAAGAGGCTGAAGATAAGATACCCTACCGCACGACCTTCTCGCTCACGCACAAAACCTGGAAATTGAGCGGCTAAAAGTTGAGCCGTATCCCCAGCACGGGAGAAACCATAGGCAGATTGGCTTAGAGATTTGATACTGTCGAGATCATTAACTGTTAGGGGACGAATCAAAGGATCATCCATCATTGCTGATTTAGCCTGCATCAACGCCGCTGAAGAACGCCAATTAAACCCCAAGTTTGTGTAAAGAGACAACGAAGTTGTATTAATGCTTTCTTGAAAGAGACGAGTCTGACGTATTCCTCGGCGATTTGATTCGTTGATAATCCATTCCATCAGCGCACGACCGATTCCACGAGACTGCTCTTTTGGATCGACCGTAATGGGCCAATACCAGCCACATCATCGCTGTGCAACAAAAAATTAGACCCTACCACCCTGTCCTCTATCGTAGCAACAACCCCTGTATAGTCGGAACGAGCAGCAATATGAGACATGAGCAACATCCCCGTCTCCAGATCAGGGATATCGCGTTGGACACCATGACGATCTTGCAATGTTGAAAACGCCTCGTGGCAGATGCGGGCAAGCTCAGGAACATGATTTTGGTGAAACGGGATAAGTTTAAGAGACATCTTAGTATTAAGCCGATTATTCAGCAAATTTGATGATATTAAAGACAAATTAGTAATAGACTCTCACTACTGATTATATCCATAGATTTCTTTCTTAAAAAAAAATTAACTTACTTTGAATCGTGTGTTCAATTTCTTAGCTGGCATAGGTTTAAGAAAGAATCACAACGATCGCCTACATTCCATGAATCAACTCTTGGTCTCTATGATAAGTCTACCTGTCCCACTCTCCACAACTTAATGAATTTCTATAACTCAATGAATTTCTATAACTCAATGAATTTCTATAACTCAATGAATTTCTATAACTCAATGAATTTCTATAAATCAATGAATTTATCATCGAAATGACGAAAAAGCGTGCATCAAATTCACTTATCTGATTACAATGCTGTCATGAGCTATTTTCCTTCTCCTATGTCCACCTTACGGTCGGTTTACATCGGCAAAAATCACCAGAACTCACTCTCTTGGTCGGAAAATTGCTCAATAGATGCGGTCATTACGACTCCCTCTCCCTGTCTCTCCCTTCTCACTAGAGAAGACCAAAATTAATTACCCAAATTAATTTCTCTCAATCCCTTAAAATCATCATCTTTTAAAACCCTTTACCCCCTTTTGCTTATGGCAGAAATCACTATCGCTGCCGATTTTGGAGCTTCCCTCGGAAGGGCTATCTATAGCACCAGTCCTAACCATTCCAACCCACAGTTAATACTCCTCGACCCCCAAGTGGTCGTCGTCCCCGCAAAAAGCATTGATAATTACGAGAAGTTTAAAATTGGTCAGGCGAATCCCGAAGATTCCGCTTGGATTCAATTTAGTGACACTCATTTTGCGGTCGGTTTTCTCGCTAAGAAGACCTTTAATTCAGTTCATTGCTTAGAAAGTTTGAAGGTGGATTCCGCTATTCCCCAAGCCCTGTCTATCGTTGGCAGTGTTGCTCAGAAAAATAACTTACCTTCTTCTTTTTCTCTCTCCCTCGGTATCCTCCTCCCCTGGAACGAGTTTCGTGACCGTGAAAAATTCCAGTCTCAAATTTCGGCGGCTCTCTCTGACTATATTTTTCGGGGGCAACGCTTCTCTGTCCAACTCGACTCCTTCACGGCTTTACCTGAAGGAGGGGGCATTTTTGCCAGGGGACGGGTTCCTGAATCCTTGGGACAAAAGCTAATCACTCCCCAACAACTCACGATCGCGGTCATCATGCTCGGCTATCGTAATTCTTCCCTTTTGGTGATTGAGAAAGGAGAGTTAACGAGGGGGGCTACGGGAGATTTGGGTTTTGCCCGAATGGTGCAGAAAATCCAGACCTTCACTTCTGGACAGAAAGCCGAACATCTCATTCCTGTCATCTGCCAAGCCAGAGACAAGTTAGGTAAGCGTGTCCTCGAAACCTTAGTCCGTAGCCAACGCCAGGAACTCCGACAAAAAGAAGTCGAAGAAATTGCTGAAGCGATCGCGGATGCCAGGGGCGAATATGTGGCTTTGTTACAAAACTGGCTGATCCAACATTTGCCTACCCAAACCAAGATTGATGAATTCATTATCAGTGGCGGAACAGCCCGTTATCTCCAGCGCGAATTAACGGAAGTCTTAAAGGATTTTGGGGGATCGCTTAACTGGTGTCACAGTCTGGAAGAGCGCATCCTTAAGACCTTTGGTGACACGGTAAGTCATCATTCCCTCGAATCCCGTCTGGCAGATGTTTATGGACTGTTCTACAAACTTCACCATCGTCCCTTACCCCGATTACGAGAATCGGACTAGAACTTCATGAAAACTCCATCAATGAACCCCCCTAATAAGGTTAACTTTGTCTTTCGTCAACAGCCTAAAAAAAACTCTAAATACGGCATCTTACTCACCTATATCAATCAAAATGAGGTCAATCTGACCCGTAGAGATCGCATCTTACAGCCCATGTCAGCATTCTGGCTCCCCTTTGCCTATCAACGAGCAACGGATCTCTGTCTGGAAGAATTACAGCAAATTGCTCGTTCTTCGATTTATCAACTGAAACTCCATATTCAATATCTGGAAGACTCTTTCGGTTTAAATACGCTCCCGATTTCCTTAGAGCCAACTCAGCCAGATCACCCAGAACTCTCTCATCATCCGTTAGATGACCCAGACTTTGAGGAAGTCACAGAAGACTTCAGTAATGAAGATCATATTTTGAATCGTTTAGCTTAATCTCAATGAAGGAAAATGCCATGACATTTACCCGTGAAGATCTCCAACAAGAATACAACCTGGGTGAAGAGGATATCAAAGAAACGCTTAAATCTTGCGGACTATCTCTCAAAAAGCGTCACTATTCCGAAGAAGATAAAGAACGCTTTTCCCAAGCCCGAAAGTTATTTGAGGAAGGAACCGCCCACTCCTACGATGACATCACCCATTATTTTCAGCAGATGGGAGTCAATTCCGATCATACTGCCCAAACTGTCAGCATGAGTCAGGAATTCGTCGAAAATTTACAGTTATTAGAACAACAGGCAATGGAGACAGGCTTTCAAGTCGGACTTCAACAGGCAGAAATCATGGGGAAAGTCATCCCACGAGTCACTATCCTGCGCCTTAAAGAAATGATTGCTACGGGAGAATTACGAGAAAACTTCCAACAACTCTGGCAAGAGGCCGCAGGAAACTTGGGAAACGCCAAAATCTCTGCCCGAACGGATAGAAGCCCGTTGGAAGGAGTATCAACTGAAGGAATACCAACCCCTGACGAGCTTGCCCGAATCATCGACGGAATCATCCACCAACGGCTTCTAATCCTCATTGCTGAAGATGAGAAATACCTGAAACTCCAAGCCCAAAAGGTAGTTCTACTCAATGAACAACGTCGTCAATATTGGCAATCCTTCAAAAAGTGGGGCAATCTCGTCAATTCTTGGACATGGACAGTTATTCTCCTTGCTTTTATCTTTTTCCTTGGACTTTATACAGGTTTAAATGTCTTGCCGAGAGGCGTTTCGAGATCTTCCATTGAAATATGATGATCACGTAAGCTTTATTTTCTTATCCATAAATAAAATGTTTGTGAATATCCTGTAAAAATATTAGTTCAAAAAAACTCAAGTATCTCAAGTAAAATATACTTATTCCTATTCTTCAACACAATATTGTTCATAATATTTATTCACACTTTCTTTATCAAACAGTGACCAAAAATTAAGTATCTCATCGCAAAAAATATGATTAGCAAGAGAATTAGATTTAGATAAATCAACAATTTTTTGAGTTATCATTGATTCCAAGTCAATAATTTCACTACTATAAGAACTATAACTATAATTCTTATTTAAGTCTTTTTTATCTTCTCGTTTGATAATTTGATTTTTTTTAATTTTATAAAAATTTATTTTTTCTCCGAAGCTTATTAAGATTTTTAAATAAATAAATTCAAATTTATTATTATCCTTAACTAAAGTTTTCAAGAGGGAAAGGGTTAGTTCATCATTTAGTTTATCTTGAGCTTCACCTACAAGTACATTTAAAGATACATATCTATCTATTAATTTACCAACTAAAGCAAAGATTAAATTAAAAGAACTAGGGTTGATTTCTTGATCCTCAATTATTTCAGGTAATTCTGAAAAATTACATAATTCTTTAATAAGATCAATTAAAATATCACTATTTTCAATTTCATAAAATTCTAAATGTTGACAGTTATTTAATTCCAAGAGAAGACTCTGAATTTTTTTATTTCCTATATAAAGCTTTAACTGTTTTATAAAGTCTTGAGGTGAATGTTTAAATTCAATAACACTTAAAAATTCAACATTTAAAATTTTATTATTAGGAAGATTTAATTGAAAATAATAGTCAAAATAATCAATATTTCCAATCATTCTTCGATATTCTATATTAAAAGAACTTGTATCAAAAATTTCCATGTGATTGACCAAAGGAAATATATAAGACAAGCATGATTTAATAACTTTATATTTTCTGATATTCTTCTGATTAATATCTAAATCAGTTTCAAGAAGTTGGGAATATTCATCTGCATGACTTAAGTTTAAATAATCATATCTATCTTTTCCACCAACAAATAGATATTTGTTATCTTTAATATAATTATAGAAGTAACTATCGAGACTTTTAATAGCCGAAATAAAGATTAAATCTACAATGTCAACTTCATTTAAAAGTAAATCAAAATCAAAACGAAATACATTTAAAAATCTTTTTATTTCTCTTAAATTTTCAAAATATAATCTAAAATTATAATTATAAAATAATGTATTAAATTTTTCTTCTGAAAATAAATTAGAATCAGGGTCTATAATCTCATAAATTTCTTTAAAGAGATAACTTTCTAAAGCTTCTTGAGAAACTGACGGAATTTCAATAGGATATTGAACAATTTTTTCTAAATATTTTCTACCTTCAATTCCCTGAATACCTGCAAGAGAAGTTGTTACAACATCAGGAGAAAAACTCAATATGTATATAGTATTAGGAAAATCAGCAACCGATTTTACAAGTTGAAAAATTTGACAAATTTCATCTTTATTTAAACGATCTATATCATCAATAACAATTAATATTTTATATTCTATATCTCTTAGTGCTTGTGAAATTTTTTCCTTTTGAGAAACTGGATAGAAAATATCATTATTACTACTAATTTTGAAGGCTTTAGCCATATCTTCAATAGCTGGTTTGATTTCTTCAGAAAGACCCAGAATAGGAAATATATATTTAGCATATTTTAAAGGCTCCATTAAAGAAGCAAGATTTTCCAAATTTTCACCAATACCTTTAAGTTTTTCTTTGGCAAAATCAGTTGTAGCTTGGACTTTACTCTGAATATTTAACTTCAAAATTTTTAAAAATTGTTTTAATATTTGATCCTGTCCCGAAAAATACCAAGGATTAAATTTAACAATGATTAGTTTCCCTGCATCTTTATTTGGCTCTAATTCAGATAAAAGCATATTAATTATACTAGTTTTACCTGTTCCCCAACCACCATAAAGACCAATAACAAAACTATCACTATGTTCAAATTTTAAAATTGCTTTAGATAGTTTTTCAATAAAATTCTTTCTATCTAAAATATCATCTTTGGTATGACTAACGGATTGATCTGTATTAAACATAAAAAACAAAAAAACAAGAATTTTAGATCATTATAACTGAAAATGTATTTTTGATTAAGTTAATCAGTAAAAACACATTTGGAACGATTTTGCCTGAAAACTGCTATCCTGATGTGGTTAAACGAGATAAGCTTCCCTATCAGGGCAATTTTGCAGAAATCGCCGTTAGCGCGGTCAATAATGACATTGGAAAGATTGCCAATCAAATTATGATGGCAGTCACTCTACGCTGGGAGACGATTCTGATGCCAGAAGAGAAAAAAGCGGGCTACGTCCAGCAAGTTGCCCAATACTATCGGGATATTCTCAATAAAGAAATCAATCCCAAATCGAACTTCCAGATTCCTGAAACTTATCGAAAAGACATAGAGCGATCGCTAATTTACCCTTAGAACTTTCTTCTCAACAGATTGAAACCACGCTTAAACAACTGCGAGACATTCAATTCCAGATTGTGGGGGATTTGTCTAATGAGCTTCAGGTCGCCGTTGATGGCCCCAAAAGTGCCTTAAGACCCAATCAAACTCTGCTCAATGCCTGTCGAGCCATTGGGGGCTATCAACCTGTCCCTTGGTTGGCGGGGAGAGATAAAAGTCGCAGTCCCCAACTGTATCGTACCCATACCCTAGACAGTCGCAATTACGGGCCTGTTGACCGCATGATTGCGATTACCAACGACAAATGGCAGAAAAACCGTCTTGTCGCCCGTCCCACGATGCAATTTCGGGGTATTTTTCCTGAAATGAACGATGTCTCACTCACTCGTACTGCCCAAGAGATTAAGGAAACCTACAATCATTACCTCAAGTCCGCGAAATCCCTGGAAGACCTCAAAAGCCAACAGCCCGAATTGATGGAACCCTATCTTGAGGTCACATCTAGCAAAAGCCAAAAAACGATTTATTTGACGAAACTTGAGAAATTTGGAGCCTTAGAATCAGATTTTCTTAACAAAGATAAGCCTTTTCCTCTAGATTTACGCTTGGTTAGCAATACCTTTGACCGAGATATTCCCCATTCCCTGCTGGCGATAGCTGCCTGGGAAAGCTGATGACAACATCATTGGAGCCGTTGCCCTTTCTTCTGTGGAAGCCCATAACTTAAAGGCAGGAATCAATGTGAACCAAGGGTTAGCCGTGATGCGACCAGGCATTACTGAGGAACGGATTGAGGGAATTTATCACGCCTTAAATGAATATGTGAGTACGATACGTCAAGAACATCCCGAAACCGAACGACAGGTCTTAGCGGCGGCTCTCTGGCATCATTCTCATACCCGTGATCAATTCCAGACCAAAAAAGCTCTTTTGGCCTTTAAATTATTCCCCAATGAAGTCATCCAGCAACTTAAAACACTGCAATTAACCGAACTTAAAATGGTGGGACTTCATTTTCCCACGAATGAATACGGCAATCGCCAGTGGCGAGGAGAAGTGGTTAATTGTGAAATTGCTGTTCATCCCCTACCTGATAAATCGGGGCAATTCGAGGACAAGCGAGTGATTAAGGTTGAGGGAAAAGTTTTGGCTCCCTTGACCAGTGAATCTCCTGCCTTTGCCGTTGGAACCCAGTTTCAGGCCGCCATTATTGCTGAACCCAGTTCGGGGGCGATCGCTACGACTCCCCAAGGCAATACTCTCAAAATAGGACAAATTAAGAGCTTTGCTTACCGAGAACGGGATTGGCAGGGAGAAGAAACAAAAATCACCGTTGCCTTAGTGAACAATGGTAGGGGGCGTGAAATTCCCCTGGTTTCTCTAGAGGGCAATGCTTTGGGAGTTTTAGATCGAGAGAGTGAGGGCAAGTTAAAGGAAAGTAACTTATTAACTCGAAAGGGTCTGACGCTGGTGGCCAAACTCGAAAATAGTCCCCCCGACAACAGCCCACGTCCACATTAAGCCAGAGACCGTTGTTTATCCTTGGCAACAAAACACGCAAGAACAGGAAATACAAGCTAAACGGGCGATGTATCGCGAATATTATCAGATTTATCGCGCTGAAGTTTTGAATAATACCGCTTTGAACCCGCTTTCCTCCTCAGAACTGGAT
>CAWEDJ010000018.1:0-30358 GCA_963807635.1 uncultured cyanobacterium
AAACAATATATTTTGATTTATGGCTGAAACAGCGATCGCATCCCAGCACAATAAAAACGCGGTCATTTGTAAACTATTGAACAATCGAACTGACTATCAAAAATTGTTCAGTACAAAAAACTGTAGGGACATAATATATTATGTCCTTAACTTCGTTTATAAACAAAGGATTTAACAGTCTTAAATCCCTACAATATATCTTAATTTATGGCTGAAACTGCGATCGCATCCCAATAAAATAAAAACGCGATCGCCTAATCAACACCTTAAACTCACCTAATAATAACGACCCGACTTGCGATGATGAACCGCCGTAACCCCTTCCCGTAAAACCTTTCCCTGCTCCGTTGTGGCATAAAAAACCCAATGATCACCACATTCCAGACGATTGATCACCCGACATTCCAAATAAGCCAGGGCATCCTCCAAAATCGGTGCGCCATTAGTTGCCGTACTAGTTTTAACCCCATCAAAACGGTCTTCCCCAGGAGAAAAAGGCTTCAGAAAATGCTTCATCAAACCCAAATAATTTCCTTCAGGCAAAATATTTAAAACAAAAGCCGCATCCGTAAAAAGTAAAGATTCGATCGCCCGTTCCTTCGCCACAGAAATCGTTAACCCTGGTGGAGAAAAAGTCGCTTGGGCGACCCAGGAAGCCAACATTGCCCCTTTTAATTCCCCCTGTTGGGTGGTAACAATACAATTTGAACCCACAATGCGCCCTAGAGCCTGTTCCGTCCGTGCCGATTGGGACTCATTGACAGAAGCCTTCGGTTGTCGAGCTTTTTTAGCTTTCTTCAACGTTTGGGCAAAATCCGTTCCTGCCTCCTCACAGGTTTTCAGCACTTGATCCGTCGCTTAAACTTCACCCGAATCGCGTCAAACCCAAAACGGAAGCCTGCATCCCGAAATTTGGTTTCCAATAAATCGATCGCCTCTCCACTCCAACCAAAGGAACCGAAAACCCCTACTAACTGACTTTTATCCGCATTGGCAAGGGTAATCCCCAGGGCCGTTTGAATCGGAGTCGGAGCATGGCCGCCGAGAGTGGGCGATCCAAAAATAAATCCCGCCGATTGGGTAATAGCCGCCTTAATTTCGTCAGGTTCAGCAACTTCTGCATTGATCGATTCAACCCCGACCCCTGCTTTCGTAATGCCCCTCGCGATCGCCTGGGCAAGAGTCGCCGTATTTCCGTAGGCAGACGCATAAATCAAAGCCACCTTAAGGTCTTGGGTTTGTTGCGTACTCAACCATTGTTGATATTTGCTCGTTAATTCCGTTAGACCGTAACGCACCAGCGGCCCATTACAAGGAGCATAGAGAACCGCAGGTTTACTGCTTAATTTTTCTAAAGCCGTTGTGATTTGTTTGGCAGAAGGCGCGAGTAAACAATCAAAGTAATAGCGTCGATCCTCTTCATACACCGTCCAACCTTCATCTAATACTTGATCGGAACAGACATGGGCTCCAAATAATTTATCAGTAAAAAGAATCTGGGTAACAGGGTCGTAGGTACACATTTGATCGGGAAAACGAGGATTGGGGGTCGGGATAAATTCCAGTTGATGCCCTTGACCTAAATCCAGACTATCGCCACTTTTAATCACCTTGAGGGTAAAGGTTTGATCATCTAAAATTTGCTCCAGGGATTGGGCGGCGGGATTAGAACAAACCAGGGTAATCTGGGGCGCGATCGCGAGCAAAGCTTTTAAAGTAGTCCCTCTATTGGGATTCACATGGCCCAAAATCAAATAATCCAGGGTTTTGGGGTCAAGGCGTTGGGTCAGGGTTTGCAGAAAAATATCGGTGAAAGATTCCCCTGGTGGATCAAAAAGGGCGATTTTTTCTGATTGAATGAGGTAACTATTAGCCGTTGTTCCCCGTTGCAATCCGTACTCAATTTCAAACTTGAGTCTATCCCAGGTGCGCGATCGCAAAACGAGGGTATCTAGGGCGATGGGAAATACTTGTACATCTTTAGCTTTCATAAATTTAGGTTTGTTTTAGGTTAAAATTAACGATTAATCACAATTGTTCTGATTCAAAAATACTCAAAAAAATAGACAAATTTTGTAGATTATTCAAAGATTGATTACAAATAAATTGCACTAAAAATCACAATAAAGAGCTTAATCCATCCTGTCAATATCGAAAAATGAAAGCTTATCATCTAGAAAAACAATAGATTTTTATCAGGATAGCGTCTCAAAAAATATGATCAATTTCAAGCCCATCAAAATTTTTGTTTTTTAAACATCATAGATCCGAAAGCGACTCTGAATCCTTTATGTTGGCGATCGCGGTCGAATCGAGAGCAGAACCCTAACGGTTATTGTAGGTTATTTGATTCGATGATCTATCCCAAGGGAACTCAAGCTAGTATTGTGGAAGACAGAGGGGTAATGGGAGCAAGGTTCGACTAACTTCACTCACCGAGCAGAAGTCCCTGATGGGAAGCCGACATCATTGCTCATCCAACCCCAGTCACACCGACCTAAAACTAATTGCTAGTGTTATGTCTAGACGAAAAAAAACCTTCCCCTGCGGCCACAAAGGATACGGACAGATTTGCCACCGTTGTATTCAGGAACAAAGCACCTGGGAAGCCAAAAAACAAGAAAAAAATGAATGGCAATCCACTTTTGCTAACGATCCCATCGATTTACGCAATTTACCCAAAAATGTAGTGGTTAAGGCCCGCTCTATTTGGATGGATTGGCCGATCATCGGGATTATCGCGAATTTCATGGTAAAAGACTTAGGCACGATCGCTTTGTCATCAGTATTCCTGTGACTCGCCATTATCGGCTAATTTGTCGTGATCAAGGCAGTTTTGTTGCACCAGAAATGGTTATTTCTCACGAAGATTATAATGTCTGTAAACCTGGGGGTTAGAGTTAAATCACTAATTTTCTTAAAACGCGATCACCAAAGATATTTTCCGACTAAATAATCTTTTATAAAAAGCTTAAAATAAAATAATCGAGGATCATAATTATATGGATATTTGGGAATTTAGATTAAGAAATTAATTTGATTGATAAGAGGACGAACGCAGTTCAATAAACTCACTGAACACAATTCGCCCCCTACGGACACCCATTCTAATATTTGTGCAGGGGCGTAAGGCTTGCGCCCAATAACTTCAATTAGGGATTAGCGCAATAATGATCCAACAACTTTCTCCACCTCTCCAAATTGATTACCCCGACAGCGATGGACAACCCATGGCCGATAATACTTTGCAATTTCAATGGATTGTTACCCTCAAAGAAAATCTTGAACTTGAATTTCGCGATCGCGCTGATGTTTTTGTAGCAGGTGATTTATTATGGTATCCCGTCGAAGGAAGCAATCAAATTCGTCGCGCTCCTGATGTTTTAGTTGTCCTCGGTCGTCCAAAAGGTAAACGCGGTTCCTATCGACAATGGCAAGAAGATAATATTACCCCCCAGGTCGTCTTTGAAGTGTTATCTCCTGGCAATACCCTGGCAGAAATGGCTCTCAAATGGGAATTTTATGATTATTACGGCGTGGAAGAATATTATCTCTATGACCCTGACAAAAACGATTTGACAGGATGGCAACGTCAAGAAAACAAATTAACCGTTATTCTTGATATTGACCAATGGCAGAGTCCCCTTTTAGGCATTCGTTGGCAATTAACTCCTGAAATCTGGCAGATTTTTCGCACGACAGGAGAACCTTTTTTTACTTTTTTGGAATTAGACCAACGCTATCAACTCGAAAAACGACGAGCCGAACAAGAAAGCCTTCGAGCCGAACAGGAAAAATCACGGGCTGATAATGAAAAAGAGCGAGCGGATAACGCAGAAGCAGAATTGAGTCGTTTACGGGAGCTTTTAGCCGAAAAAAGAATTGATTTAAATGAATAGCGATCGCCTTTAATCGTAAGATAGGATTGAGCTGCGATCGCCTTTAAAAAACGTAAAAACCATGCAAATTTATCTAGACTACAGTGCGACAACGCCCCCCCGCCCAGAAGTGATCGAAACGGTTCAGAAAACCCTGGTCGATGGTTGGGGCAATCCTTCGAGCCTTCATGGATGGGGTCAACGGTCAGCTTTAGCCCTAGAAACTGCACGTTTACAGGTTGCTAGTTCATTAAACGCGCCCAATCCCGACTCGATTGTTTTTACCTCTGGGGGAACGGAAGCCGATAATTTAGCCATCATGGGTATTGCGAGACAATATACCCAACCCCAACACATCATCATTTCGAGCGTCGAACATTCCGCCGTTGCCGAACCTGTCCGTTGGCTAGAGAGCAGAGGCTGGCAAATCACCCGTTTACCCGTGAATCGTCAAGGTCGGGTGAATCCCTTAGATTTAATAGCCGCTATTCAGGTCAATACGGTCTTAATTTCTATTATTTACGGTCAAAGTGAAGTGGGAACCCTCCAACCCATTGAAGCCCTGGGAAATATTGCGCGATCGCGGGGCATTTTGTTTCATACCGATGCGGTGCAGGTGATGGGAAGGGTTCCTTTGGATGTGCAGCGTTTACCTGTAGATTTGGTTTCCCTATCGAGTCATAAAATCTATGGTATTCAGGGAGCAGGAGCCTTATATGTGCGAGAAGGGGTGGAATTAGTTGCCTTACTCGGTGGTGGTGGTCAGGGACAACGGTTACGCTCAGGCACTCAAGCCATGCCCGCGATCGCAGGTTTTGGAGTCGCCGCCGAATTAGCCGCTTCTGAAATGGCAGTAGAAATTCCCCGTTTAATCGCCCTACGCGATCGCTTATTTGAAAAATTTGTCGATTCTCCCTTTTTAAAACCCACAGGCGATCGCCTCTACCGTTTACCCCATCACACCAGTTTTGTCATTACCGATCCCTGTGCCTGTGGTCGTAATGAACCTATTACGGGCAAAAACCTCGTTCGTCAATTAAATTTAGCTGGTATTGGCATCAGTGCAGGAGCCGCTTGCAATAGTGGGAAATTAAACCCCAGTCCTGTGTTGTTAGCGATGGGCTATAGCGAATCAGAAGCATTAGGGGGAATTCGTTTAACGGTTGGTCGAGAAACCACGATCGCAGATATTGATTGGACGGCGATCGCCCTACAGCAAATCCTAGAACGATCAATGCCCCGATTAGTCGGAGTTTGTTAATTTCTCACAAAAAAATAAAAAAGGCGGGATAACCCCACCAAATGTTTCAGAATTACTGCTTTATTATAAGTTAAGGTCTTTAAATCGGCTGACCTCATTTGAATCACAGTCAAGATTATTTACGAAATGTTGTAATTATTGAGAATTCTTAATATTTTCTTTAGGATTCAAGATTAAACCCAATCAAATGTGCAAGTCTCTAAACGTTTTACGGTTAATATCATTAGAGCAATCAACACAATAAAAAAAGACCCGCCGAAGCGAGCCTTAATTGAATGACACTTATCCAAAACGAAAACTTAAACCCCAGTTTTAATCGGTTTAAAACTTGGCACAACTAGCTCACTATCTTGTTTAGTAAGCTTATTGTAAAGCTTCTCCGTATTGGGGAAATTAGCGGCTGGTAGCGTGGAGAAGCGACGGTAGGGAACCGTATCTTCACCAAATAGTTGCAGATATTCCGGGGTATTGACTATTGGCGTAACAAAGGCACGAATCCCTCAGGTAGCCAAAAGTTGGTTATACTTCTGGATTTCTTTTGGGTTGAGGGGCGCACGACCGAGGAAGTGCTTAGTTCCTAGTTCAATGACCTTGGTATTGGGGAAAGGCGCGTAGAATTCCTTGATATAAAGGTCGGACGTTCCTAATCCTTCAATAAACTCTTTAACGTTAATTTCCCCATTGCTGAGTTTACTTTCAAGCGCAGAAAATTCCGTCTCAATAATAAAGGCTCTAAATCGCGCTCAAAAATCTGGCGATAGGCAGCACGAATAGAGATTTGGACTGCGACCTTATCCGCGTCAGTTAATCAGCTTAAAGGCTTTGGACTGGCTCGCGTTGAACGGTCACCCCTTGAATAGATCCGAGACTTGAATATCGGGTTCCGAGCGAAATCATGAGGCTTGACCCAACTCAATAAAGCGGGGCGTCGTTGCGTATCGACCCGTTGACCGATATCTTCCCGAATAGTGCCCGGGCGTAATTGTCCGCATCTGTAGACCCGCAGGGGTCACATAGCGTTCGTAGGGAACTGTGTCTTCACCAAAAGCTTCTTCATATTCCTTTCTATCGATAATGGCATCAATCACTGCATAGACACCCTTTTTGGAAGCCAGATCAAAATAGGCATTGATTTCCTTGCGTCCATAGGTAGGACGACCTAAAAGACGACGATGAATATATTCGATCGCCTTCACAACATAGAAAGGAGTCCAATAGAGTTTGATGAAGAACTCTGATTTAGCCAGATTTTTAATAAATTCCCGTACCGTAATATCGCCATTTTCTAGCTTAATTTCGGAAACCGTTAATTTTTGACCTTCATAGAGATCCCGACCAAACACTTGACGATAGGCCGCTCCAATCACCGCTTGGGTAGAATTTTCGCCAAATTGAATGGTTTTATCTTGGCTATTTTTACCAACACCAGGTAATTGATTATTTAAACGAAAAACCTTTGCTCCTAAAGAACCAGGTAACTCACCCCGCGCATCGGGATTACTAATCTGATTATTGGTTGGTGCGCCCCGATGGATCAAAATCCGTTTGGTATCCTTGCTGAAAGGAGAAGGACTAGCGGAAGGATTACGGGTTTCTTTCGGGAAAATTGCCCCGAATTGAATTTCTAGGGGATCATTTCCTACACCGTAAACGTGTTGATCGGGTAAAGGGCGATCGTACTTAGCATAGGTGGTGATAAATTGAGGGACTTTGCGGAAGGGTGCGCTGTAGTCAAATAGGTCTTGTTGCATTCCCCAATTCCGACATTCCTGGGCTTCTACTCCCAATCCTCTCAGATAGGGAACGGTTTCTTCCCCAAAATAGTCCGAATATTCCTGGGAACCGACCAAGGCATCCACTAAAGCCCCTAAGCCTCCACTGGAAACAATCGAGAAATATTTTTGGACTTCTTCGCGAGAACTGGGGCCTCTTCCGAGGAAGTGACGAAACGCTAATTCTAAAGCCCGACTGTTAATAAAAGGTTCATAAAATTGTTGACGATAAAGAGGGGATTTCCCCAAGCGACGGATGAATTCCTTCATGGAAATATCACCATTTCTTGCCTGGATTTCTAGCGTCGAAATACCTTGACTATAGGCGCGGGTAATATCTCTTTCAAAAATTTGCCGATAGGCAGCTTTAATCACCGCCGATTTTTCGGTTTCGGATAAACCAGGCTTCATGACAAACTTTTGACGTTTGGCCGCCGCATTGAAATAACTTTGGGGTAGGGACAAACCTTGAATATCGCCTGATGGGCCTTGACGTAGCTTGGCTGAAGGAGTCGGTGCTTTAAATTCGCTGACCAGAACATCAAAGTATTGTAAAACAATGGCTTGAGCTTCCTTGTCATTCCGAAAATAGTCCGTTGCCGCGCCCGCATTTCCTGTAGCGCAACAATGGTTGCATCAATGGAACAGGCGTTCTCGATGACTTCTTTTAATCCACGAGTGTTAACGACGATGATGTTGGGGTCGCCCGCCACGATCGCGTAAGTTACATAGCGCAAAAACCAGGACATATCCCGCAACGACTTCTGCATATTACTAGGGCCGTAACGAGCGATGTTAATAGGACGGAAACCCGCAGGAACGGGGCCAGTGCTACTAAACACCGTTCTTAATCCACTCAAAAAACCGCCATTTCCACCGCCACTGCCGTCAGAATAGGTGACAGTCCCCAGCTTCATCCCTTCCTGGACAGTTTGGGGTGCGCCAACGGTTGCCATTACTTTTTCCGCAGGAACTTCTGCGGGTTTTTCTAGGTAGCGCCATCGGGGAGCCACCTGTAAAAATCCGATTAGCCGCACGGGAGACAATCAAATCGGCGTTATTGGTCAATTCCTGAGCAATAGCCAGACGTTTACTACCCGATTGAAAAAACGTTGTTAACTCATTTAATTCAGATTTTTCTAAAAAGCGGTCCTGTTGTTCGGCTTGAGATATCGCCGAAACGGGAACTGTTTGGTACAGTTGCGGACGGGCTAATGAGCTTCCACCACTTGCCTTAACACTCATTGGATTTTAAGTATCTCCCATTAACAAATTGCGAATGCCTCAAAACTAGGGCTTAAGATAGACCCAAGCTCAGGCTGATTAAAATTAGATGGTTAATTATGATTCAGCCTCTAGATTAGAATGATTCGGGTAGCATGGGGGGAATTATTAAGAATTGTATAGATTTTGGGGATCACCCTTAAGTAACAACTTCTCACAAGTCCAAGGGGGTTCCCTCGCGATCGCAAACAGAGACAATATTTTAAGAGTTATTGCTGTTTGTTTTCGAGTATTTCCGTTTGAGGGTGATGCCAAATCCCAAGGCGATCGCCGATCCCAGAATCGTTACAGGCTCAGGGACAGAAGAGACCGCAATGACCGATTGTCGGAGACCCCCACAATAAATTCCACATCCTGTATTGTAGGCAACTCGAAATTCCTCTAGAGAGTTACCAGGCAATATGCCTGCATTGGGATCAATTGCTTGAAAGGTTAAGGTTGGGATGGAAATCGTCACACAGTAAGGCTGACCAAAAGGAGGGCCACCACCACAAAAATAATTCGGGACTTGTCCTGTTGCGCCTAACTTCCAACCCAAGGGGGTTGCCGAACTCAAAATTCTCGGATTGGGTGGAGCAGGTGGAGAGCCGACAGGAGTGAATGATACGGTAAATCCTATTAGCTTAGTCATTGAGTCTAACCCTGGAGATTTACTAACATTAACTTGAAAAGTATCAAGATAGTCTCCCAGTCCACCATATTGACTGTTAGTCACAGAGGTAGAAACGGCTTCTAACGGAATAATATCAAAAGCTAAAACTTTAGAAGAATCGAGCTCTTGGATACCAGCAAGCATGAAAATACTGGTGGCGATCGCGTTAATTTGTCCAAATCGGGGTTTATTCGCTCTGATATTTTTGGAAAAATCTCTTTGCTTGACTGAATTTATACTGTTATTTAACATAATTTTAACCAATCTAGATAATGATTTTTAAGTTAATTTATGAAAAGTAGAAATATTTTATTTACCTCTAAAATCTTTTTGAATTATATTTATTTTTTTAAAGAAAATGCTTATAAATATTGTTTAGAATAATTAAAATTGACCGATAATACTTGATCAAAAAAAGCCGAAGAAATCGGACTCTAATTCTTAACTATCTAACCCATAGCTAACATCATTAACACAATAATTACCAAAAATGAAATAAGCTCTTCATAAAAATTAACAAATAAACCAAGAGTTGATAATATTATTTGGGTAGATTTTTAATTATGCTCTTGTTTTTTGAGACAATCAACCCATGAAATATTTTATGAATAAATTGGCTAACTTTATTATGATTTGTTTTAAAAAATGCGATCGCAAAATTTCATTGATTTTAGCGATCTTGTCCATCTAATTTTCCCAATCTCTTGATCTCTAGTCATTTTACCGCTACTATCTCCAAGGCTAGACTCTATATTTTAGCTTTTCTATAGAATCGAATTTTTAACTCATTAGCATCGCCTAGTATTGCCTTCCTTTGTAGACTGTCGTTAAGATGCAACAAGGTTTATACCACAAATGCTTATCCTCACTCAGGAGCGATTATGCCCAAACTTTATGGATTAATCTTCACTTTCCTTGCACTACTGCTCTATGCGTCTCCTGCTCAAGCAGGAAAATTATTATTTTGGCGTTTTGAATCCACTAATAATCGTCTTGTCTTTAACACAGATAGTCGAGTACAACCCACTGCCCAATTAGTCCCCGATCCAACCCGTGTTGTGATTGATCTCCCTGGGATCACCCTGGGAAGACCGACGGTTAATCAGTCTATTGGCGGAAAAGTTACAGGAATTCGGGTTGCCCAATTTGACAGCTATACGACCCGATTGGTCATTGAACTCGCTCCTGGTTATACCGTTGATCCCCAACAAGTCAAGGTTCGAGGAATTTCTCCTACCCAGTGGACGGTCGATCTCCCGACTCCCCAGCTCGTTTCCCAACCAACGAATCCCAGCCTGCCCCCCTCTACTGGCTCTCCCCAATCCCGATTTCCTGCCCCCCGATCCAGTCAGGGAAATAATAATTTTCAAATTACTCAAAACGGGTTCTTTATTCGCACCGAAAGAAACGGTAGCAATGGGTCAATCTTCCCAAAGCGTTCTGAAGACGGCAAAACCATGATTCTCAGTTTGCCTGGAGCCGTCTTCCCCAATGATTTAAATGGGCAAACGTTAGCCGTGAATCAGTACGGCGTGGGGGATATTACCTTTTCTCAAGCTTCGGGAAATCCTCAAGTTACTTTGGCGATCGCCCCTGACAGTCCCGATTGGCAAGCCAGTTATAGCCGTCTGGGAGGATTAGTGCTGTTTCCCAGGGGAGGCACCAGGGCAACAGGGAATTTAACGGCTCCTCCTTCTACGGGAACCCCCTTTTCTACCCTTTCCCCTAAAAATTCGAGTAGTTCCATCAGTCGTTTTTCTGGTGCAACGATTAATTCCCTGGATCTCGTTAACAACAGTCGTCAATTGATTATTCAAGCCGATCGCCCTGTTCGAGCTAGGGGCAATTGGAATCGTCTTTCGGGAACCTACGAAATTCGCATTGAAAATGCTCAATTATCTGAAGGTCTCAAGGGGCCCCAGTTGGGTCGGAGTAGTCCTATTTATCAATTGCGAATTCGCCAAGAACAGGGAAATATCGTTATTATTGAAGCGACACCCGCAGTCGGAACCCGATTTGGGCAATTCAGTCAGCCTAGATCAGATTTACTATCTCTAGAAGTTAATTCTTCTTTTGGCTCTCGGAATCCTATTTCTTCCTACCCTGGTTCCACTTATCCCAGAACTTCCTATCCCAGCACCCCAAACCGTGGTTCTTCCTCTGGTGTTCCCATCAATATTCCGCCACCTGCGAATAGCAATCCCTATCCCACTGAGTCCTATCCGAACAATCCTCCTCCCATCAAAGGAAAACGTCTGGTATTCATTGATCCTGGTCATGGCGGAAAAGACCCAGGGGCGATCGGGCTGGGCGGCATTCAAGAAAAAGATATTATTTTGCCCATTTCCCAGTATGTTGCCCAATATCTGCAACAACAGGGAATTCAGACCATGATCGCCCGTACCAGCGACTATTTTGTGAGTTTGCAAGGTCGTACCGATATGGCTAACCGAGCAGGAGCAGATTTATTTGTCAGTATTCATGCCAATTCGATGGGGGCGGGACGGCCAGATATTAGTGGTTTAGAAGTCTATTATTTCGGCAATCGCGAATTGGCTGATACCATTCACCGTAGTATCCTGAGAACGGTCAACATAGAAGATAGAAGAGTCCGAAAGGCAAGATTTTATGTTCTGCGGAATAGTCGAATGCCCTCAACCTTAGTAGAAGTGGGGTTTGTCACTGGCTACGACGACGCGGCCAAGCTCACCAATCCGACCTATCAACGGCAAATGGCAGGCGATCGCCAGGGGAATTATAGAATATATGCAACAAAATCGATTGTAATTACGTTAATTATTTTTAACAGGGAGCAAAGTCACTTAAATTCTCGAATTTATCTTAGATATTTTCCTTAAGTATATTTACTTCCTTGGGTATTCATGTTTAAATTATCAACAACTTATTCTTATTGCCTCTATGAGAGAATCTCAGCATAGTCGGATCGGTGTTTTTGACAGTGGTGTGGGTGGATTAACCGTTTTAAGAGAACTCTATCGGCAACTTCCTAAGGAATCCATTCTTTACTTTGGTGACA
This sequence comes from uncultured cyanobacterium, assembly GCA_963807635.1. Lineage (GTDB taxonomy): Bacteria > Cyanobacteriota > Cyanobacteriia > Cyanobacteriales > Microcystaceae > Snowella. The sequence continues at coordinate 11,885 of CAWEDJ010000018.1, forward strand.
CCGCCCGACTTCCCTACGGCGATCGCTCCCCCTCAGAAATCATCCAATTTGTCCGAGAAATCCTGACATGGATGAGCCCAAGAAAACGTAAAAATGGTCATCATCGCCTGCAACACCAGTTCGGCTTTGGCCTGCAAAGCCATTCGAGACGAATTTAACTTTCCCGTACTAGGGGTCATTCTCCCAGGAGCCAGAGCCGCCGTCCGTTATGGCAAAAGAATTGGTGTCATTTCAACCCCCGCCACCGCCGCCAGTAACGCCTACCGTAACGCCATCCAGGAAATCAGTCCCAACGCCGAAGTCTGGCAGGTCGGTTGCCCCAAATTTGTACCCCTCATCGAACAAAACCGCATTTATGACCCCCACACCAAAGAAGTTGCTAGACAATACCTAAATCCCTTGTTGGAAAAAAATATTGATACCCTCGTCTATGGCTGTACCCACTATCGACACCTCAAGCCCGTTTTCCAAGAAATTCTCCCTGCAACGGTTCAACTGATCGAATCCCGCCAGTTATGTGGTGAAAGCGGACCAAAAAGAACTCGAAATTTTAGGATTAACCAATTCAACCATGACCCTACCGACTCGGTTTGGGGTGAGTGGCTGTCCCGAAATTTTCACCCAACTGTCTCAACAATGGCTAGGATTTTTGCCGAATGTTGAAAAAATCTCTCTACCCTCCGTCTTTCCCGCCCAGGTGTCCCTAGAGGTCATAGACTAAGTTATTGAGTAGGACAGAAACTTCCGTGAAGAGGATAGACACCATAAAAATCGGCTTATTTTTATTGTCAACTGTCCTTCATCTCTGCTATGATAACAATTCGGATTCTACATAATCACTATTTTATTCACCTGTCCTGAGAGCAATCGTGGCAAATAATAAGTCCGCGCAGAAGCGCATCGAAATTTCTGAACGTAACCGACTCCGTAACAAGTCCTATAAGTCGGCAGTCAAAACCCTAATGAAAAAAACCATCCAGTCTGTGGATGCTTACACCACTAGTCCCAGCGAAGAACAGCTAGAAACGGTGAAAGCCAATCTATCCGCCGCCTACAGCAAAATTGATAAGGCGGTTAAACGGAATGTTTTACATCGCAATACGGGAGCGAGAAGAAAGGCTTCCTTAGCAAAAGCCGTTAAAAAATTGTAAGCCGCGTCCTAAAGGTTACTATCGGGGATTTTGAGTATAAAGCCTTAGATTTCAGCCAATTTGCATTATTAGTGTTCTTAGACATTTTTCGGTTAAAAAAAGCCGAATCCTTAGTTGGATTGACTTCAATCGTCCTGGGAGATGCCGATGCAACTAATTGATACACACGTTCACATCAACTTCGATGTTTTTCAGCCCGATCTTAGCTCTTTGCAAGACCGTTGGCGAGAAGCAGGGGTTGTTCATTTAGTTCATTCCTGCGTTGAACCTGGGGAATTTGCCCAAATTCAGTCTATTGCTGATCGGTTTCCCGAAATGTCTTTTGCCATTGGACTCCATCCCCTAGATGCTCAGAAATGGAAAGATGATACAGCCCAAAAGATCCTAACTGCCGCTCAGTCGGATCGGCGGGTTGTTGCCATTGGAGAAATGGGGTTAGATTTCTATAAGGCTGATAATCGCGATCGCCAAATTGAGGTTTTTCGCGCCCAACTGGAGATCGCCTATCAACTCAATAAGCCTGTGATCATTCACTGTCGGGATGCGGCTCCTGAACTGCGAGAAGTCCTTCAAACTTACCAGCAGGAAGATAAAGTCATTCGCGGGGTGATGCACTGTTGGAGTGGAAATCCAGAGGAAACCCAATGGTTTTTGGACTTGGGTTTTTATATCAGTTTCAGTGGTATCGTCACCTTCAAAAAAGCCGAAACAGTCCACAACAGCGCGAAAATAGTTCCCTTAGACCGTCTTTTGGTAGAAACAGATTGTCCCTTTCTGGCTCCTGCTCCCTACCGAGGAAAACGCAATGAACCTGCCTATGTCCGCTATGTTGCTGAAAAATTGGCTCAGTTACGGAAAATTTCCCTCGAAGATTTGGCCGAAGCAACTACCCACAATGCTTGCCAACTTTTTGATTTACCGATTCTATCCCAATAACAAATTATCTATGATTTAAACTTTTTTCCTTGATTTTGCCCCCAAAATCCTTCTATTATTAATCCCCCGATTCTTGTAACTCTTACTGACGAAATTATGACCAACAGTCTCCTGCCCGATTTAATTGAAATTCAGCATTCCAGTTTTCGCTGGTTTCTAGAAGAAGGGTCTGATCGAAGAACTCAACAGTTTTTCGCCGATTACCGACTATACTGGCAAATTGGAGTTACACTTTTTAGGAAAAAATTACAAGCTCAAAGAACCGAAATACTACGTCGATGAAGGCCAAACGTCAGGGATGCGACCTACGCAGTACAAATGTATGTCCCGACTCGCTTAATTAATAAGGAAACGGGAGAAATTAAGGAACAGGAAGTTTTTATTGGCGATTTGCCCCTGATGACAGAGCGGGGAACATTTATTATTAACGGTGCCGAACGGGTCATCGTTAATCAGATTGTGCGATCGCCTGGGGTGTATTACAAATAAGAAATAGATAAAAATGGACGTCGTACTTACTCGGCTTCCTTGATCCCTAATCGCGGGGCATGGTTGAAATTTGAAACCGATAAAAATGGCTTAGTCTGGGTGCGCATTGATAAAACCCGTAAGCTTTCCGCTCAGGTTTTATTGAAGGCGATCGGCTTGGGTGACAATGAAATTATGGATTCCCTGCGGCATCCAGAGTTTTACCAAAAAACCCTCGAAAAAGAAGGTAATCCCACCGAAGAAGAAGCCCTGATCGAACTCTATAAAAAATTACGTCCAGGGGAACCTCCTACTGTCAGTGGGGGACAGCAATTATTGGAATCTCGCTTCTTTGACCCCAAACGCTACGATTTCGGCCGTGTCGGTCGTTATAAACTCAATAAAAAATTACGCCTGAGTGAACTGGATGTCACCCGTGTCCTGACTCCCAAGGATATTCTGTGCGCGATCGATTATTTGATCAATCTAGAGTTTGACATCAGGCACTACCGACGATATTGACCACTTAGGGAATCGTCGAGTACGGTCAGTTGGTGAACTGTTGCAAAATCAAATTCGGGTCGGATTGAATCGCCTAGAGCGGATTATTCGGGAACGGATGACGGTTACTGAATCGGATGCCCTAACTCCTGCTTCCTTGGTGAATCCTAAGCCCTTGGTAGCCGCGATTAAGGAGTTCTTTGGTTCTTCCCAACTGTCTCAATTCATGGATCAAACCAATCCTTTGGCAGAATTGACCCATAAACGTCGGATTTCTGCTCTTGGCCAGGGGGACTCACCCGTGAGCGGGCAGGCTTTGCGGTACGAGACATTCACCCCTCCCACCACGGACGGATTTGTCCTGTAGAAACGCCAGAAGGCCCCAACGCAGGTTTGATTGGCTCCTTGGCGACCTGTGCGCGGGTTAATTCCTACGGATTTATTGAAACCCCCTACTATAAGGTCGAAAATGGTCGAGTTCTACGGGATACGGAACCCATTTATCTGACGGCAGATGAAGAAGATGATATGCGGGTCGCGCCTGGGGATATTTCCACCGATGCAGAGGGAAACATTTTAGGAGAAAGTGTTCCCATTCGCTATCGTCAAGAATTTTCGACCACGACTCCTACCCAAGTGGATTATGTAGCAGTGTCTCCTGTACAGATTGTTTCGGTCGCAACTTCTATGATTCCTTTCTTGGAACATGATGACGCTAACCGCGCTCTGATGGGTTCTAATATGCAACGTCAAGCGGTTCCCCTCTTGCGTCCCGAACGTCCTTTAGTAGGAACGGGTTTGGAAGCTCAGGCCGCACGGGATTCGGGAATGGTAATTGTTTCTCGGACGCATGGTGTCATTAGTTATGTTGACGCGACTACTATCAAGGTTCAGGTAACTCAACCCAATAACCCCAATGCCGCGCCCCAGGAAATTACCTATGATTTACAGAAATACCAACGTTCTAACCAAGATACCTGCTTAAACCAACGTCCTCTCGTCTATCAAGGAGAAGAGGTGGTACCTGGTCAAATTTTGGCCGATGGTTCCGCGACTGAAGGAGGAGAATTAGCTTTAGGGCAGAATATCCTCGTCGCCTATATGCCCTGGGAAGGCTACAACTATGAAGACGCGATTCTGATTAGTGAACGCTTGGTTTATCACGATACCTATACCAGTATCCACGTTGAAAAATTTGAAATTGAAGCTCGTCAAACCAAACTAGGGCCAGAGGAAATTACCCGTGAAATTCCTAATGTGGGGGAAGATTCCCTGCGTCATTTAGATGAACAGGGCATTATCCGCATTGGTGCTTGGGTTGAATCAGGAGATATTTTAATTGGAAAAGTGACTCCCAAGGGAGAAGCGGATCAGCCTCCAGAAGAAAAACTCTTACGGGCAATTTTTGGAGAAAAAGCGCGGGATGTACGGGATAATTCCCTCCGAGTTCCCAACGGTGAAAAGGGTCGCGTCGTTGATGTGCGGGTCTTTACGCGGGAAAAAGGGGATGAATTGCCTCCTGGAGCCAATATGGTGGTTCGGGTTTATGTCGCTCAAAAACGCAAAATTCAAGTCGGCGATAAAATGGCGGGTCGTCATGGCAATAAGGGAATTATTTCTCGGATTCTGCCCATTGAGAGTATGCCCTATCTCCCCGATGGTCGTCCCGTTGATATTGTGTTAAATCCTTTAGGGGTTCCCACGGATGAATGTGGGTCAGGTTTTTGAATGTCTGCTGGGTTGGGCAGGAGAAAATCTGGGTTTACGCTTTAAGGTGACTCCTTTTGATGAAATGTATGGGGCAGAAGCGTCTCGTGAAACCGTCAATGGTTTATTAGCAGAATGCGGCCAGAAAAAGCCAAATAAGGACTGGGTATTTAATCCTGAAACGGCGGGCAAAATTCAAGTTTTTGATGGTCGCACAGGAGAACCTTTTGATCGACCCGTTACGGTGGGGCAGGCCTATATGCTGAAACTGGTTCACCTGGTTGATGATAAGATTCACGCTCGTTCTACAGGCCCCTATTCTCTGGTCACGCAACAACCCCTTGGTGGTAAGGCGCAACAGGGTGGACAGCGATTCGGAGAAATGGAGGTTTGGGCCTTGGAAGCCTACGGTGCTGCTTATATCTTGCAGGAATTATTAACGGTAAAATCCGATGATATGCAAGGTCGTAATGAAGCACTGAATGCGATCGTCAAGGGTAAGCCGATTCCCCGTCCTGGTACGCCTGAATCCTTTAAGGTGTTGATGCGTGAGTTGCAATCTTTGGGACTAGATATCGCCGTCCATAAGGTTGAGTTAGCGGAAGACGGTACGAGTCGAGATGTGGAGGTTGATTTGATGGTTGAGACTCAACGTCGCGCTCCTAGTCGTCCGACCTATGAATCTTTAAATGTTGGAGATTTGGAGGAAGAAGAAGTCTAAAACGTGAAGGGTTGATGGTCAAGGAGCTATAAAGGCTAGAGACGATATTTTATCGATCCTCTTTCTAATAATTAGCCATTGACTATCGACTTATTTTTCCAGTTACTCACTATTAACTTATTAACGATTAATTAACCAACATGACTTTCTATAACCAAATTGTTGATAAAGGCCGTCTTAAAAAACTAATCTCTGGGGCTTTTCGTATTCACGGTTCCGCTCGTTGTTCCCAATTAGCGGATGATTTAAAGGATTTAGGCTTTCGCTTTGCGACTAAAGCGGGGGTTTCTATCAGTATTGAAGATTTGACGATTCCGCCTTCAAAAAAAGAGATGCTCGAAAGTGCAGAAAAGGAAATTCGTACTACTGAATCACGCTATGCACGAGGGGAAATTACGGAAGTTGAGCGGTTCCAAAAGGTGATTGATACTTGGAATAGTACTTCTGAAGAACTTAAGGATGAAGTGGTTCGTCATTTCCGAGAAACCGATCCGTTGAACTCTGTCTATATGATGGCGTTTTCTGGGGCGCGGGGAAATATGAGCCAGGTGCGTCAGTTGGTTGGAATGCGGGGTTTGATGGCTGATCCCCAGGGTGAAATTATCGATTTACCCATTAAAACCAATTTCCGAGAAGGTTTAACCGTGACGGAGTATATTATTTCCTCCTACGGTGCGCGGAAAGGGGTTGGTGGATACGGCTCTACGAACTGCCGATTCTGGTTATTTAACTCGTCGTTTGGTGGATGTTTCCCAGGATGTGATTGTCCGAGAAGTCGATTGTGGAACCGATCGCTCTGTCAAGGTGACGGCCATGATCGAAGGGGATCAGGTCAAAATTCCTTTGGTCGATCGCCTAGTGGGAAGACTGTTAGCCAAAGATGTGATTGTGGATGGGGAAGTCATTGGAACCCGTAATCAACAAATTGATGATGATTTGGCCATCAAGCTCAGTAAGGCAGTGGATGAAATTTATGTGCGATCGCCCCTGACCTGTGAAGCGGCTCGTTCCGTCTGTCAATCTTGCTATGGCTGGAGCTTAGCTCATGGTCATTTGGTGGATCTGGGAGAAGCCGTCGGGATTATTGCGGCTCAATCCATTGGAGAACCTGGAACCCAGTTAACCATGCGTACCTTCCACACGGGTGGCGTATTTACAGGGGAAGTGGCTCGTCAGGTCAAAGATTTTGGTAAAGGAACCGTTAAGTGGGGGCCAGGTCTGATTACCCGTAAAGTCCGAACCCGTCATGGGGAAGAAGCGGAACAGGTAGAAGTGGCAGGTGATCTGATCTGGAAAGGCGAAGGTAAAAAAGCCGAAACCAAGGCCATTCCCCTGACTCCTGGTTCTTTGGTATTTGTGCAGAACGGTGATTCCGTAGAAGCCAATCAATTGCTAACGGAAGTCAGTCTCTCCAAGGCCCAACGGTCAACGGAACGTGCCACCAAGGACGTTTCCAGCGATTTGGCGGGAGAGGTGATGTTTGCCAATTTGGTTCCCGAAGAAAAAACCGATCGCCAGGGAAATACTACCCGCATTGCCCAACGGGGGGACTCGTTTGGGTATTATCAGGAGAAGTTTATAACTTACCCCCTGGAGCCGAAGCCGTTGTTAAAAATGGAGATGAGGTGAAGCGCGGTAGTGTCATGGCAGAAACCAAAGTTGTCTCTGTTAATGGTGGTATTGTCCGTCTAGAAGATGGTAGCCGAGAAATTGAAATCATTACGGCTTCTGTGCTACTCGATCAAGCCCAAGTGAAACTGGAAAGCGGTGGGGGTCGTGAGCAGTACGTTATTTATGCGGCTGACGGTAAACGTTTTCTCTTAAAAACCTCTCCAGGTACTAAGGTACAGAATCATGCGATCGTTGCGGAACTGATTGACGATCGCTACCGTACCAATACGGGGGGCATGATCCGCCATGCGGGGGTAGAAATTGCCAAGGGAAGTCGTAAACAGGGTTACGAAATCACCAAGGGCGGAACTATTCTCTGGATTCCTGAAGAAACCCACGAAATTAACAAAGATATTTCTCTGTTGATCGTGGAAGACGGACAGTACGTTGAAGCGGGAACCGAGGTTGTCAAAGATATCTTCTGTCAATCCAACGGTGTTGTGGAAGTTGTCCAGAAAAATGACATTTTACGGGAAATTATCATTAAACCAGGGGAATTTCACCTAGATGTCGATCCCGATGCGGTCAATATTGAAGCGGGTCAATTAGTCCAACCTGGTACGGAAGTTTTGCCAGGGGTGATGGTGACAGAACTCCGTCAAGCGGAATGGATTGAAAGTACCGAAGGATTAGGTTTATTACTCCGTCCTGTGGAAGAATATCCCATTTCTGATGAACCTGCGACCCTTTCCCAGGGAGCCCAGGCTTCTGAAGGGGGACGACAGATCGAATTACGCTCGGTTCAACGTCTCTATTACAAAGACGGAGAACGGGTTAAATCCGTAGAAGGTTCCCAATTGCTCAGTACCCAGTTAGTCCTAGAGTTTACGGGATCAGAAAAGGATAGTGTGACCCATTTGGCCGCCGATATTGAATTACAGGATGACGAAGAAAATGATTGTAAGCGGTTACAGTTGGTGATTCTGGAATCCTTAGTTCTACGGCGCGATGTGGAAACCGATCCCCACAGTGGGACGACCCAAACCCGTGTACTGGTCAAAGATGGTCAACACATCCCTGCGGGGGAAGTTTTGGCTCGGACAGAAATTCAGTGCAAGGAAGCGGGTATTGTCCGAGGGATTAAGGACGGAGATGAGGCCGTTCGTCGGGTTCTTTTGGTTCGAGAAAGCGATCGCCACACCCTGGAGTTAGCCGAAGCTCCAACGGTGAAAGAGGGAGAGTTATTGGTAGCAGGTAGTGAAATTGCCCCAGGGGGTGAAATTAGCGGAATCGGGTCAGGTTCTGGCTATCAAATCATCAGGGGATAAACATCAACTCGTCCTACGAAATGCTCGTCCCTATCGCGTATCGGGTGGGGCAGTTCTCCACGTTGATGACGGTGATTTGGTTCAACGGGGTGATAACTTGGTACTCCTCGTCTTTGAACGGGCGAAAACAGGAGATATTATCCAGGGTTTACCTCGTATTGAAGAATTACTCGAAGCCCGTAAACCCAAGGAAGCCTGTGTCTTGCCCGTAAGCCTGGGATTTGTCAGGTTGAGTATCAGGATCGGGAAAGTGTCGATATTAAAATCATTGAGGACGATGGCACAATCAGTGAATATCCCCTCCTCCCTGGTCAAAACGCGATCGTTGCCGATGAACAACGGGTGAATGTGGGCGATCCCCTCACCGATGGACTAGCTAATCCCCATGAAATCCTCGATGTTTTCTTCAGCTATTACGTTGAAAATAAAGGCTGTTATGAAGCGGCTTTAATGGGTCTCCAGGCGGCTCAAAAATTCCTAGTCAATCAGGTGCAAACCGTTTATCAGTCCCAGGGTGTGGATATTTCCGATAAACACATCGAAGTGATCGTGCGTCAGATGACCTCCAAAGTCCGTATTGATGATGGCGGTGATACAACCATGCTTCCTGGTGAGTTGATCGAACTGCGACAGGTGGAGCAGGTCAATGAGGCCATGTCCATTACGGGAGCGGCTCCTGCCCGTTATACCCCCGTGATTTTAGGGATTACCAAAGCATCCCTCAATACGGACAGTTTCATTAGTGCGGCTTCTTTCCAAGAAACAACACGGGTTCTCACTGAAGCGGCGATCGAAGGGAAATCTGACTGGTTACGCGGTCTGAAGGAAAATGTCATCATCGGACGTTTAATTCCTGCGGGGACGGGCTTCAATACCCACGAAGATATTCAGATTGCCAACAATGAAAGTGACGATATTAGCTATGGTCGCTCTTCTCCTGACCGTTACAACTTGACGGAAGTGCGGACTCCCATCGCTGAACCTGCCCGAAAAACAAAGACCCGTTCTCGGATTTTGCGAAGGATCTCAGTAGTGATGAAGATATGGTCTTAGATGACAAGATCGCCCGTGAATTTACTGAAGAATACGGCGCATTGCAAGAAGATGAGGATGATTTTGAAGAATCCTATGGTGAGGATGATTTCGAGGAAGATGACGATTAAAGTCCTATCTCGTTTCAACTAGACTCCGTTCTCAAATAGTTACTTCAGGAGATAGGGATTGCAAAATTCTTATCTCTTTTTCTCTGATGTGCTTTCAGACAAACCCCTCGTTTTTGTGATCGGACAGTTTGGTTATGAGACTTACACTTGGGGGGGGAAGGGGCTTAATTCCCAAATGATTGAATCAGTTGACCAATCACAAATTGCCTAATCTTCGCAAGAGAGTCAAGTCTCTACTTCCAAAATGCTGTAAAATTCAAACAAGCGAGTACTAGATAAGGATAATAGTGAGTAGACAATGACCAAAGCCAGCCAAATTCTCCGCCAAGAGGTGGTAGGGGCGCGTAGATTAAGTAATTATTTTTGGGCAACTGTTTCTTCCATTGGGGGAATAGGTTTTCTATTGGCTGGGCTTTCTAGTTACCTGAAGGTCAATCTGCTCTTGGTGAGCGATCCCAGTGACTTACAATTTATTCCCCAGGGCGTTGCCCTCCTTTTCTATGGATTTGCGGGGTCTTCCCTCGCGTTTTATGTATGGCTGACCATGATTTGGAATGTCGGGGGCGGCTATAACGAATTCAATCAAGAAACAGGCAAGATCACGATTTTTCGCTGGGGATTTCCAGGAAAAAATCGTCGCATTGAATTAATTTGTCCGATCGCAGATGTCCAGTCAATCCGAGCAGACATTAAAGAAGGCATCAACCCTAGACGTTCCCTTTACTTACGGGCAAAACAAAGACGAGATATTCCCCTAACTCGTGTGGGTCAGCCCATTTCTTTGGCGAGTTTAGAAAATCAGGGAGCGGAGTTAGCCCGCTTTTTAGGCGTTCCCCTAGAGGGCCTTTAATCCCAATTAATTTTAATCACACAAAACAACGAATGCTGAATATGACTCAATCTTGGTGGCAAGCCCTAGCTTCTGGTTTCTTGTTGGCCAGTATTCTACTGACAGGCTGTTCTAATTCGGATGCTGTTCCCCCGCAGGCAAGTGCGTCCCCCGCGACCACCGCCCAAGCCCAAACCGCCCAAGCCCAAAATGTGACCATGACTAATTACAAACCTCGACTAGAAGGCAAAGCCACCGTTGAGATGATTGTCAATGGTTCTCCTATTACCATTGAGGTAGATGGAGAAAATGCCCCGATCACGGCGGGCAATTTTGTAGATTTAGTAGAAAGAGGCGTTTATAACGGACTAACCTTTCATCGAGTGGTGAAAGATCCCCAACCCTTTGTGGTGCAAGGGGGAGATCCCAAGGGTAACGGTACGGGAGGATTTATTGATCCCACAACCCAAAAAACCCGCGATGTTCCTCTAGAAATTAGAGTGAAAGATAAAAATAACCCCGATCAACCTGGAGAATTGGTCTATGGTCAGGGATTAGGTCAACAATCGGGTATTCCCAACCCTTCAGTGGTTTTACCCCACAAACGGGGAGCTTTAGCGATGGCGCGTTCCCAAATGCCCAATTCTGCTTCATCTCAGTTTTATTTCGCCCTGTCTGATGATCTGGGTTTTCTAGACGGAGATTACGCGGTTTTTGGTTATGTCACCAGTGGCATGAATGTGGTTGACAAAATCAAACAAGGTGACAAAATCCAATCTGCTAAGGTTGTTTCGGGGAGCGAAAACCTGAAAAAATAATCCTCTTGGTAAGCTGTCACAAATAATGAGTTGAAGACTAGTAAATCAAGTGAAAACAAGACGAGAAAATGAGGTTAAATTAACTAAACTTCGGGACTAAAATGCTCCTTGAGTTTAGCTTCTTCCTCATGGGTTAAATTCGATTGAATGAGTTCGGCAGTAACTCCGCCCAGGGCATCTTCTACCTTATCGATGGTCACATCTCCTGTGAATAAAAAGAGAGCCGATGTTCCTTCCGTGACTTTGCTTTTGACATCATTAATAAAATTATCATTAATGCCATAATCCCCCAGGGAACCGCTCAACGCGCCCATTGATGCCCCGACAGCGATGCCAAAAATAGGACAGAAAAAGATTAATCCAAAGAGTAATCCCCAGAACGCGCCATCTAATGCACCTAATCCTGCTAAATTGACGGCTTGTTTTGTTTTAGGTTTCTTTTTTCCCATCGGCCAGGAAACTGTCGCCGCATCTTTAATTTCGATGAGACGTTCCTTTTGCAACGGGCTTAATTTCTTTAACACCTCTTCTGCGCCTTCGGGGGTGGTAAATTTCCAGACAGTCAAAGTTGCCATAATTTGATTTTAGGTTAGTTTTCAAAGATCTTTTTCAGTTTACAATGGATTTTAAAATCAAAACTATAATCATCAAAAATGCGAGAAAACCTATCGAGTCAACAAAAAAAGTGGTTTTCAATTCCCATTACTGATGCCTTTCATTATTTGGGTTGGGTTGGCTTTTGGCTACAGATTGTGTTGGCCTTCATTCCTATTTCGGTTTTGCTCTTTGCGTTATTGGTTCTCAAAACTTCGGCACAAGGTATAGGAACTGTTATTGAGCTTATTTTAGCCTATGGATGCCTGTTATCTTTAGGATTCTCTATTTTCTGGAGTTTTCGCTATAGCCAATTAGGACGGCCTTTGGCTACTACGACGAGATCGTTTTCCCTAAAAAAAATCACGAAGACTTTATGGCTAGGGGTTACAGTCAATCTCAGTTGCATGGTTGTTACGGTGTTAGTGGCAATCGGGGCGATCGGAACCATGTTATTTAGGGTGTTGACTCTGCCACCAGGCGCGATTCCGATTTTCGATCAGCGTCAAGGATTAAACTTGAATTCTAGTCAATGGATTGTTCCCTTGGATGTGGTCTGGTTACAAACTTTGATTAATACTATTGCCGCTCAACTGGTCGGAGTTGTGATCAGTTTGTTGTTAGTTTATCGAGTTAATCAGGTAAGAAATAATAAGAAAAAGGAGAAAGAGTTAGAAACTTAGAAATTAGTTCAATTTAAGAAAGTTTGTTAAATTACCCAAACTCCATGCTTTGCTGACTAAATATATGAATCCATCCTTGTCTTTACTAGATGCCAATCTATCTGATATTGATCAACTTTTAGGCTTAATTCAGGATTTTTACCAACATTTTGACTACCCCTACACAGAATCAGAAAAACGCCTCACCCTGGAAGATTTATTGGCAAGACCGACGGCGGCGCGTATTTATTTAATCCAGAAAGATCACAAGATCGTTGGTTATGTTTTTCTTTCCTTTTATTTCAGTATTGAATTCGGAGGAGTTACTGCTTTTATTGATGAGCTTTTTGTTGTGCCTCGCGATCGCGGTCAAGGGATTGGTTCTAGGGTAATTCATTTGGTCGAGAAAAAATGTCTTGAATTAAATCTGAAAGCAATCCATCTAGAATCGGAAAGAACTAACGAAAGAGCAACGGCACTCTATTCACAATTGGGTTTTGTCGATCATAATCGGCGATTAATGACCAAAAAATTGTTTTAGGAGCGAAATTTTGATACTGATTGATACGAATTGAGAGGTTAATTTTAACTTAAGAATTGAGTGAAATTGCCATCAAAAATAGGGATCTATTTTGGGAGAAGAGCGAACTTCTTCCACACGGCTTATATTAAAAATAAGGGTGAATTTTTGCCCAATTTCTCTCTCTAAAAACGATTCTAATAGTTCTACTTGTTTCTTGGTGACAGGTTCCTTGGCATTAACCGATAAAAAAACCTGGGCAGGTCTTTCTAGCCAGTTAACTTTAAAATTAGTCAGTTCTAATTGCTGAAAAGTGACAGTTCTATTCGTCAAAGCTTTCTTGACGCTACTTTGCAGACGGGCTTGTTGTACTAATCGAGAAAAACTTAATCCCAAAGGAACTAATAAAATTGAGGTTAAAACAACTGCCACTAACAAAGGTTTCCCCGCCTGACGTAAAGGAGCATAACCTGCCACCAAAAAAACAAGCATACAAGCTAAGGCAATTCCTAACAAATTCGTTAAAAATAGCAGACTTGCGCCCTGACTTAAAATCCAATTTCCTTGAGACAATCCTAAACCCACCACGCAAACGGGTGGCATCAAGGCAACAGCGATCGCGGTTCCAGCGAAGGTGTCGGATACTTTGGATTGAATTTTACTATAGCCTCCAATGGCTCCTGCGGCAACGGCAATGCCCAAATCCAAGAGATTCGGCTGGGTTCGGGCTAGGATTTCACTACCGTAATTTGTAATGCCCGTGAGCCATCCGATTAAACAGGAGAGAACTATCGCTAGGACAGTTCCCATTGTAACGGAAACGACTCCGCTTTTAAATAGAAAACCATCTCCCACTAAGGCTCCAAAGGCCAAGCCCCGAATCGGCAACATCAAGGGCGCGACTAACATTGCTCCAATAATCACCGCCGTACTATTCGATAACAGTCCAAAGGTGGCGATCATACAGGAACTAATAATCAAAATCAGATAGGGCATATCCCATTTCGATTCATTTACTAACTCTGATCGCACTTTATTGAGGTGGGGCGCATCCCTCTGTTTCCACTTTAGCCATCGTAAATATTTCAGGATGATTTTTGGGGGGGACATTCTAGGGCCTCCAGTGTCAAAAACAAATCAATTCTACTCGTTTTATTGGCCGTTAAGAATAGGGAAAGTCGAATCTCCATCATTAATTTTGATAATATTTTCTGAAAAATTGGCAACTGTGATGGAAATGGTAACGCGATCGCGGATTTTAATGAATAGGCCACCGCCGTGCTTTAGTCGACAAAAAACACCTCGTTATCGCTAGAATAATTTGCCTTCACTACAGCGCAGTGTATTATGAGATAAAATATACGTCTGCAATGACTCAGTATTTTTTGAGTAGATTCTTCGGTATTTGTAACCACAAAATAGCTATTTAAACCTAATCTTCATTAATTATTTGCGATGGAATGGCACATCACCGATGCCCAGAGTTTGGCAATTATTGACCACGAAATAGGAGAATCGGACTATTCGCCCGCAGAATACGAAATTATCCGTCGTGTAATTTTGGCGACGGCAGATTTTGACTATCACAAAATGCTACGTTTCTCGGAACGAGTCCTCACGGCAGGAGCGGCATCCCTCGCGGCCAGAACAACCATTATTGTGGATGTGCCAATGGTACAGGTCGGAATTGTCCCCAATCTCCAGCAAACCTTTGCCAATCCTGTTTATTGCAGTACCCAGACCATTACCCGTCCCCAAAAAGCGAAAACTCAAGCCGCTTGGGGATTACAGACTTTGGCGAGACGCTATCCCGAAGGTATTTTTGTGATCGGGGATTCCCAGACTGCCTTGACCGCTTTAGTCGAATTAATTGAAGAAGAAAATATTCTGGCCAACCCTAGTGATCGCTACTCCCTCTGGTTTTGTGGATGCGGATGTGGAGAAACAACGGCTTCAGGATTCTTTGGTTCCTAATATTATTGTGGATGGCCGCAAGGGGAATTCCAACGTGGCAGTGGCGATTGTAAATGGCTTGGTGGATCTAGCCTGGCAGGCCTACGAACAAAGCGCGCATTCCTTGGGTTGATCGGATTTAGTCTAATTCCCCCTACCTAATGCCCTTGGCGAGCCTGGACGATCGCGTTTTGAACCTGTAAAACAAATTGCTCATGATCCACAACGGGTTTAGAAATATAGCCATCGGCCCCACTTTGACGTAAAAAGAATTCGCGATCGCCCTCCATTGCATGGGCTGTCACCAAGAGAATGGGTAAAGAAGCCGTTTCGGGGTCTGGCCTTCAAAATTTGGGTAATTTGAATACCATCAACGGATTTTCCCTGATAACTGCTGCGAGCTAAGGAGACATCCATTAAGATAACCTCAATCTCGCCTGCCTTGGCCAGACGAATAATTTCTTCCACATCTTCCGACCCTTGAACCGTGAGTCCTCCCCGTTTGATCAGGATTTTGGAAAAAACCCTAAAATTCATGGGATCATCTTCTACAATCAAAACGGTCATTCCCCATCTCCCCATAAACGGTTAAAGTCAATAAAACAAGGCTAACATTTCCTATTCTTCTGATATTTAAAGAGGAAAATCCAAATTCATGACCAGACAACTCAAACTCTTAACAACGGGTGAAATCATCCCCACTCCCCTGCATTTAGAAATGGAACGCTCCTATTTAGAGTATGCCATGAGCGTGATTGTGGGCCGCGCTCTCCCCGATGTAAGAGATGGCCTCAAGCCCGTTCATCGGCGGGTTTTGTATGCCATGTATGAATTAGGATTAACGCCCGATCGCCCTTTTCGCAAATGCGCCCGTGTCGTGGGAGATGTGCTGGGAAAATATCATCCCCACGGCGATCAGTCGGTGTATGATGCCCTTGTTCGTATGGTACAGGATTTCTCCAGTCGTTACCCCCTTTTGGCGGGTCATGGCAATTTTGGGTCGGTGGATAATGATCCGCCCGCCGCCATGCGTTATACCGAAACTCGTTTAGCTCCCATTGCTTTCCAAGCAACCCTGGATGATATTAGCGACGCGATCGTTGATTTTACAGGAAACTTCGATAATTCCCAACAGGAACCCGTTGTTCTGCCCGCCCAATTACCGATCCTGGTTCTCAATGGTTGCTCTGGGATTGCTGTTGGAATGGCCACCAATATTCCACCCCATCATTTAGGGGAAGTAGTAGATGGACTGGTTGCCTTGATTGACAATCCCGAACTCAGCGATGAAAAACTCTGGGAAATTATTCCTGGCCCTGATTTTCCCACAGGGGGGAGAATTCTCGATCAAACGGGTATTTATGAAGCCTATCGGACAGGCAAGGGTCTGATTCCTGTGCAGGGCATTAATCATTTAGAAACCATTCATTTAGAAAGAAAACGTAATCGAACCAGAACAGCGATTATTGTCACGGAATTGCCATTTCAGGTCAATAAAGCCGCCTGGATTGAAAAAATGGCGGAGTTAGTTAATCAAGGAAAAATCGAAGGCATTGCTGATTTGCGGGATGAAAGCGATCGCACAGGAATGCGAGTTGTTATTGAACTTAAAAAAGATGTAAAGCCTGAAAATATTTTAGAGAAACTTTATAAACAGACAGATTTACAAAAAAACTTTGGCGTAACGTTATTAGCTTTAGTGGATAACAAACCCGTCCAATTATCCCTGCGTCAATTATTAGAAGAATTTTTAAAATTTCGAGAAGAAACCGTCACCCGTCAATACTCCAACGAATTAGGAGAATGTCAAAAACGGTTACATTTACTCGAAGGTTTATTAATTGCCTTAAATAATTTAGATCAACTAATTGATATTCTGCGCCATGCCGCCGATGGAGCCACTGCCAAAGTCCAACTAGAAAGCCGTTTAGAAATTACCCCTGAACAGGCTGATTCCATTTTAGCAATGCCCATGCGTCGCATCACGGGCTTGGAACGGCAAAAAATAACAGCAGAAAGTGAGGAATTACAAACTCGTATCACAGAACTGGAAACCCTGCTGAATAATCGTCATGAACGCCTGAAAGCCCTCAAAAAAGAGTTACGAAAACTGAAAAAAAACTTTGGAGATGAACGGCGTACCCGCATTACTAAAACGCCCTACGTTCCCCCCAAACAAGTTGCTGCGCCCCCTTCACCGAGTCCTGTTGCTGACATTATTAATTCTGAAGACGCGATCGCCGATCGTGAAACCATTATTATCGAAGATGCGATCGTTGATCCGATTAATCTTGAAGTAACTTTGTCTGAGTTGAGTACTGATCAAGTTAATACTCCAACTCCAGAAGTAGAGTTACTAGAATCGAACTTAGTTAACTCAGAAAATCAAGATTTAATCTTAACGGAACCCGAACCGAATTTAGCTGAAAAGCCGAAAAAAAATCCTGCTTTTTCTCTATTTACACCACAAATTCCCCCAGCAGATGCCGAATTAGCGGTGACATTATCAGGAGAAGTTTATTGGATATCTTCTACCCAGGAATCAACCGAAACCGAAAATGATCCCGTTATTTATCAAACCCCGATCCATCAACAAGAAGAAATCATTGTCGTCAGCGATCGCGGAAAAGCTTACCCAATTTTGATCAAAGAAATTCCGCCCGTAACCATTGCCCGTCTTCCTTTATTAGAATTATTATCAAAAACCGCCCAACGGGATGCAGAAAAAATTGTCGGACAGTTCTTTTTACCCGAATCAAATACCAATCAAGATTTACTATTAATGAGTCAAAATGGCCGTTTGAAACGCTTAAATCTAAATGAATTTAGTGAATTAACTAATCGGGGTTTAGGTTTAATTAAACTCAAAGAAGAAGATCGAATTCAATCCGTTCATCTCATCCAATCCGAAGAAGATCTGATATTAGCAACCAGTAGCGGTCGCTTATTGCGTTTTTCTCTAGAAAATATTCCCCCGATGGGACGCAATGCCCAAGGAAATCCCGCCTTGAGATTGCGATTTGGGGAATCTTTAGTCGGTTGTTTGTCAGTTAACTCTCGCGATCGCGTTTTACTCATGACCCAATTGGGCTACGGAAAAGCGTTTCCCATTGAATCTTTGCGTTTGGGTAGTCTGGGAGATATTGGCACAACGGCGATGCAATTTAGCCACAAAACCGATCAATTAATTGGGATGATGCCAGACTCTCAAAATTTGTTACTGTTAACTAATCAAAATCGTCAAATTTCTTTATTTAGTCAAGCCTTTAATGTCTGGACGAAAGATGGAGTCGGTGATCGTCTGGTAAATTTAGAAAACGATGAATTGATCAATCGGGTGATTTTTCATTAACATTATGTCGCGATCGCAACTTGAAAACTTACAACGCGATCATCATTTATCTGCATCACACAATGTAAGAATTCAACCCGCATTCAGGAGTTTGACTCAAGAAACGAGATAATACATTTGTACTACTTGTTCGCCCCGTAGATTAATTCCACCTGTAAAT
>CAWEDJ010000019.1:0-14850 GCA_963807635.1 uncultured cyanobacterium
TATTTATGATGACTATGACACGATTAAACCTAACTCCTAAAAGAGGTGACACAAGTTTTAGTTCTCTTTCCGAACTCCGACTTATTAACTGCAAAAAAACGTCCTGCATTAATTTTTAGTTTGTAAACGTTGCACTAACTCTTCAAACGATCGCCAATCATCATGATCCGCGATCGCATCCCAAACCTCTTCAATCAAAGGACGTAACAGAGCCGTTTTAGGATTAGCACTTTTTAGGCGATCGCCGACTTGAATAAACTCATCTTTTGGCAAAGACATTAAAACTAAATGATAAAGAACTTTCCAACTAGTCCAATCTGCCTTTCCTAAATCCGTATTTTCTAAAATTTTAGTCGGATCTTCTCGCCAGCCTAGATTAAAATTCTCCGTTAATTCCGTAAAAAATTGATGATAACCAACCTGACTTTCCTGTAATAATTCAATCGTTTTTTGGAGCAAATCTTGGTCATTAGGAATCTCTGCGGTCGATAATCCTAACTTTTGCAACATCAAAATTTGATAATAACTCTGATAATCTTCTTCAAAATTAGCTAATACTGAATCTAATTCTGAGGCAGGAATAATCATACTTAGGGGAACTTGCAATAATTCCAAATTCAGACGACAAATCAACGGTTGATTGGCATAGCAATATCGTCCGCCATAGTCGAAATAGGCCGCCGTAAAACCAGGATTATAGGTAGGAATAAACACATACGGGCCATAATCAAAATTTTCCCCCGTAATCGGCATATTATCCGTATTCAAAACCCCATGACAAAAGCCTGCCGCCATCCATTGAGCCGCCAATTGAGCGACACGCCTAACCAATTCTCGATAAAACCGAAGATAACGCTCTGGATTCTGACCCGTCACTTCGGGATAATAAACCTCAATCACATGATCTAATAATTTTTCAATCAGATCAGGGCGTTTGATATAGTACAACCGTTCAAAAGTTCCAAACCGAATATGCGATCGGCTAAACCGAATCATCACCGACGATCGCGTAGGAGACGGTTCATCCCCGCGCCAGAGTCCTTCCCCTGTTTCAATTAAACTCAAACAACGAGAAGTGTTTACCCCTAATGAATGCAACGCTTCTGCGGCTAAAACTTCTCTCACACCACCTTTTAACGTTAACCTTCCATCGGCACTACGAGAATAGGGCGTTCTTCCCGATCCTTTGGTGCCAAAATCGTAGAGTTGTCCATCAGTTCCCCTCACCTGACCATATAAAAAAACCCCTACCATCGCCCAAATAGGGGTTATATTCTCCAAATTGATAGCCATGATAGCGAAGAGCCAACAGGGGAGTCACGCTCTCAAATTTACCAAAAGCCTCGATAAAATGCTCATTTGTTACCGCTTGGCTTTCTAAATTAAGTTTAGGTAATAAAGCATCATTACGGAAGCGGAGGATTTGCTGGGGAAAGTCGGCGGCAGTGACGGCATCAAAGTAATCATTCCCTAAATTTTCTAAGGCTGGTTCGTAGGGAAGAGATAAAAAAGGATTGGGAGAGTTATCTGTCATTGAGAGATTGAAGGATTTAGGGAGCGGGCGATTTAATGTTATATTCAATCTGAATTTAACACGCTTTTCGTGGATAAATTTGAGAGAAATTGCTGTAATCCTACGTTTAAATTGACCAACGTTTAAAAAACTTGTTATGTTAGCCAAAAGAATTTTGCCTTGTTTGGATGTGAATGCTGGCCGAGTCGTGAAAGGGGTGAATTTTGTCGATCTCAAGGATGCGGGCGATCCTGTGGAATTAGCGCGGATTTATAACGAGGCGGGGGCGGATGAGTTGGTGTTTCTCGATATTACTGCCACCCACGAAGGACGGGACACCATGATTGATGTGGTTTATCGCACGGCTGAAGAAGTTTTTATTCCCCTGACGGTTGGCGGTGGCATTCAATCCTTAGAAAATATTAAAAATTTGTTACGGGCAGGAGCCGATAAGGTCAGTATTAATTCTGCCGCCGTTCGTAATCCTGATTTGATTAATCAAGCCAGCGATCGCTTTGGGTCTTCCTGCATTGTGGTGGCGATCGATGCCAGAAAACGGAATGATCCGCAAAATTCAGGCTGGGATGTGTATGTACGAGGCGGTCGGGAAAATACGGGCATTGATGCGATCGCCTGGGCGAGGGAACTCGCGCAACGGGGAGCAGGAGAATTATTAGTCACCAGTATGGATGCGGACGGAACCCAGGCGGGCTATGATTTACCCCTCACCAGGGCGATCGCCGATCAAGTAGAAATTCCCGTCATTGCTTCTGGTGGTGCAGGCAATTGTGAACATATTTATCAAGCTCTCACAGAAGGTAAAGCCGAAGCGGCCCTTTTGCCTCTTTGTTGCATTACGGTCAGTTAAGCATTGCGGAAGTTAAAACCTACCTCCAGCAAAACCAAGTCCCCATCAGACCAACCTAAGATCCAATACGAAAGAAAAGCTTAAGCTCTGTTCGTCTTCCTTGCATTGTTCATAAGTTGTATTAAAATAGAATTAAAGTTAACAATTTTTAATATATGTTAGTTCCAATTCTCATTTTTGATGTAGCTCTGGTGGCTTGGTCTCTCCATCTCATGCAACAAGCAGTGGAAGATCAGGAGTTTTCCCTGATGTTAGCGGGATTTCTGGTGGCGGCGGCGGCGGCGGCCATGCTTGTGGTTTACTTCTTGATGGGAAACTGCATTGCTCATCTAAGCAACATTTCTTACTAAAACAGAATTCTATTGAATTGAGATAATTGTTACGATATTTTTATAAAATTTTAAAAAAGTTATTTTTTGTCAAAAGTTGGCCCTATGGAAAATTAGCCAACTTTTTTTAATCCTTTTTAACATTCATTTACCAAGGCAACCGACTACCATCCCATGAGAAAAATTCCCCGCTATCTTTTTCTGTGAGTTGGTCTAACACTTCTAATAATTGCGTGACCGTGCGATCGCGGTCAAACAATTTTTCAGGGGGAACATTACGCTGAAAGGGTTTAGACAATTGGGTATCTGTCGTCCCAGGATGGAGCATCACCATAATGGTCTGGGGAGACGTGCGTTTATATTCGATCGCCGCCGTCCGTAAAAACATATTTAGAGCCGCTTTTGAAGATCGATAACCATACCATCCCCCGATCTGATTATCCCCAATACTGCCAATTTTTGCGGATATGGTCGCCAAAATACTTCTTTCTGGGTGTTTTAACAAAGGAATAAGATGTTTAACCAATAAAATTGCCCCAATACTATTAATTTCAAAATATCTCAATAAATTTTCAGGCTGAATTTGTCGTAAACTTTTTTCGGGTTGAAAATCTCCGTCATGCAAAATCCCCACGCAATTAATCACTAAATGGAGGCGTTTCACCTGTTCACCGATTTTCTTCGCGATCGCAGAAACCTGAGCTTCTTGGGTAATATCTAGGGATAAAAGTGCTAATTTTTCGGGATATTCCTGCTTTAGTCCCCTTAAATCTGTCATTGAACTGGATTCTCGATGGTGGCAAACACTCGCTCCACCTTATCCTCTGCCAACAACTGTCGAGTAAAAGCTAGACCAATTCCCCCCGAAGCCCCCACAATCAAAACATTGATGCCCTGGGGATAACGATTCAAGCTCATAGTTTTATGCTAACAAGATTTTACGAGGACAAAACCAGTCTAACGAGCAACAGCGATTGTCGGCAAAATTAACTCAACGCTAGGGGCAAAGCATTTGATATCATAGGCATGATCTACGTCATATCAATCGCTTTAGTTATGTATTATTTGCCTGAGCCGCCTTATTTTTTGATTTTTGTGGGATTATTTGTGGGTCTTACCTGTGGTGCGGCTTTTGAAGCGACACTCAAACAAAAGGTCAGGGTGTGGTTGAATACGCCCACTAGTACGTTGCAGGACTTGGATTTGCAACTTCCTTTTCTGGGAATTTGTGTCGGAATTTGTGTGTTTTTATCGTCGGGAGTCGAAGTTTTTTTAGGTAGTCGTTTAGTGTCCTACGCAATTTCTTTACCTGTCACTATTTTTATTGCGGCTTTGGTTTGGAGACAATTGGATAGCCTATTAAAACAATTAAAAGCAGGGGGGTCTAAGGCGATCGATTTAGACGTATTTTAAAAATAAAATAACCTTGTAGGGGCGAATTGCGTTCGCCCTTTTCCTATTTTTAAAAATAAAATAACCCTGTAGGGGCAAATTGCGATCGCCCTTTCTCTCCTTATTTTTAATAGCAAATTAAACAAATTTAACTTCATGTTCCAAGGGTTTATCTTGCTCAAAATCCGTCAGATTCCTAATGGTTGTTAGGGAAATATCTTTTAACGCATTTTCCGTAAAAAAGGCTTGATGGGCCGTAATCACCACATTAGAAAAAGATTGAAGTAATTGAAAAGTATCATCTTGGATAATGGTATCGGAAAGATCTTCAAAGAAAAGATGTTCTTCTTCTTCATAAACATCAATGCCCACATAACCAATTTTTCCTGTTTTAATTCCTTCAATTACCGCTTTGGTGTCAACTAATTTACCCCGACTGGTATTAATTAACATGACCCCTGGTTTCATTCTTGCGATCGCGTCTTGATTAACAATATTTTGGGTTTCAGGAAATAATGGACAGTGGAGAGAAATAATATCTGAACCTTGCCATAGTTCCTCTAAAGAAACATATTTCGCGTTGCCCATTTTCTCGAAATTCTCATTAGGATAGGCATCATAGCCCAACAGATGACAGCCAAAACCTGACATAATTTGAGCAAAGATTTGTCCAATTTTCCCTGTTCCAATGACACCAACCGTGCGATCGCGCAGATCAAACCCTAATAACCCATCAAGAGAAAAATTATCATCCCGAACTCGATTGTAAGCCCGATATAACTTACGATTGAGCATAAGGATTAGACCAACCGCGTGTTCTGCTACTGAATAGGGCGAATAGGTGGTTACTCGAACAACTTTAATTCCTAATTTGGCCGCACTTTCGAGATTGACATTATTAAATCCCGTGCAACGAAGGGCAATTAATCTTATACCGTCCTTTGCCAAAATTTCTAAAGTTTCCGTTCCCAGATCATCATTCACAAAGACACAAACCGCCTCAAAACCCGTTGCCAGGGATGCAGTTTTTGGTTCTAGCCGTGACTCAAAATAAACTAACTCATGGTTAGCCTGGGATTCCCTATTCTCTAGATCGAGAAATTGGCGATCGGTAAGCTTTCGTACTAAAAACAGCGACTTTCATGATTTAGATTGATTAAATTTTACAACTTCTAATTTTGTAATAGATACAGCAGATTACGTTGTGATAACAGACAAAATATTGGCAGAAAATATATTATGTCCTTACGTTATGAGCAACAAAAATATTATAAAAGTAAGGGTTTAGTTGCCAAATCAAAAAACATTAAGACTTGATAAACAATTAACTAAGTAGATGGGTCTTAAAATTTATAAGATCCCCCCGTCCTACGAACACCCCCCTTATCAATCTACCGTTTACACACAAGTCTTTCTGTCTAAGTTTTGATCCCCCCAACCCCCCTTTATAAGGGGGATGCCGTAGGCAGGGGGATCAAACTTTTAGGCATACAAGGAGATGTGTCTACACAGTAGTCTTATTAAGTGGGTCAGGGGGGATCGAGTAAAAAACTCTTGTTCGGTTTAATTGTAACTACTTATTTATACTAAACTAAACGCCTACTGAATCAAGGAGATCGCTATTTAATAAGGCCACTTAAAGTGAGTTAATTCATCCTTATCCGTTCCATGTTCATAGGCATAATTACGGGCATCAATTTGGAGATTTTTGAACTTCTCCTTAGCATGGGCCCCTGCTACCTGTAACTCAGGAACTCGGTCAATCACATCGATCGCCAAACTAAAGCGGTCAATCTGATTACTAATGGCTAATTCCAAAGGAGTATTAATATTCCCCTTTTCCTTATAACCGCGAACATGGAAATTATCGTGGTTTGTCCGACTATAGGCTAAACGGTGAATCAACCAGGGATAACCATGAAAATTGAAAATGACAGGTTTATCAATGGTAAACATACTGTCAAAATCCTTATCCGATAATCCATGAGGATGTTCCGTTTCAGGGACTAATTTAAACAGATCCACCACATTAATAAAGCGAATCAACAAATCAGGAAATTCTTCCCGTAATAAAACCACTGCGGCCAGAGCTTCTTTCGTTGGAATATCTCCCGCTGTTGCCATCACCACATCAGGTTCATAGCCTTGATCATTACTCGCCCAATCCCAAATTCCCAAACCTTTGGTGCAGTGTTGAATAGCCGCATCCATGTCTAGATATTGCAAATGTAACTGCTTGTCGCAAACAATCACATTGATATAGTTCCGACTCTTTAAACAGTGATTCGCAACAGACAGCAAAGAATTCACATCGGGTGGTAAATAAATCCGTGTTACCGAAGGACTTTTATTGACGACTAAATCTAAAAAGCCAGGATCTTGGTGGGTAAAGCCGTTATGATCTTGTCGCCAAACCGTTGAGGTAATCAACATATTTAGGGAAGAAATATCTGCCCGCCAGGGAATATGACGACAAATATCCAACCATTTTGCGTGTTGATTAAACATGGAATCAATCACATGGACAAAGGATTCATAGGTCAAAAAAATCCATGCCGTCCTGTCAGTAAATACGCTTCAAGCCAGCCCTCTAGGGTATGCTCAGACAGCATTTCCATGACGCGACCATCGATCGCTAATTCTCCACCATCGGCATCTTCTTCCAGATATTCTTCAATCCAGAATTTTTTGCTGACTTCGTAAATATCTTGCAGTTTATTGGAGGTGTTTTCATCGGGGCCAAAAACCCGAAAATTAGTCATGTTATTGGCCATGACATCCCGTAGAAATTTACCCAACGGACGGGTATTTTCCGCTTCAACTTGACCTGGATGGGGTAAATCTAGGGCATAGTCCCGAAAATCTGGCATTTTGAGGGCTTTGCGCAATAAGCCGCCATTGGCAATGGGATTCGCCCCCATGCGTTTTGAACCTGTAGGAGCTAATTCCTTGAGTTCAGGAATCAGGATTCCATTTTCGTCAAATAATTCTTCGGGCTTATAACTGCGTATCCAGGCTTCTAATTGCTCGAAGTGGGCAAGATTTTCTTTGACACCAGCCAACGGGACTTGGTGCGATCGCCAAAAACCTTCAACCTTTTTACCATCAACGAAATCGGGGCCAGTCCACCCCTTAGGACTCCGTAGAACAATCATCGGCCAACGAGGACGAGTGGCTTTACCCGTACTGCGGGCTTCCTGTTGGATTTTATGAATTTCTTCGACACAATAATCCAAGGTCGCCGCCATCGCCTGGTGCATACTTTCGGGATCGGAACCTTCCACAAAATAGGGCGTATAACCGTAGCCAATAAAGAGAGATTCCAGTTCTTCGTGACTAATACGGGATAAAAGAGTCGGATTGTTAATTTTATAACCATTCAAGTGCAGAATCGGTAAAACTGCCCCGTCTCGAATGGGATTAATAAATTTATTAGAATGCCAAGAAGTTGCCAGAGGCCCCGTTTCCGATTCCCCATCTCCCACCACTGCCACACTAATCAAATCAGGATTATCAAAAACCGTTCCAAAAGCGTGGGAGATGCTATAACCCAATTCACCCCCTTCATGAATAGACCCAGGGGTTTCAGGCGTGCAGTGGCTCCCTATTCCGCCAGGAAAAGAAAATTGTTTAAAAAACTTCTTTAATCCCTCTTCATCTTCACTTTTATCGGGATAGGTTTCCGAATAGGCTCCTTCTAGATAAACTGGCCCCAAAACCCCAGGCGCACCATGCCCTGGCCCTGCCAAATAAATCATGCTTTGATCATATTTTTTGATGACGCGATTCAGGTGAGTGTAGATAAAAGATAATCCTGGACTCGATCCCCAGTGACCCAAAAGACGATTTTTGATGTGTTCAATTTTTAAAGGCTCTTTAAGGAGGGGATTGTCCTGCAAATAAATCATTCCAACTGCTAAATAGTTGCAGGCTTGCCAGTAAGCATGGGTTTTACGCAAGTCTTCCCCAGTGAGAGGGGTTCCTTTAACCGTTGATCTGGCTTGACCGAAGGCACTAATGGCCGAAATCGTCTTTTCTGGTGCTGCGACCATAAACAATCACTCCAAGTTAAATAATCAATTTCTAGGGTAATAGGAAAACTGCCAACTTGAACATCTAATTTTGATAAGTTGCCTGTTTGATCAAACCTTAAGAAATAGTTAAGCAGAAGATTAAAGATAAAAATAAGCGGCGATTACAAATAAAAAATTTGATTTTCCTAACATTTTTCAGGAAACTGTTACAAAATTTACAGAAAAATTCGTCTGAGAGAATAAATCTTTTCAAAAGATAAAAAATATTTAAAAAAATCAAAAAATCGCTCGTTAATTCTTAAATTACTTGTATGCTTTAAAGAATCTAAGTCATCAATCCTAAAAATAGGAGTTTATTTTCATGACAAAAATTAAAGTTGCTATTAATGGATTCGGCAGAATTGGTCGATTAGTCTTTCGGGCAGGTTTAGATCACCCTGATATCGAATTTGTGGGTATTAATGACTTAGTTCCGCCAGATAGCATCGCCTATCTCCTTAAATATGACTCCACTCACGGACAATTTAAGGGAACTGTTGAGGCAAAATCCGATGGTATTTTGGTTAATGATCAATTTATTCCCTGTGTTTCAGTCAGAAATCCCGAAGAGTTACCTTGGGGAAAATTAGGAGTTGATTACGTTGTAGAGTCAACGGGATTATTCACGACCTTTGAAACCGCCTCCAAGCATTTGACCGCAGGAGCCAAACGAGTTGTGCTGTCTGCTCCTACCAAAGATCCTGAAAAAGTGCCGACCTATGTGGTTGGAGTGAATCACCAAGATTATAATCCTGCCAGCGATGTGATTGTCTCCAATGCAAGCTGTACCACCAATTGTTTGGCTCCCATTGCCAAGGTCATTAATGATAATTTTGGGTTAGCAGAGGGACTGATGACAACGGTTCATGCCATGACAGCAACCCAACCCACCGTTGATGGGCCTAGCAAAAAGGATTGGCGGGGAGGACGGGGAGCATCCCAAAATATTATTCCTTCTTCTACGGGTGCGGCGAAGGCGGTTACCTTAGTAATTCCTGATCTGAAGGGAAAATTAACAGGTATGGCTTTTCGAGTCCCTACGCCCAATGTTTCCGTAGTTGATTTAACCTTTAAAACAGCTAAAGCAACGAGTTATGAGGAAATTTGTGCGGCGATGAAGGCGGCTTCTGAGGGGCCAATGAAGGGGATTTTAGGCTATACCGATGAGGAAGTTGTTTCTAGTGATTTTACGACCGACGCCCATTCGAGTACCTTTGATGCCAACGCGGGAATTGGACTCAATGGTAATTTCTTTAAGGTTGTGGCTTGGTATGACAATGAATGGGGTTATTCCTGTCGGATGCTCGATTTGATGTTGGCAATGGCGACCAAGGACAGTTAGTTTTTCTGAAATCACCTAGAATAAAAGGGTTGGCGATCGCCTACGTTTGCGAATCAGGCGATCCAACTTTTTTTAACCTACACAAAAGGAATTCCTATGGCTGAACTCGAAACCTATGTCCGTATGGCAGAAGATGAACTGACGGAATACAGCAGTGAAGCCCGAAAAATCGAGAAATTGCGCCGTAAATTTGCCCTAGCTCTCAATTACCAACAGCAACAAGAGCTTAAGAAACAATTACTGGAAATTATGCCCAAGGGACTTTTACCCCGATTGGTAGAAGAGAATCGACAAACAGTTGCTTTACCTTTTTGGGGTATTGCGGGCTTGGGTTTATTATTTGGGATTTCTCTGCGTCAACCCCTAGATTTTTTGGCGGTGGCGATTGCTTTACCCTGCGCTATTCAAATTCAACGGTGGGGATGGCAATTAGAAGCAAAACGTTTGGTACTTAAAACTTTCGATCAATTAGAAGAACGGATGAAAAATCCGAGTGCCATTAGTTAACTTTAAAATTAGTTCAATTTTTCTATAAAAATAAGGACAGAAAAAATCTGCCCTGCTTTTTCTTGATTAAATTAACCGCAATTATTGAAATAAAAATTCTAATTGCTGCCACTAAACACAACTTCTTTAAACTTGCCTTGAGCTTCTGCCATCGGAACCAGTTTATTTTGATTTTTCAAATCTTGCCAGTAATTGATAACTTCGGTTGCTTGATTTAGCACATCAATGCGGTCTGATTCTTCAATCCAGTGCTTAGCATCTAATTTATCTTTGAGTTGTTGCCAAGCATCATGACGTGGCCAGAAAAAATATTCCGTCAACGGACTTGTTCCTTTCCCTACGATCTGATCGACGGCGATCGCAACATTTTGATCTAACCAAAGAACCTTGAGAATAAATTTTGTCTCCAAACGACCCCTCCGGCGAATTCATTATTAATGGGATGACTTAAAAAAATCATCTGACAATCCCCTATCTTAACCTAAGTAATGACCGTGCGGCCATTGTAAAGACTCATCGCTTTTTCGATCCCACTTTTTAGCCCTAATTCTAGGGATTCAATGGCTAAATCCAGGCTTTTTTGCACAATCGGGCCATCTTCTGGGGAAAATTTGCCTAATACGTGGGAAACCGTTTCGCCTCCCCCCTTAGAGCGACCAATCCCTAACCGCAAACGAGGAAAATCTTGGCTATTGAGATGACTAATGATCGATTTCATTCCATTGTGACCGCCCGCAGAGCCAGACAGCCGCAAGCGCAACCGCCCCAACTCTAAATCCATATCGTCATAGACCACTAACAAGGATTCAGGGCTTAACTTATACCAATCCATCACCGCTCGCACCGATTGACCCGAACGATTCATATAGGTCGTCGGTTTGAGTAAGCCGATTTTGTGACCCAGGACTTCCCCTTCCGCAAAAAAACCTTGAAAACGTCGATTTTCTTGTAACTTAAATTGCCAGCTATGGGCTAGGGCATCCACGACTTCAAAGCCGATGTTGTGGCGGGTTTGGTTGTATTTTGCTTCAGGATTCCCCAATCCCACAATCAAACGGGGAATAATCAAGGGTTTAGCGTTTGCGTCTGTCATTTTTAAAATCAATCAGGTCTTTGAAAAAGCGTTTCTAGATAAACCCTGGAACAAGCACGATAGTCTCTGGAAGCTTGTCCTCCGTAGCTCCCTTCATTTTGTAACAGAAAAAGGGACAGAGATGCGGCAAACACTCGGTCTAGATCCCAATTGGGATGACTTTCTAGGTATTTGGTCAGGGTTTCGTGTAAATCTTCTGGTATTTCAGCAAAAATACTAACGGACGTATTCATAATAACCTCAATCGATGGGAGATAAGTCCTCACGCTTCTTTTGATAACTGCACTAAACTAGCGGCGATCGGTGAGGGGTGTAAGGGGTGAACATTATTTTTAACGGCGAATCGGGTTGCTTGTCAATGCTAAGAAATATTACAGAGATTTTAAGATTCTCTTTCGACTTACGACAGAATAAGGGTTTTGCCCTAGTTTTTGTTGCAAAACTTAACAGTAACTCAGTGTTTGCTGGAGTTGGTCGTAAAGAAACCTGGATTCCCCAAGTAAATCGCCCTAAAATTTTTTGACCTACTACCACTAGGGATCGGTCAGTGGGATGGACTCTATCTGTGGGGATTGGGGATAACTTGGCGATAACCTTCTGGGGAAAAGTCGGGCATAACCTGTGGAAAACCTAGCCTATGGAGGTTAAGTCTGGGGAAAACGTGGGGAAGAGTCGGGGGAAAAGTCAGCAAAAAATAAGAATTGCAAAATTTTGAGGGTATGTAACAATTTACAAAAGAATCATTCGTCACGGGATAAAAAAATCATGGTAGCTACAGTCATTAAAAAGGGGTCGTTAGTCCGAGTACTTCGGGAGCAATTGGATGATAGTCTAGAATCTAAGGCCAGCGATCGCCGTTTTCCGAATTATCTCTTCGACAGCAAAGGTGAAGTCGTGGATCTCAAGGATGAATACGCCTTGATTCGCTTCTATGTACCAACTCCCAACGTCTGGTTACGGGTGGATCAACTCCAATCAGTCGATTAAAAAGCCCATCTCCCAAAATTTATGAATGCTTTCTTACACTCAGCAACGGCCTATCAATTTTTTAAGGTTGCCGTGATCGGGGCGGGCAATGTCGGCCGTGCCCTGGCTCAACGCATCATTGAAAAAAATGTTGCCGATGTTGTTTTGTTAGACATTGTGCCAGGTTTGCCCCAGGGGATTGCCCTGGATTTGATGTCGGCCAGAGGAATCGAAGGTCAAGATAGCCAAATTGTCGGCACAAATAACTACGAAGACACGGCTGACGCGAATATTGTCGTTATTACCGCAGGATTGGCCCGTAAACCTGGCATGAGTCGGGATGATTTATTGGCGATTAATGCCAAAATTGTCGCCGAAGCTGCCGAAAAAGCACTCAAATATTCCCCCGATGCCATTTTTCTGGTTATTACCAATCCCCTAGATGTAATGACCTATTTAACATGGAAAGTCACGGGTTTACCGACCCAACGGGTGATGGGGATGGCGGGGATTCTAGATTCTTCAAGATTACAACTCTTTATTGCTATGCAATTGGGGGTTTGTTCTGCTGATATCAGTACGATGGTTTTGGGCGGTCATGGGGATTTGATGTTACCTTTACCCCGTTATTGCACCGTTCGAGGTGTCCCGATTACGGAACTATTGGATACCTCAACCATTGACCAATTGGTAGAACGCACCCGCAATGGAGGAGCCGAAATCGTCAAATTATTGCAAACAGGAGGGGCCTATTACGCACCCTCGTCCTCTGCCTGTGTGATGATTGAGGCCATTTTACGCAATCAATCCCGTCTTTTACCCGCCGCGACCTATCTTCAAGGAGAATATGGACTAGAGGATGTTTTTCTGGGGGTTCCCTGTCGGTTAGGCTGTCATGGGGTGGAATCGATTCTGGAAGTGTCATTAACAGAGTCGGAAAAAGACGCTTTACACATCTCGGCCCAATCCGTCCGCAAAAATGTGGAGTTGGCGATCGCGAGTTTAGGCTGAAATAGTTTTATGATCAATCAACAGATTTTTTAAAGAGCAACTATCGTGACGGACACCCATTCTCCCCATTGGCCCACGCTTCTACAGCAATTACTTGATCGCCATTCCCTTTCTCAAGTACAAGCTTCCCAACTGATGCAAGGTTGGCTAAAGGAAGAAATTCCCGCTGTTCTCTCTGGAGCAATTCTCGCCGCCATTCAGGCTAAGGGCGTTTCGGCAGAGGAATTAGCAGGCATGGCCCAGGTTTTGCAGGGTCAATCCTTACAACAAAATCTGATTGCCCATTCCCAACCCCTAGTCGATACCTGTGGTACGGGAGGCGATGGCTCATCTACCTTTAATATCTCCACCGCAGTCGCCTTTGTGGTCGCCGCCGCAGGGGTCAAAGTCGCCAAGCATGGTAATCGTTCGGCATCCAGTAAGGTGGGTTCCGCCGATGTCCTAGAGGCTCTAGGCATTAATTTAACTGCCCCTTCTGAAAAAGTCTCCGCCGCCGTTGAAGCCGTAGGCATTACTTTTCTCTTTGCTCCTGGTTGGCATCCCGCCCTCAAAAGTGTGGCCGCCCTCCGCAAAACCCTCAATATTAGAACGATTTTTAATTTGCTCGGCCCCTTAGTGAATCCTTTACGCCCAACAGGTCAAGTTATTGGGGTGTATGATGCCCAATTTTTAACGCCTTTAGCGGAAGCCTTGGCAGTTTTGGGAACCTCAAAGGCAATGATTGTTCATGGTAGGGAACGCTTAGATGAAGCAGGTTTGGGAGATATAACGGATATTGCTTTACTCACGAATAATCAAGTAAATCTAAGTACCTTAAATCCTCAAGAGTTAGATCTAACACCTGTCTCCATTTCTGAGTTAAAGGGGGGAAATTTAATCGAAAATACGGATATTCTGCGAAATGTGTTACAGGGAAAGGGGACTCTGGCTCAATTGGAGGCTGTGGCGTTGAATGCGTCGTTGGCTCTACAGGTGGGTGAAGCGGTAACCTGGGGAAATCATCAGCAGGGCATTGAAACAGCGAAAGATATTTTGAAGAGTGGCTTGGCTTGGCAAAAGTTAGAGGCTTTAGTTGATTTTTTAAGGTAAGTTTTAGCAGCCCCCCTTATCAAGGGGGGTAGGGGGGGATCAAACCTCCAATCACCCCACAAATACCCTCAAAATTAGTCAAAACTTCTTCATTTGTAAATCTGATTACTGTTAACCCATAACCTTCTAAAATTTGAGTTCTTTCTAAGTCGTAAGTCTGAGCATTTTCGCTGTTATGGCTATCTCCATCAATTTCAATCACTAATTTTAATTGAGGACAATAAAAGTCAACAATAAATTGACCAATGGGTCTTTGGCGATGGACTCTATATTTGAAGTTTCTTAAATATTCATACCAAAGTTTTCTTTCAGCCTTGGTCATGTTTTTGCGGAGTTCTTTGGCGCGTTCTACGAGTTTGGGATTGTAGGGTAGATGGTGATGATCTGTTAGTTGCATAGGTTTGATCCCCCCTACCCCCCTTGATAAGGGGGGCTTTTTTCTGATTTAAAATTTACTAAATCTGTGATATATTACAGGTTACAAGTCGTTGCGCGAAAAAAAGAGACACCACCCCCAGTCATTACCACACTTCACCCTCCCCACCCAACTCCAACCTATTGGAAGGTGTGCCTTTTCACTTCCATCTAATAAAAAAGTTAGCTCGTCATAGCTCAACCAGTTTCCGCTCCGCCGCCAACCCACTTGGCCAGCAAATTTTTTATAGAC
>CAWEDJ010000020.1:0-8148 GCA_963807635.1 uncultured cyanobacterium
TTCATTCTGATGGTAGAAGAACGGTTGTTCCCGTTCACGGAAAGGAAACGATAGGAAGGGGGTTATTTGCTCAAATTTTACGCGATTGTAAATTAACGCTTAATGAGTTTTTAGGCTTATTATAGAATTACTTAGTTTGTCTTGGTTCTTGGTTTTATCTATTTGATGATCGCTGTTTGTAAAAACCGAATTCTTACGCGATCGCCTAAAGTTCTTCCCTACGTTGCTTTTATTCATCGTCGCCGCCGATACCGATACCTGTATTATAAATTTCCGCATTTTTGATATTGATACCATCCATCGTAACCCCCGTCACATCGGCATCGTAGAGCTTGGCGTAGGCAAAATCAGCTTTCTTCAAGTTTGCATTATTCAAGCTGGCATTGGTGACCATTGCATTTTGCAAACTAGCCCCTTGTAAATTCGCGCCTGTCAAATCAGCTCCTTCCAAGTTGGCTTTAGCTAGATTCGCGTCCCGAAGATTAGCATCCCGTAAATCAGCTCCAATTAAATGGGCTCCTGACAGATCCGCTCCTTGCAAATCACAGCGAGCGCACTCTCCAGTCTCTAATAGTTGCTTCACCTGATTTAGATTTTCCGCTTTAACAGGGTTACTCAAGACGAGGGGGACAATCAGGGCTAACGTGGCGATCAGTGAGCGTTTCATAATATTTATCCTCTTGCTCCTCACGGTTTATATTTTCATACTATCGATCTTCTTTGGTCACAACTTCACCCAGTTGGGCTATTTTCGTTAGGGTCAGGAATTATTCGCGTAGTTTCTAGGATTCACGTATGAACAAAGAACATGATCTAGGGAGTCTGGAGGATAACATGATTGCCACAGTCTGCAAAAATATACTGACAGATAACTAACAGAAGGGAATAAATTTCTTTGATCATTAACTTTGCTTGCTGTATTTTCCTGTAGAGGTGATAATCATATAGTGGCTTATAATTTAGAAATTTAACTTGAGAAAATATTTTGCGATAAATTTTTCTTGATTTTTATTTTTCAATCACTAAAACATTAGATGTGATTATATCAATAGAATAATTAGGCTTCTCCTCTATTCAATTTTTAGACACAAATATCTTAGTCTCTAACTCAAAATATTCAACAATTATGAATTTATATCGCTTAGTTTATAGTAGTCAGGCGAGTTCGGAAT
Source organism: uncultured cyanobacterium (assembly GCA_963807635.1). Lineage (GTDB taxonomy): Bacteria > Cyanobacteriota > Cyanobacteriia > Cyanobacteriales > Microcystaceae > Snowella. The sequence continues at coordinate 1,173 of CAWEDJ010000020.1, forward strand.
TAAGCACTGAAAATTTACAAGAAATTTCAACAATTTCTCAGAAAAATAATCAGCTTGATGGAATTACAGGATTACTTTGCTATAGTAATTTAATGTTTTTGCAAATTCTAGAGGGTGAGCATCAACAAGTTAGTAAAACCTATCACCGCATCGTAGCAGATAAACGTCATCACACACCCATATTAATAGAATGTGTCCCGATTAAAAATCGATTATTTGAAATTTGGTCAATGCAGACCATCAGCTTGAGTGATTTGGCCGATAGTCAGATGAGTACATTAATTTTAAAATATTCTGGTTCTCCTAAATTTAAGCCAAACGGGATGAGTCCTGGTCAGTGTCTCAATTTTATGCAGGAAGTTGCAAATATCTATCAATTATCTGATACTCTGGCAATCGATTTTTAGATTTTAATTTAGGAATGAAAAATCCCAAGAAACTTGACAGATTGTATTTACATATTGGTTCAAAAAACTTTTGAGTATTATAATATTGATAACTTAAAACTTAACAAGCCAGAGATCATGGAGCCATCGCAAATACAGAGTAAAAAAACAGCCGCAGGAATTTGCGCTATCCTCATTGGGGGTTTTGGTGTACACAAGTTTATCTTGGGTTATACCAATGCTGGTCTCATCACGATTCTTATTTCTGTGTTGACCTGTGGAGCGGGAGCCGCCGTCATGGGAATTATCGGTTTGGTTGAAGGAATCATTTACCTAACCATGACAGATACACAATTCTATGAAACCTATATTGTTAATAAAAAAGAGTGGTTTTAGAGCTTATTTGGAACCTAGACTCACAGATCAAATTTTAAATCGCAAAGAACGAAAAAATCGTTGGACAATTTTAGGTGTAGCTTCGTCTATTCCTACTTTTTTGCTTTTTTCTAGATTCGGTTTGACCCAAAAATTCTGGATTTGTCCCTTTTTCAAGTTCACAGGCATTCCTTGTCCAAGTTGTGGCCTAACCCTATCACTAATTTCCTTGTCCGAGGGAGATATCCGAGCTTCTCTGCAATATCATAGTTTTGGGTTGGTTTTAACCGCGATCGCGACGGTGACGATTCCCTCTATCTTGACGGAATTAATCCTAAATAGAAAAATTCCTAATCCCTTACTAAAACTGTTTGTTAATCGTCCTAGTCAATGGATATTGGGAACCCTTTTTTTTAGTTATTATTTGTATCGTTTGGGGATGGGATATCCTGATATTTTCTATGAAACTTTTTCTTAAAAAAAACAATTCTTTCAATTTTATTTTCGCGCTCCTGGCTCTGGTTTATTATACGGAAATCTCTTCTATAAATCTTGTATTTTGGCAAAAGGAAATCGCCTTTATCTTTCCTCTACAACTTTTCGCGATTGCGTATATTCTTTGGTTTAATCGAAGAAATAAAAATAAACCCTAACAACAGAATACCCACCTACGGAGGCGGGTAATTAAGACCGATACAAACGATTTGGACTCTGAAAAAAAGATTCAAACAAAGTAACAGATAAAAGTTTACTGGACAGGGGCAATATCTTTGTAAATAAACCGAACACTAACATATTTACGCTGTAATCGTTATGGACTAAGCAAACCCTATAGAGCAGAACTAAAACTGAATCTATGGGAGCAAAACCATCGTGTTTAAGAGGTGTCGTCAAAAATATTGCGGCGAGTAGAGCAGGGAGGTACAGACTCTATTCTCTGGGGGTTTGTAGAAGATTGTGTTGACTTCTTTGTACCTACTCCTTAAGTTATCACCTAAAGATTTTCATTGGGGAAAGTGTTAAGTTATTGTTACCTTTTTGATTGTGTTACTTAGGGCTTGTCTTGAAAAATTGCCATCGCTAAGATAAAACTGAAAATAAAAGCGCGATCGCCTGATACGATACGGGATGAAAGTGTATTCTTATTTTTTGCCATGACGAACCCAACATCCCCGCTTTCTCGCTCCAAAAAACGCCTAGCCGTGCCGCTTTGGTTAGAAAGATTCATGGCAATCCTCATTTTAATCAATTACTTGTTAGTTATCTTTGATCTGAGTTATATTCCCCTACGGGATTTTTGGTTGCAAGGCAGAGTCCAGTTGACGGTAAAAATTGGCCCCTTTGAGAAAAAAATTCCCAGGCAAGCATTGAGGGTACTACCAATTTCTATCGCGCCTTGGTACGACTGGGTAAAAGGCATCGAACCCTATCGCAGTACAGAACAATATTTAGAGCGTGTGGAGCAATTAATTCAAAAAGTCGCTCTCAATCCCGAATTAATAGAAGGCAAACAGATTGTCCCTAAAAATAAACCCACCATCAACCCTTCCGAAAAAAGTGATACGGTTGAGGAGATTTTAGCGGATTTACGAGAAAGAAGTGCGGATATGATTCAGACAAATCCTTTTCAATTAGCGAATAAAACAGGGGCGTTAGAGACGATTAAAAATAAAATGCGATCGCGAGTCTTTGGCAGAACCGATGCTTCGGCAACCCAAGCTTTTAATACGTTTTGGACAAAGGAGTATTTAATGCAAAACGGCTTTAGTAATGAATTGATGTTCTTTTATCAGGAGATTCGTCCTTTAATACAAACTAATTATTTCCGAGCCTGGGGAGAAAATGGGCAACCTATTAATAATTTTCCCCTGATTGATTTTCCGTTTTTTATTGTCTTTTTATCGGACTTTTTAATCCGAACCCGTCTGATTAGTTTTCGCTATGCAGAAGTTAGCTGGTTTGATGCCATGCTCTGGCGTTGGTATGATGTCTTTTTGTTAATTCCTGTTTTTCGTTGGTTGAGAATTATTCCCTTGATCATTCACTTAGACCAAGCTGAGCTCATTAATTTAAGGAAAATTAGAGGCCAAGCTGTTCAGGGATTTGTGGCAATTATTGCCCAGGAAATGACGGAAGTTTTGGTGATTCGCATTATTGATCAAATCCAAGATCTGATTCGTCAGGGTAAACTCAGTGAAGTATTGAGTAAACAACAGCAGAAAGCTTATATAGATATTAATGAAAAGAATGAAATTATCGAAATCACTCGTATTGTCTCCCAGGTAATGTTAGAGAAGGTTCTGCCCCAAATTAAACCTGATGTAGAGAAATTTTTGATTTACAATATTGAACAAGTGTTGAATCAATCTACTCCCTATCAACAAATACAGGTTTTACCTGGAGTGCGATCGCTGCAAACCCAAATGATGAATCAGATTATTGGGCAACTCTATGAACGAACCCTAGACGCATTACAATCCTTACTTAAAAAAGACCCGATATTTGATGAATTGTTAGAAAATTTAGTGGAGAATCTGCGCCAAACGACCCATCAAGAAATGACCGCAAAACGAAGTTTCTCTACGATTGAAACATTATTAACGGAACTAATGGAAGAAGTCAAAATTAATTACGTCACACAACTTTCTCAAACGGATATCGATCGCATTGTGGAAGAAACCCGTGCGTTACGTCAGATCAATCGTTTAGACAAAAAATAAACATAAAAAAAGGGACTACTGGAGAACCCTTTAATGATCGAAAATGGTGACACAAACATTTTTAGATTAAGGCTTGAAATAATTCTTTTACTCGTCGAAATCGATCCGAATAACTCCGCAAAACTTCGATCGCAAACATAGGAGTTTGTTGCACCGCAAACAGGAAGTGTTCCCTATCCATTGGCCCTAAAATACAATCGGTTTTGGCGATCGCGGTAGAAGTGCGGAGATGATCGGAATGGAGTAAAGCTCCTTCCCCAAAAACATCGCCAGCTTCTAAAATTTCAATTAGTTTACCGTTGAGGTGCATTTCCACTTGCCCTTGGATAATTCCATACATCACCGTTCCTTCCGTCCCCGTCTCGAAGATCGTTTCGCCTGCTTTGAAAGCGAGTTCGGGGTTATTTGCAAATAATTTGACCGTATCTATGGGCTTAAGCATAAAATCAAGACTCCGAAGCATTGGCTGAAGGTTTGAATTCTTCGATCATTTTCTCCGTATGTAGCACGGTGTCAACGGTTGAGATCGCATTATTCAGAACATGAAAAAAGGCCATTTTCTCATTTACTTCCTTAATTTCTTCGTGCAATGCGTCTTTGGTCGATGAATCGGTGGTGGATTCTAGCCGACTGAGAAGACTACCATGAGAAATTTTGTAGTAAGACTGCATATCCCGAAAATAATTATGCAGTTCCGTCACCAGGGATAAAACGGATTGATCTGCGATCGCTAATTCAGGTCTTTTGTTTTCCATGCGCTTGGATTTGTTTAAAATAATGAAGATTCAATTACTGAAGATATCCTATCGGGTTTTGAGACAGTTGCACTCATTCTGAGAATTAAGTTAAATTTGATTAAGATATGTTTCCTGTTAGACTGAAGGTATGCTAACAACTCTGACAAAATCAATGCGTTGCCTTAGCAAAATTTCTTAAAATTGGGGAAACAGCCTCCGTGCCGTCAACCCAAGCTATACAAGCTACTTAATCCTTATTCGACCTAACATTTAGATAAAATCATGAAACTTTCTTGGAAAACAGTTGCCCTCTGGTTGTTACCTGCCTTAGTGGTCGGTTTCTTCCTGTGGCAGGGAACAGTGGGTAATGCCGCGAATAATACGGGCAGCAACACCGCCAATACTCGCATGACCTACGGGCGGTTTTTAGAATATCTCAACGCCGATCGCATCGTGAGCGTAGATTTATATGACGGTGGCAGAACCGCGATCGTGCAGGTCAGTGACGCGGATTTAGAAAATCGTATGATCCGTTCACGGGTTGATTTGCCTTCCAATGCCCCTGATTTGGTTGCCCAATTGCGGAATTCCAATGTTATTCTCGATTCTCACCCTGTCGGTAATGATGGAATGATCTGGGGTTTCTTGGGAAATCTGATTTTCCCTGTCCTATTAATTGGTTCTCTATTCTTTTTATTCCGTCGCTCCAACAATTTACCTGGTGGGCCAGGGCAGGCGATGAACTTCGGCAAGTCCAAAGCCCGTTTCCAAATGGAAGCCAAAACCGACATTATGTTTGATGACGTGGCAGGCATTGACGAAGCGAAAGAAGAACTTCAGGAAGTTGTAACTTTCCTCAAACAACCCGAACGGTTTACCGCAGTCGGCGCGAAAATTCCCAAAGGGGTTTTGTTAGTCGGCGCCCCTGGAACAGGAAAAACTCTGTTAGCTAAGGCGATCGCGGGAGAAGCGGGTGTACCTTTCTTCAGCATTTCGGGTTCAGAATTTGTGGAAATGTTTGTCGGGGTTGGTGCATCTCGTGTACGGGATTTATTTAAAAAAGCCAAGGAAAACGCCCCTTGCTTGATCTTTATTGATGAAATCGATGCGGTCGGTCGTCAACGGGGAGCAGGTATCGGTGGCGGAAACGATGAACGGGAACAGACTTTAAACCAATTGCTCACAGAAATGGATGGTTTTGAAGGAAATACGGGGATTATTATCATCGCCGCAACGAACCGTCCCGATGTCTTGGATTCTGCTCTCATGCGTCCAGGTCGTTTTGATCGCCAGGTAATGGTGGATGCCCCTGATTTCAAGGGTCGTCAAGAAATTTTGAATGTCCATGCCCGCAATAAAAAACTGTCACCTAGTGTTTCTTTAGAAGCGATCGCCCGTCGGACTCCTGGTTTTAGTGGTGCAGATTTAGCCAATCTCTTAAATGAAGCCGCTATTCTTACCGCTCGTCGTCGCAAGGAAGCCATTACCCTCCTAGAAATTGACGATGCCGTTGATCGGGTTGTTGCAGGGATGGAAGGTACGCCTTTGGTCGATAGCAAGAGCAAACGTTTGATTGCCTACCATGAAGTCGGTCACGCGATCGTTGGTACGTTACTCAAAGATCATGATCCCGTCCAAAAAGTCACCCTTATTCCACGCGGTCAAGCCCAAGGTTTAACCTGGTTCACCCCCGACGAAGAACAGGGATTAACCACCAAAGCCCAACTGATGGCCCGTATTGCTGGTGCAATGGGTGGACGAGCGGCCGAAGAAGAAGTTTTTGGTTATGACGAAGTGACCACAGGCGCGGGGGGTGATTTACAGCAAGTCACGGAAATGGCCCGTCAGATGGTAACTCGTTTTGGGATGAGTGACCTCGGCCCCCTTTCCCTCGAAAGTTCTGGTGGTGAAGTGTTTCTCGGTGGCGGTTTAATGAATCGCTCTGAGTATTCTGAAACCGTTGCGGCTCGGATTGATGTAAGTGTGCGATCGCTGGCGGAACAAGGTCATCAGATTGCGCGGCAAATCGTCCGTGAACAACGGGAAGTAGTGGATCGCCTAGTGGATCTTTTAATTGAAAAGGAAACCATTGATGGTGAAGAGTTCCGAGGAATTGTGGCTGAATATGCCGAAGTTCCCGAAAAAGAACGGTTTATTCCCCAGTTGCAAGACTAGGTTAAAGACCGCAAACTCTCTCTAAATATTTTAAATTTTGGCTAGGTTTATGATGATTCTGTTTATCGAACCTAGCTTTTTTGTTGGCTAATTTTTAACTGATAAAAAAGTCAATTCCCTTAGCTCTCAATTTAAGAATTAGAGAAGAAATCAAGTTTGACGGCGGCGGCCACAATGGCAGTAATAACGGATGAAAATTAAACTAACCGCGCAATACTGACTGTAACAAATACCGTGCATTGTAATAGGAATGAATTCTAACTCTGGCTCATTACGTAATAAAATTAGAGCAGCCTCAGTCAGGGCATGAGCATGGGAAAGCCAGAGAACTGGTGACTTTAAATCCTCACTTTTCGGTGAATTATCTATATCGACAGGAAATCCTGCCATCGTTTGAACCATTCCCCATTTGTGCCAAGCTAAAGCACTATATCCAAATGGGTCTTTCGCAAAACTATCTCTTATTGATACATTCATTGTTGTACTCGTCAAAACTTACCAAGATAATAACTTATGAATATGATGTTTTAGTTTTTCAATGAGCTAAAACTACTTTTCCGTCAAGTTCATACTGAATCCAACA
>CAWEDJ010000021.1:0-31361 GCA_963807635.1 uncultured cyanobacterium
TAAATGGACAACAGCTTACCACAACTAAAAGCTTGTTATAGCCAAGGCGAAACAATAGACGAATTATTAAAAAATATTCGTGAAGTTATTGAAATGTGTCTTGAAGAAATCCAAGAAGAAACACAAACACAATTTGTCGGCATTCAGAAAATTAGCGTTTAATCTAAAAATTCTTTTATCTCCTCTAAGATAATTTTCTCCATTACGTTTTAAAAGTAATCTTGCTTTGATTGTTCTTCTTGATGGCTATTTTTTGCTATACTCCTATTGTCAAGATAGTTAAGAGAGGAGGCGTTTAATTCCCTGACTATCTAATAATAATTGGTCTAATTCCTGTTGCATTTCCCTCACCACCAGTTGATAACATTCCTCCACATAATCGCGATCGCGGGCGGCATTTTCTACCATAGCGATCAAAAATAATTGGGGGACAAACGCGAGTGTGCATAGGAACAGGTAAAGGAAAATTGGGCAAGGGGCCAAGGGCAATTCCCCAGGGCAAACCGAAATAAATGGGGAAAACGATGGGATCGGTATCTAAAACCCAAGGCATTCCCAGATCATGCAATTGTTTAGCCTGTTCATAACAATCAGTGAGAACCACCAAGGTATCGTGCGCCCCGACGGAAATTGCAGGAACAATCGGGACATTTTGCCGAAGCGCGATTTTAATAAAACCTTTGCGTCCTGCCAGTTGAATTTGATACCGTTGCCAATGGGGACGAAAAACATCCTGCGCTCCCCCTGGATAAACCAACACACTAGCTCCTGTTTGTAAAGCCGCGATCGCCATTTTGGGGTTGCTTGAATAGCTCCGACCTTGACCGCTAACTGAGCCATACTTTGATTCACTTTCCAGACTGTTGGGTGCATTAATCCATAGATCGGGCGTTCCGTACCAAAGTGTTTAAACCAGTCATAGATCATCATCACCATATCAGGAGAAGCCAAGCCACCGTTATGGGAACCCACGATCAGCACTTGTTCCCCTGATTCTAGATGCTGCCAACCATCACTTTTGACTTGAAAATAATAACGATAAAACCATTCCCAAAAGGGCATTAATTGTTCAATGGTTTTCGGATCTCGCTCAACTAAAGACCAGCCTTGGTAGGGCAAAGAAGATTTTTTATTCATGGGTTTTTGCTCTCAAATCCCTAACCATTTAACAAGGCTTCCACAAATTCATAACTGGAAAAAGGCCGCAAATCCTCAATGCCCTCTCCCGCACCGATGAAGCGAATGGGCAGATTTAATTGTTGGGCCACCGCGATCGCGACTCCCCCTTTAGCCGTTCCGTCCAATTTCGTTAAAACGACCCCACTTAGTTTAGCGGCTTGGGAAAAAACTTCGGCTTGCCGTAAACCGTTTTGTCCGAGGGTGGCATCCAATACTAACAAAGATTCGACCTGGGCATTAGGAGCTTTTTTGTCAATAATACGACGAATTTTCGCTAATTCATCCATTAAGTTTTTCTTGTTTTGTAAACGTCCTGCGGTATCGACCAGGAGTAATTCAATATTGCGAGACTGGGCCGCACTGATGCCATCAAAGACAACGGCGACAGATGGAATTTTTATCGGGATTGGCAATAACACTGGTTCCACTGCGATCGCCCCAAATTTTTACCTGTTCAACGGCCGCTGCACGAAAGGTATCCGCCGCCGCAATTAGACAACTGTAACCCGATTTTTGGGCTAAATGGGCTAATTTCCCGATGGTAGTGGTTTTTCCTGCTCCATTTACCCCCGTTAGTAGCCAAATATTTAGCGTTTCTTTGGTGGGAATAAAATCGGCATTACTCACCGTTTGCAGGGGACGGTCTAACATTTCTCGCAAAATCGTTTTGAGGTAGGCGATCGCGGCATCGGGGGGAAGGGCTTCTTGCCGTAACTTATTTTGTAGGGCTGTAATGATGTAATCAGTGGCTTCAATACCCACATCTGCCTGGAGCAATAGGGACTCAATCTCCATTACCGCCGCCTGATTCAAGGGGCCTTTGACCGACAATGGCCTTGAGTTGATTCACCAAATTACGGCGAGTTTTGGTTAATCCCTGCCGTAAACGACTGAGCCAATTAATTTCTTCTTCAGAAATATCCTCTGGGGCGCGTCCCTGATCCGCTAAAACTTTCGCCGACCAGATAAAATCGTCATCAAATTTAATCCCTTTTTTTCGGACAACGGGTTGAGGCGGAGTTTCAGGAACCTCGGTTTCAATAGCCGTTTCCTTTAAAATTTCTAGGCGATCGGATTTTTGTAACCAAGCAGGAGTACTGGCAGAAATTTCAGGTTTTATCTCATTTTCAGGTTCAATTTCGGCGATTTCAGGAACAGGTTCAACTTCCGTGACTGACTCAGTTTCAACGATTAGTTCAATACTAGGAACAGATTCAGTTTCTGCAACTAATTCAATTTCAGGTTCAACTTCAGATTCCGTAACCGTTTCAGGCTCGGCTTCAACTACTAATTCAATTTGAGGTTCTACTTCAGGTTCCGCGATCGCGCTTTCAATCTCTTGAGAAACCACTTCTTCGGCAACAGGTTCGGACGTTTCCAGAATTTCTTCTGATTGTTTGCGCTCTTGAATATTTTTAAACGCTGATTTTGCCCACTCTAAATAGGCATCCTGGCTATTGTCAGCAACAGTTTCCGTCTCCTGGGTAACCTCTTCTCCTTGAGACGATTCCTCAACGGTCGGGGTAGAATCGGGCGTGACAGGAGTTTGTTCGGCTTGGGACGAATCCCCGAACTGACGACGAAACCAGTTAAACATAGGAGTTAAGCTTAGAATTTATGAATGCAAAATCATTTGTCTCCTGATCTTAAACGGAAAATCACTTTCTATCTAAAATCCATCATCGAAAAGTCGCGATCGCGGATAATTCAAATAAAAAAATAATTTGCTCTCAAACCCAATGGCAACCTATACCGTTCGTTTCATTAATGCTGAAAAAAATCTAGATGTCGCGATCGCTGTTCCCGAAGATCAATATATTCTGGATATGGCCGAAGAAGCAGGAATTCGCTTACCATCGGGCTGTCTGCAAGGAGAATGTTCCGTTTGTGTTGCCAAGCTCCTTAGTGGTAACGTAGAACAACGGGAGCAAAAATTTCTGAAACCCTCGGAAATTGCAGAAGGTTATACCGTAACCTGTGTCGCCTATCCCCGCTCCGATTGTGTCTTAGAAACCCATCAAGAATCGGTTTTATATCAATCTTCCCTTTATTATTCGCCACCTTCTTCCTAATATAATTTCCCTAGATTTATGATGACTGAAAATTCGATGACCGTTGAACAAGCTCTAGAAATTTTAAAAAGTTATAGTTGCTTAGAAGTTAAATTAGTCGAATCCGAAGCAGATAAAAAAGAATTACAAACAGCGATTAAACAAATTATCGATTTATCCGAATATGAAAATTTAGGCATTTGTGCCAATTCCTTGGAACTCGCTTTCGAGAGTTTATCTAATTATCTTAAAGCGTTAGGCTATGAAAATGATTTAGATATAGCTTCATTACCACCTCAAGAAAAAGCCGTTTATCTAAAATTTAATACTCAAAAAAAGAGTCATTATTTAGATAGTTATGATGGGGATTATCGCGGGGTCTTAATTTCCTGTCAAAGTGAGGATGACAAAATTGCAGGAACCTATGGTTATTTTCCTTTAGATTTATTCTAATTCCACACAAGTTGGTGTCTATTCTCGAATAGAAGGTAGGAGGCAAAAAAGTGCGCCAATTCAAATAATGAAGTGCATAAGCTAGGGGGATCGCCCCTAAAATAATACTGACAAGAACAATATAATTTTAGGGGAAAGAGTGAGGAAAAATGACCGAAAGTCTATAGAAGACAAATAACCAAAAAGATTACCCAACCTTCTTCAAAAAATCAAGTCTGGGTTGGGGCCCAATTCCAACTTTCTACAGCTTTTAGATAATCCGACATTGAATGATCTTCAACACCATCTAAACCTTTTTTAGGAATTGCTTTGATCACTCCTTCAGCAGAGTCGAGAAAACGATACCACCATCCAATATCATTATGTAAACTTTTATCTTCTGAAATGTAAACAAAAGAACCGACATGACTATAACCTGCTGCCCTCGCAGGAGCGCGGGTTACCATATCATTATTATTTTGAAAACGGAAAAAACGGTTCTCTGCTTTACCATTAATAATACGGGCAGTGTTGTGGGTCATTGCACGGGGTTGGCTAAAGGTATAGGTGGAGATAAAAGGTAAATCTTGATTAATCAATTTTGTGGCAGCAATTGTTGCCATAGCCCCTCCTAAACTATGCCCTGTAATGAACAGTGGTCTTACCTTTTTTTGTTTAAGCTCTTTCTGTTTGTCCCGATCTTGCTGCTGAAATTGTTGATATTTTGCTAATAATGGCTCCCAGATATCCTCAGTGGCTTCCCAAAAGCCTTTATGAAAGTAACCATCTAATTTTTCTCCTTCAACGAGGAGCAAAATAGGTGTAACAATCAGATCAAAATTATCAAGCCAGTCGTCTAGTTCATCGGTTCCTCGAAATGCCATTGTGAAAAAATCTTCGTGTTCCACTAAAATTGCCTGGGAACTGTTTTGAGAAAAGCCTTTCACTGAAGAAAATCTTCGATCTCTTGTTTTAAATTAGCCAGAATTTTCTCTTCATCTGGCGAACCTTCAGGATCATCTTTTTTAATATAGGCAACACTAGCAAGTCGAGCCATCCAGTAGGCATTCCCCGAATCTAAGATCGTTTTATACGGATTGACAGTCTTCATTTTTGTTTCTCCTTAGTGCGATCACTGCTTGAGTTAAGATTTATCTCATACACTAATTAAATGTATTGATAAATATGTTTTATTGTAATTGTTCCATAGTCATTACAATTATGAAATTATCCTTAAATTTTGGGCAAAACTTCTATGAACATCGCCATTGATAAACTATACTGATGAAAGCGATCGCCGTTATGAATTAGTCAATGGAGAATTGATTCCGATGAGTCTTGGTACAGGTTAAAAGGTCGCGATCGCAGAGAAAAAATAACTTCACAAAAGGCAGCGATCGCACTTTTTAATCACAAATAACAAAAACGCGATCGCATTCATAAAAAATAAAACAGCGATCACATTTTAGAATTTTATTACAGAAGAAGCGATCGCACTCAATCATAAATCACAGCAAAGCGAAAGCAATGATCCTAGTTCTGGATGATCTCATTACTCTTCACCAAAATCTTTTTCTTCTGTTTTACCTTCTTGTTGTTCTATCAATGCAGCTTGAGCCATTTGTGTAAGAATGTCTAGGTTAATATTGGGATCCGTAAGAGTTTCTTGCCATTGGAGTTCATTCTCAATATCGGCTAATAGTTGTTCAGCAATTTCGTCTTGGAGATTATTGGAAAGTTTTTGTGCTTCTTGGAAGGCTTTTTCTAGTAGTTTAGTCATGTTTGGTAATTCAGTAATTATTATCTTCTTCAATGATAAACAATAAAACAGCGATCGCAAAGAAAAATACGTTACAAAAGGCGGTTGTTTCAAAAGTACTTGTATTTAGTTTAATCCAAAATATTTTTTTGCCTCAGATGCCAGAAGTTGGTTTAAAACGAACATAGAAATAGATACCCCTTTTTCTTCAGCTTGCGACTTTACTTTTTTCCATATCGTGTCATTTTTAGCATTCGCTAGAAATTCATGTCCATCCCAAGTAAGTCGATAAATAGAGCAGAAAATCTCAATCGAACCATCAGAAAGAAAATCTTGTATAAACTTACCTTCTAAAAATTTTTCATCTACCAATAACTTTAGATGTTCAGCAATAATTAATTCTTCAAATTCTTCGTAATCAAAATTAGAAGCTGACAGAACTTTGCCAGGAGGAGCATTTTCAATATCGAGCAAGATTTTTCTGATGAGGTTAAGGTTTCGTTTCATAATTAATTCGCTATTAATTCGCTTCTGATTTAATTAATTCAACAATAAAACATACTTATCTGAGTATTACACTACTTTATCTTTCAATAGACCGAGAAAATCCAAAAATATTCTTGAGTTTTGGAAACCTAACCAAAATAGCGAATTTACCAGTTTCAATATAACAGGCTAAACTAAAAATATCAACCTATTTTCAGGTTTTCCCCTTGCTTAGAGAGGTTCATGAACTATGACCGTCGCCATTGATAAACTCAGTTTTGCAGATTATTGTTCCTATACCGATGGAAGCGATCGCCGTTATGAATTAGTCGATGGAGAATTAATTCCGATGAGTCTTGGTACAGGTCAACATGGGGCGATCGCCGAATATTTGAATGAGATTTTTAAAGCAGAAATCCGTCAACGAAACTTACCTTGGACAGCGAAGGATATGCGAATTGGTGTTCAGTCACCCAGGGGAGGACGCTGGGATACGTCACGCATTCCCGATGTAACCGTACTGACTTTAGCTCAATGGAAATCCCTCTCCCAAAGAGAAGCCATTATTCCCTTAAATGAAGCCCCGCCCCTTTTGGTTGTAGAAGTCGTTAGCGAATCGACCCAATCCACTGATTATCGTAGTAAACGTTCAGAATATGCCATTCTTGAAATTTCTGAATATTGGATTGTTGATCCACTTCAAGAACGAGTAACCATTTGTACTTTGTTTGATCGGTATTACGATGAAAGGATTTTTACGAACGGCGATCACCTTATTTCCTCGATTTTTCCAGAATTAATGTTAACGGCTGAACAAGTACTTTGGCCAGAAAACTAGTAAATTTTCACTGTCTTAAAACACACCTTGATTAATCCTTAAAGCAATAACTCTTCGCCAAAAATCCCAGAAAATACCCGAACCTGTTATCCTGTAAAAGAAATTTCAGCCGTTCACTCCCAGACAATAATGCAAACCGACGATCGCCTCTCCTTAATCCAGGAAAAATCCCCTCATCAACTCAAAAAAGCGATTCAAGCCAGCCAAGATTATTTGATGTCCCTGCAATATCCCGATGGTTATTGGTGGTCGGAATTAGAATCTAACGTCACCATCACCGCCGAAGTCGTTATTCTGCACAAAATTTGGGGAACGGATAAAGAGAGACCCTTACATAAAGCCGAAGCCTATCTGCGTCAACAACAACGAGATCATGGCGGTTGGGAATTGTACTTCGGAGACGGCGGAGAAATTAGTACCAGCGTTGAGGCCTATACTGGCCCTTCGAGTTTTGGGTGTACCAACAGATGATCCCCAGTTAATTAAAGCCAAAGACTTTATTTTGTCCAAAGGGGGTATCAGCAAAACCCGAATTTTTACCAAAATGCACGCCGCTCTCATTGGTTGCTACGACTGGCGCGGCACTCCCTCTATTCCGCCTTGGATTATGCTTTTGCCCGAATGGTTTCCTTTCACCATTTATGAAATGTCGAGTTGGGCGCGTTCTAGTACCGTTCCCCTGATTGCCGTTTGTGACCAAAAACCCATTTACGATCTGGGCAGTAAAATCACCCTCGATGAACTCTACGCTGAAGGAATTGAAAACGTTAAATATGAATTACCCCGCAATAATAATTGGGCTGATATTTTTGTGGGTTTAGATAGTTTCTTTAAATGGCTAGAAAAAGCAAACCTCGTTCCCTGGCGAAAAACAGGATTAAAAGCCGCCGAAAAATGGATCTTAGAACGGCAAGAAGTGAGTGGAGATTGGGGGGGAATTATTCCTGCCATGCTCAATTCGATGTTGGCTCTCAAAGTTTTGGACTATGACGTAAACGATCCCTTTGTGCAAAGAGGTCTAGCGGCTCTTGATAATTTTGCCATTGAAACTGAAAATACCTATTGCATTCAAGCCTGTGTTTCTCCTGTTTGGGATACGGCTTGGGTGGTGCGGGCTTTGGTGGAATCGGGCATCAAACCTGATCATCCTGCGCTAGTTCAGGCGGGGGAATGGCTAATCAAAAAACAAATCCTGACCTACGGCGATTGGTATGTCAAAAATAAATTGGGAAAACCAGGGGGCTGGGCCTTTGAATTTGATAATAATTTCTATCCCGATCTGGATGATTCGGCGGTGGTGGTGATGGCCTTTAGCGGGCTTAAATTTACCCAATGAAGGGTTGAAAAATGCGGCGATGCAAAGGGGAGTGGAATGGATGGCGACGATGCAATGTAAAGCAGGAGGTTGGGCGGCCTTTGACATTGATAATGATCAAGATTGGTTGAATGATCTGCCCTATGGGGATTTGCGGGCCATGATTGACCCTAATACGGCGGATGTGACAGCTAGGGTCTTGGAAATGTTGGGTTCCTGTCATCTCTCAATGGAACCTGAACGAGTTGAAAGGGCTTTAGCTTATTTGGAAAAAGAACAGGAAAGCGATGGGAGTTGGTTTGGGCGTTGGGGCGTGAATTATCTCTATGGAACCAGTGGGGTGATTTCGGCTCTTGCGGTTATTGATCCAGAACGTTATCGAGATCGAATTACTAAAGCCATGAGTTGGATAGAAAGTTGTCAAAATGCCGATGGGGGTTGGGGAGAAACCTGTGAAAGTTACAAGAATTCAAGCTTAAAGGGGCAAGGCATCAGTACAGCTTCCCAAACGGCTTGGGCTTTGATCGGACTATTGGATGGGGGAAAAGCAACGGGATTATTTTCTCAAACCGCGATCGCCGACGGAATTAATTATTTAATTTCAACCCAAAAAACTGATGGCAGTTGGGATGAAACAGAGTTTACGGGAACAGGTTTTCCCTGTCATTTTTATATCCGTTATCATATGTACCGACAATATTTTCCCCTTATTGCCCTGGGTCGTTATTATCAATCCCTGACGAATGCTTAGGAGTTTGAGTTTTTGATGAGTTCAAAACTGAGTTGAAAATTTCCCTCTCCCCCTATAATGAGATGTTGATCTGGGAGCGTACATTTTATTAAAACTATTAAAAATTTTCTATGTTAGATGAGTTTTTAGGGATTCAAAGAAAAAGAAATCGCTTGCTTCAGGGCATAATCTTACTGATGCTTTCCTTGGTATTAATGTGGGGTTGTGTTCGGAATCAAAATCAGCCTACCCCAAGCGTGAATTCCCGCGAAAATACCATCACCATCGGCACGATCCTCAAACCCCGCACAATTGACCCTGCCGACAGTTATGAATTGGCTGGATTGATGGTGATCTATAACTTAGGGGAAACCCTTTACACCTACAAATTAGGCACAACAGAATTAGAACCCCGTTTAGCGATCGCATTTCCCAAAATTAGTGAAGATGGACTCGTCTATACCATTCCCATTCGTCAGGGAGTCAAATTTCATGATGGGACGGCCTTTAATGCCCCAGCAATGGCTTTTTCCCTAAATCGCTTCATCAAAAATGGGGGAGAACCTTCGTTTTTATTGTCGGATACAGTAAAATCCGTCGAGGCAACAGGGGAATGGGAACTTAAAGTCACGCTTCAGAAACCTTTTGCAGCTTTTCCTTCCCTCTTGGCGTTTCCTGGAGCTTGTGCCGTTTCTCCTAAAGCCTATGAGATTGGGGAGGGTAAGTTTATTCCCGAAAAATTTGCAGGAACGGGGCCTTATAAACTCACCAGTTTTAATAGTGATTCCCTACGATTGGAAGTATTTTCAGACTATTGGAGCGAAAAGCCCAAGAATCAGGGAATTGATCTACAACTTTATCCCAGTAACCCCGCTAATCTTTTTAATGCCTTTCGGACTAAGGCAGTGGATGTTGCCTATCAATCTCTCTTGCCTCAACAGGTCAAAAAGCTAAAAGCTTATGCCGAAAAAGGAGAGGGGCAGGTAATCGAAGCGTCGGGTTCGGTGGTGAATTTTATGACGCTGAATATGAACAGTGATCCTCTGAAACAAAAATTGGTACGTCAGGCGATCGCGTCCTTGGTGGATCGAAAACTGTTGAACGAGCGGATTTTGCAGGGGCAGGGAGAAGCGTTGTATAGTATGATTCCCCTGGGCTTTGAAGCCTATAAACCCGTTTTTCAAACCGAATACGGTGATCATAATATCGAAAAAGCCAGACAATTGTTACAACAGGCGGGTTATTCCAAAGAAAATCCTGTTACCGTCGAAATTTGGCACTCATCAGGGTCTATTACCGCCAGTATCGTCGCCGCTCTCCTCAAAGCCCTTTCTAAACGAGACTTAGATGGAGCGATTCAATTTCAGCCGAATAGTATTGCTTCGGCGGCTTTTTTTAGGAACGTAGGCAAGGGTTTGTATGAAAGTGCCGTTTCTAATTGGTATCCCGATTTTCTCGATCCTGACAACTATATCTATCCCTTTTTATATTGTGCCAAGGGGTCTACCACTAAAGGCTGTGAAGAAGGCGGTTCCCAAGGTCAAGGCTCGTTTTATTACAGCGAAGAAATGAATCAATTAATTGATCAACAACGCAAAGAATCCGATCCCACCAAGCGCAATGAAATATTTGCCCGCATTCAAACCCTATTAGGCCAAGAAGTTCCCTATCTTCCCCTCTGGCAAACGAAGGATTTTGCCTTTGCTCAAAACGGGATTAAAGGTGTGTTTATTAACCCTAGTCAAACCTTTCCTTTTTGGACAATTAAGCGGTCTTAGCTTGTCGCGATCGCCTTTGTTGAATCTTACCGATCGCAGATATTAAAGAGCAACGTGTAAAATTGATATAGTTTAATCACGCTTTACTCACCATAGTCACTAATTGTAGTCATCACGCTTTATGATTCGCAGACGTTCTGTTCCTTGGATTCATCGCTATTCCCGTTTGATAATGGGAGCGATCGCCGTTATCGGTAGCTTGATCACGGCCTACCTTACTTTCGTTGCCCTGACAGGAGGAAAAACAGCCTGTCCTATTGATAAAGCGTCAGGAATTTCCAGTTGCGATCTCGTCCTTCAGAGTGCCTACGGCAAGTTTTTTGGACTACCTCTGAGCCTATTTGGCCTGTTGGCCTATCTAGCGATGATTGTCTTTGCCCTCGCACCTTTTTTGGTGAATGCAGAAAAAAACAAGCAACAACGTAATCAACTGGAAAAAATAACAGGACGAATGCTGTTGATTGGCGGAACTGCAATGGCAGTCTTTAGTGGCTATTTGATGTATATTTCCTTTTTTAAGCTCAATGAAGCTTGTTGGTACTGCCTAACCTCAGCAATTTTTTCAATGACTTTATTTATTTTGGCCATTATCGGTCGGGAGTGGGAAGAAATGAGTCAGGTATTTTTCACGTCAATTATTGTCGGACTGATTACCATCATGGGCAGTCTCGGACTCTATGCTAGTGCCAACGGCCCCGTTGCCGCCAATGGACTCACCCCTATTACCGAGGCCACCACCAGTCCCGTTCCTCCCTATGGCTGGGAAATTACCATGACTTCTGGCCCCTCGGAAATTGCCCTCGCCAAACATTTAACCGCGATCGGCGCGAAGATGTATGGAGCTTTTTGGTGTCCCCACTGTTACGAACAAAAGCAACTTTTTGGCAAGGAAGCCTTTAAGTCCATCAATTCCATAGAATGCGACCCCAGTGGCAAAAATCCCCAACCCGAAGCCTGTACCGCCGCAAAAATTCAATCCTATCCCACTTGGGTGATCAAGGGAGAAACTGTTTCTGGAGCGCAAGTCCTCGAAAAATTAGCAAAAGCTTCTGATTACAAAGGTGCTAAAGACTTTAAGTACACCATGCCCTATTAATCTTAAAAAGACGCGATCGCCTTATTCGGGAACATCAAGTAAGTAGGTAAGACCAAAAATGAGTTCTCTGATCATCAAATTTGACTCTTTCCAGTTATCGAATGAGCAATTTTATCAATTATGCCAGGATAACCGCGACTTACGCTTTGAAAGAAGTTGTCAGGGAAATTTAGTTATTATGTCACCCCCAGGAGGAGAAACCAGCAACCGAAATATAGAGATTTCCTATCAACTCCAAGCCTGGAGTCGGCAGAATAAACGAGGGATCGCTTTTGACTCCTCTGGTGGCTTTAAACTACCCAATAATGCGGACAAATCCCCCGATGCCGCTTGGATACCCTTAAAAAAGTGGGATATTTTAACCACAGAAGAACGGAAAGGCTTTATTCCCCTCTGTCCTGATTTTGTCATTGAATTACGATCAAAAAGTGACAACCTAAAACCCCTGCAAAACAAAATGCAAGAATATCTAGAGAATGGAACCCAGTTGGGCTGGTTAATTAATCGCCATGATCGGCAGGTAGAAATTTATCGGCAAGGGCAAGCCGTCGAAATCTTAGAAAATCCCAGTCAATTGTCAGGGGAAAGCGTATTGCAGAGTTTTATACTAGATTTAAAACCAGTTTGGTGATTTTTTTGATATTTCTTGCCTTAACCCATAAAATCGTCTCTTTACTAGAATAAAATCCCCTGATGACCTCTTTTTTGAAAAAGCGTAGAAAGGAATTAAAAGTGTGTAAAGTATATATAACCTATAAATTAAGCTGTTTCAGCCCTATTCTTTATTAAAATTGGTACTCGAATGTCAACAACTTTAACGCAAGACCAAGTTAATCAGATTGTTTATAATCTCCATCATGATCCCTTTGAAATTTTAGGGAGCCATCCTATTGAAACTGATGGAACCGTCAAACAGTGGGTAATTCGTGCCTACTTACCCGATGCCCAAACTGCTTGGGTGACGTTTCCTAGCGAACGCAAAGAATATCCCATGCAGGCGATTCATCACGCCAATTTTTTTGAATGCACAATTGATACCGCGATTCTTGCAAACTACCAATTTCGGCTCAAGGAAGGAGAACATGAACGGGTTATTTATGACCCCTACGCCTTTAGTTCTCCAAAATTAACCGAATTTGACATTCATCTTTTCGGAGAAGGTAATCACCACCGCATCTATGAAAAATTAGGGGCGCACGTCACGATGGTGGATGGAATTACAGGCGTTTATTTCGCTGTCTGGGCTCCCAATGCTCGTAATGTCTCGATTTTAGGAGATTTTAATAATTGGGATGGCCGTCGCAACCAAATGCGGAAAAACGGCAACATGATCTGGGAATTATTTATTCCCGAATTAGGATTTGGCACTGCCTATAAATACGAAATTAAAAACGCAGAAGGACATATTTACGAAAAATCCGATCCCTACGGCTTTTATCAAGAAGCAAGACCGAAAACAGCCTCTATTGTGGCCGATCTCGACAGTTATCAATGGCATGATCAGGATTGGCTAGAAGATCGTCGAAATAGTGAGCCGCTCAGTAAACCCATTTCAGTCTATGAAATGCACATTGGCTCTTGGTTGCATACTTCCATTGAAGAAGCCGCCCAGGGACTAGCAGGTATACTTCCCCCCGTCCAAGTCTCTGAATTGAATACGGGCGCAAGGTTTCTTACCTATTATGAATTAGTCGATAAATTAATCCCCTATATCAAAGAATTAGGCTACACCCACGTTGAATTATTACCGATCGCCGAACATCCCTTTGATGGTTCCTGGGGTTATCAAGTCACGGGCTATTATGCCCCAACTTCCCGTTATGGAACCCCTGAAGATTTAATGTATTTTATCGATCAGTGTCATTTGAATGGCATTGGAGTCATTGTTGATTGGGTACCTGGTCATTTTCCTAAAGATGGGCATGGTTTAGCCTTTTTTGATGGAACCCATCTCTATGAACACGCCGATTCTCGTAAAGGGGAGCATAAGGAATGGGGAACCTTCATTTTTAATTATGGACGGAATGAAGTCCGTAACTTCTTGGTTGCCAACGCCCTATTTTGGTTTGATAAATATCATATTGACGGAATTCGGGTGGATGCAGTAGCCTCAATGCTTTATCTCGACTATTGCCGTGAACCTGGAGAATGGGTTACGAATCAATACGGTGGTCGGGAAAACCTAGAGGCGGCAGATTTTCTCCGTCAAGTGAATAGTGTTTTGTTTAGTTATTTTCCTGGGGTATTGACGATCGCGGAAGAATCGACTTCCTTGCCAATGGTCTCCTGGCCGACCTATGTGGGCGGATTAGGTTTTAACCTGAAATGGAACATGGGCTGGATGCACGATATGTTGGATTATTTCAGCATGGATCCCTGGTTCCGTCAATTCCACCAAAATAATGTCACCTTTAGTATGTGGTATCACCACAGTGAAAACTATATGTTGGCGTTGTCCCACGATGAAGTGGTACATGGTAAGAGCAATATGCTCGGTAAAATGCCAGGCGATGAATGGCAAAAATTTGCGAATGTCCGCGCCCTCTTCTCCTATATGTTTACCCACCCTGGGAAGAAAACCATGTTCATGAGCATGGAATTTGGCCAGTGGAGTGAATGGAATGTTTGGGCAGATTTGGAATGGAATTTATTGCAATTTGAACCCCATCAGCAATTAAAACAGTTCTTTATTTCCCTGAATCATCTTTACCGCACGGAACCAGCCCTATACAGCAACGACTTTGAAGAATCGGGTTTCCAATGGATTGACTGTACGGACAATCGCCATAGCGTGGCCGCCTTTATTCGTCGAGCAAAAGATCCCAGCGAATTTGTGGTCGTTGTCTGTAACTTTACCCCCCAACCCCATAGCCACTATCGAGTCGGTGTTCCAGAGGCGGGTTTCTATATTGAGCTATTTAATAGTGATGCGGGTCAGTATGGAGGCAGTAATATGGGCAATCTTGGTGGAAAATGGTCGGAAGAATGGTCATTCCACTCCCAACCCTATTCTTTAGATCTTTGTTTGCCGCCCTTGGGGGTTGTGGTTTTCAAATTGAACCGTGAACCCGTTCAGGCTGTTTTGGAGAGTTCGGCAGAATAGTTTTGATTTTCCTGAAAGCTATGTAACAAGGGGCTTAAGCCCCTTGCCTGTATGTGTCTTGAATGATTAACAGTTTATCAAATCAAAAAAATCAACAAATAGAGGACGATGATGCGGATATTAATTATGGGGGGAACCCGTTTTATTGGTGTTTATTTAACGAAGGCACTGGTAGAGCAAGGCCATGAAGTTGTTCTGTTTAACCGAGGAAAAAAAGCGGCTCCCGTTGAGGGCATTCAACAAATTCACGGCGATCGCCAGGACATAGAGCAGTTAACCGAAAAATTACGAGACGAACAATTTGATGTTGTTTACGACAATAATGGGCGGGAATTAAGCGATACTAAGCCTCTAGTCGAGTTATTTAAAGATCGGATCAAACAGTTTGTCTATGTCAGTTCAGCGGGGGTTTATCTCAAATCAGACCAAATGCCCCACATTGAAGGGGATGCGGTTGATCCCAACAGTCGCCACAAGGGAAAATTTGAAACCGAAGCCTATTTAGCCGAAAGTGGTGTTCCCTGGACAGCTATTCGTCCCGTTTATATTTACGGCCCGCAAAATTATAATCCCCTCGAAGCGTGGTTTTTTGATCGCATTGTCCGCGATCGCGTCATTCCGATTCCAGGCAATGGTCTACACTTCACCCAATTTGGCCATGTCCAGGATTTAGCCTCAGCAATGGTCGCAGTATTAGGGAATCCCCAAGCCATTGGACAAATTTATAATATTTCTGGCGATCGCTATGTAACCTTTGATGGTCTAGCCAAAGCCGCCGCGATCGCCGCAGGAAAATCCGCAGACGATCTAAAAATTGTTCACTACAATCCCAAAGACTTTGATTTTGGGAAGAAAAAAGCCTTTCCCCTCAGACCCCAACATTTTTTTGCCGATATTCATAAAGCCCAAACCGAATTAAACTGGCAACCCGAATATGACCTCATTTCAGGATTAAAAGACTCCTTTAATCGCGATTATTTACTCTCCAATCACCAAGAGATAGAGGTGGATTTTTCTACCGACGATGAAATTTTGTCCGCACTCTCAACTCAAAAATAGAGACTTTCCTTTTCTTGACAAATAGAGTATCCTAAAGACAAAAAATCTTAGAATAAATCAAATCCCTCTATAGCTGCCCAGTATATTACTAAAGCTAGTCATCATGGCGATAAACAACGAATTAAATGACCAGATGTTTCTTTTGGAAGTGGCGATTGTCCCCCAGGCTTTTGTTCCCAATCACCAAAAATTGACTCAACGTCGTGGTAAATTTTTTCTGAAAGTTTCTTCTGAAAGGATGAGTGAAGAAATTCGCTCCATTCACCGTTTGGGCGGAAAAATACTGAGTATCACTCCTACTGCGACTCTCAGTGGCAAATCCAAGGCTTTGGCTTGGTGGCTAGAAGTTTATACCGATTTTCCACGCTGTCTTTACTATTTTGGCCCGTTTGATAGTGCCGCAGAAGCCGAATCCCATCAAGCAGATTATTTGGAAGATCTCCGCCAAGAAGGAGCGGAAAATATCCTCGCCCAGATCAAGCAATGCCAACCCCTTACCCTAACTCAAGAGTGGTAATTCTGGAATTTTAGAGGATGGAATACCGATTTTATACCGCCGATGTTTTTACTCAACAAACTTTTGGTGGCAATCCCTTGGCGGTTTTTCCCCAAGCCCAGGGGTTAAGTGCTTGGCAAATGCAAAAAATTGCTGGTGAAATTAATTATTCAGAAACGGTCTTTGTTTTCCCCCCTGAAACGGTCGGGGGAACCAGACGGTTACGTATCTTTACGCCTAACTCCGAATTACCCTTTGCGGGGCATCCTACCGTTGGAACAGCCTATGTTTTGGCTTATATTGGTGATATTGCCCTAGATCAATCCGAAATTACAATTATTTTTGAAGAAGGGGTGGGGCCAGTTCCCGTCAAAATTTTGAGTGAATTAGGGAAGCCCACTTACACCGAATTAACGGCGGCTCAATTGCCCGAATTTGGCTCAAATGTACCCAATATCGAAGATTTAGCTGAAATGCTCTCCCTAAAACCCGAAGATTTCCTTACGGGAGACTATGCGCCCCAGGCAGTTTCCTGTGGATTACCCTTTCTTTTCATTCCCCTCAAAAGTCAAGAAGCCCTCGCACAAGCCATGTTAAAGCGCGATCGCTGGGAATCCCTATTGGCTAATTCCTGGGCAGATTGTGTTTATCTTTTTACCTTTGAAACAAGTCGTCAATCGATATTTTTGCGATCGCAAAGTGCCGCCGTGCGATCGCGGATGTTTGCCCCTTCCTTGGGCATAGAAGAAGATCCCGCAACAGGTTCCGCCGCCGCCGCCTTGGGTGGTTATTTGGGAATAAGGGATCAACGTGATGGAATACTCCAATGGCAAATTGAACAAGGCATTGAAATAGGAAGACCTAGTTCATTAATCGTCAAAACGTTTAAAAAAGAAGGATTAATTCAAAAAATTTGTGTTGGTGGCTCGTCCGTAATGGTCATACAAGCAGTCATGGAAATTCCTGACCAGCATAATTTCTAATGTCGTTTTTTCCGATTCAGAAAAAAGATGATCATTTTTCCATAGCCTGGTACAATTCAAAGGATTTAACGAGGTCGTCAATTATTCCATTTCATAAGCCCATGAAAAAAACACGCCAATGGTTTACCCCCCTAGCAATTCTTGCAGCCACCAATTTAGCTTGGGTTCCGCCCAGCATTGCTAACGAGGACTATCCAACGGCAAGCGTTGATTATTTTCAGGGACGAGAATCCATTCCCCTCACCATTGAATCCCCCGAATTTGAACAATCTCCCCAGGATAATTTCGGTAATTATGGCTCCCCCATTTATCAGGGAGGCTGTCCCGCCACTCTAGATCCCATTATCCATCGGATTATTGGCGCAAATTCTTTAAATCGTTGGGGAATCTTGGTTCAAACATTACAAGGTGGTCAACTGATCTATAGTCACAATGCCGATAGATCATTTATTCCTGCTTCTAATAATAAGATTTTTACCACTGCGGCGGCCCTTCAACGTCTCAGTCCCGATACCATGATTGGTAAAGTCTCCCTACAAGACTGGATTATGGTGACAAATAAGCGGAGTCATAATGGTTATGCCGATAGATTAATGAAATACATTGGTGGGCCTGGAGCCGCTAAGGCCGCTCTAACACAGTTGGGAGTCAATCCCCAGAGCTTTCGGTTAGCCGATGGTTCGGGCCTATCCCGTGCCAATACCACAACCCCCAGGGCATTAGTGGAAACCTTAACCGCCATGTATTCTTCCCCAGGGAATGAACTATTTGTTGCGTCTCTACCTGTTGCAGGCATCAATGGAACCTTGGGAAGACGGATGCGCCAAACTCCAGCCGAGGGAATTGTTTATGCCAAAACAGGTACACTGACTGGTGTTCGTGCCTTATCGGGTTATATTAATCATCCTACCTACGGGGTTTTAGTTTTTAGTATGTTGGTTAATGATTCTAGTAAACCAGGGGCAACTTTAGTCAAACAAATTGATCAAGTTGTTCTGCAACTAAGCATGATGAACCAATGTAATTAATTTTTCTACTTTATTAAAAAATCGTGGCATCTACTTTTTAAAGAGTTAAGACACCACGATTTTCAAGTTTTTAAATAGGCATGGAGCCGAGCAGAGTCGAACTGCTGTCCAAATTGGGTATTGACTTACCGTTCGTTCACAGGTTTAGCCCTTCTAATCCTCAGAGCGAGAACCATCTCTTATCCCAGATGGTGGGATGCTTTAGTTTAGTCTTTACTTTTTAGCCAACTAAAGGAACGCTAAAGAAAGTGCATCCGTTGGGGTTAACCTCTAATCTTTAACGGAGTCAAATTAGAAGTAAGCGGACTCTGACGAGTTTAGGCAGCTACTGCCACGCGCTTGAAGCTAACGATGTTATTCGCAGTTACATTTTTTTTGAATCTGGGATTTACGAGAGGAGATTCACTCTCGACCTGCATCACGGGGGAGCTTTCGCCAACCTGTCGAAACCGTTGCGGCCCCTTTTGGATACACTATTATCCTAACGCGTAAATTGGGAAAATGACAAGGATTGTTTTTCAGGTTTTAATTTGTCAAAGAAGGTTCTAAGAAATTGAGAAAGGAATTGCCTTGACGCAGTTGTATCCAGACCTTACCTTCTCCTTTAAAGCGACAGACTAATCCCTGACCACCGTAATATTTTATTCTAGAAGAGCTGATCGCTAAGTCCGCGATCGCCTGTACCTCGTAATCTAAGGTTTCTTCAAAGGCGACAATATAACCTGTATTAATCAACAAATGGTCGTTAACCGTAATTTCGAGAATGCCTCCGTAGGAACTAAACCATAAATCACCGCTACCAATCATACGCAATAGACAGGTTGATTCATTACAAAAAAAATCGGTCATACCTGAAAATTTTATATCAATTTGTACCGTTGGCATACAGGCAATAAAACAAGAAGATTGTAATAATATGCCCGTTTTGGGGGTTAAACAATAATGGTGAATATTTCCTGGTAACCCAGGAGACAAAAAGATTTTACCTGGCTTTTCTTCCGCCGAAAATTGATTAATAAATAAAATCTCTTTTCCTAAAAAGTTAGTGAGTTTTTTAAGTAATCCATCCTGAAGATTAGCAATAAAGACAATACTACTATCCATTGCCGTTACCTGGGAAGCTTCTACTAAAAGACTCTGATGAAGCTTGAGATTAATTATTAATGAAGAGTAAAACGGCCAGATTCAATGGCAAAATTAGCATCATATTCTTCTTCGATATCTTGTTTTTTTTCGGGTTTATTAATACGATTTCTAATTAAATCCCCTTCCATTGTTTTAATCCTTAGCAGTTGAGAGCATTTTAACCAATAAAAAATCTAAATAGGTTACGATATTTCTGAACGAAGCATTTGGGTAAAAGGTTTGGTACGATGGGTTTGACAGACAACTTTTCCTTTTCCTTTAAAATGGCATAGACTTTCTTTTTGGCTGACGAGGGATTGAAACCAAATAGATTGAGAAGGGATTAATTTGAAATTTAAGCTATTTTCAAAGGCAATAACATTCTCTAAGTTGATGATATATTCTCCGTCCACATCAACTTCAGTTACTCTGCCAAAGGCACTAATTAATACGGTTCCCTCTCCGACTAAACTTAGCCAAGAATTAGATTCATTAGAAAAAAGAGATTTGAACTTATCAAATCCTGAAAAAATTTCAATTTTAGAACTAGAAGCTAAATAGGCGTTGATCCTAACAATGAGTTTATATTTACTCATGGTATGCACAAAAATTTCTCCAATCAAAGGAGGGGCAAGATAGATTTCTCCTTCCGTTTCCTTGGCTTTAAAACTATTCAGAAATAAGAATTTTTCCTTAGATGTATTTTTTGCGTTATTTTTTTTGTTGTCAGCAATTTTTTCACTGCCGCGCTGCATCATGGTATTGATTTTCAATTGATCACTCATGATCATCACAGATCCCGCCTGGGCGACAATTTCTTCGTCAACTTCTAACTTAATATGAGCGATCGCGGTGTTAGGCTGGTTTAAGATTTCAACTTTCATACCCGTTTGCATTAACGGGAGATTGATCCCGCCGACTTTTGGTGTAACGCCCTAGTCCGCTACGACTACGAGACTGTAAGTATATAATACCCCCTCCCTTCAGTTGGGTAACGAGGCCGTATCCTGCGATCCTAGAACCGATGATGCCCTTAGGAAAGTTAACTTTGAGACGAATTTTAGAACTATAGGCCAAAAGAGAATCCTGTTCTACAGCAAACTTTTTAAAGACTTGGTGCTGATTAATACCGCCATGAGCGCCAATAAAGATCAATCCCCGACCTGAGAGTTTCAAGCCAAATAATCCTTGACCCGCAAACCAACTCGAAAAACCAATCCAATGAATTCCCATTTTTATCTGGGAAGTATGGGCAATATGGACTCCTGGTTGTAAACAAAGGGAACTTTGGGTTAAATCCAGACGAATAATATCTCCAGGAAAGGCTGGGCATAAAACAATACTCAACGGTTCCTCTGTTGGATTGTGAAAGTTGGTTACCCATAGGGGGTGATTACCTAACAATCGTCTCAATATCGCGAAAGCAATATCGCCAGAGATGATCGTTTTCATGACGATTCCCGTATCCATACTCACCATTGTTCCTAAAGCGGCTGTTAGGCTCTCTTTCGGTCTGAGGGTGACATGAAGGGTGGCAAAGACTGGTCTAAAGCTGACTTTATACAGCACAAATTTAGGAGGAAGAAATTTTTTAAAAACTACCTTCCTATTCTCTTTGATCTTTCTCGTAAAGCCTAGAGATTGAGATTATTCTTAAAATCAAGACAATAGCAGTATTCACAGGGAGAAGGTATGCCTGATATTTATAAACAAGGGGTTTAAACCCCTTGCCCGTAGCTCATTTAACTACATACGCTAAGTTGTCAGGTTAAACCGTCACTTCTTCCAGAATTAATTTAGAGCGTTTCACACTTTCAGGAATGGGAATGGGATAATCACCATTGAAACAAGCGGAACAAAAATGATTAATATCTTCACCCGTTGCTTCTAGCATTCCTTGTTGGCTTAAATAAGCGAGGGAATCTACCCCAATTTGCTCGGCGATCGCCTGAACGGATTTTGTCGCCGCAATCAATTGATTTTGATTATCCGTATCAATGCCATAGAAACAGGGATGGGTAACAGGAGGAGAAGAAATTCTCATGTGGACTTCCGTTGCCCCTGCATCCCGTAAAGCTTTGACAATTTTGCGACTGGTGGTTCCCCGCACAATGGAATCATCGACAATGATCACCCGTTTTCCCTTGAGGACATCCTTGAGGGGATTGAGTTTCATGCGAATTCCAGATTCCCGCATCGTTTGGGTCGGTTGAATAAACGTCCTGCCCACATAGCGATTTTTAATTAATCCTTCGGCGTAGGGAATGCCCGATGCTTGGGAAAAGCCGATCGCCGCAGGAATGCCCGAATCAGGAACCCCCATCACTAAATCCGCATCCACAAAAGATTCTTTCGCCAGTTGTTTCCCAATCCGCATCCGATAGGTATAAAGCGTTTCGTCGTTAGTGACACTATCGGGACGAGAGAAGTAAATCATCTCAAAAATACAGAGTTTCTTCTCGGATTTCGGAGCCCAGTGGAAGGAAACCAGCCCAGTTTCGGTAATCCAAACCAACTCACCTGGTTCGACTTCCCGCACATAGTCCGCCCCAATAATGTCTAAACCACAGGTCTCGGAAGCAAGAACATAGCGAACGGGGTCTCCTTCCAATTGACCAATTACCAAAGGTCTGACTCCATTGGGATCGCGCACTCCCATTAGTCCAACGGGGGTTCCAATCACTAAACTATAGGCCCCTGAACACATCTGAAAGGCACTGATCGCCGCTTCTAGCCAATCTTTGCCACTATCCACTTCATCCGCGATCGCCAGGGCAATCATTTCTGAATCCGTCGTTGTTAGAAAATCACAACCCTGATGCACTAGATGTTCTCTGAGTTCTACGGTGTTCACCAGGTTGCCATTATGGGCCAACGCTAATTTGCCTAAACGAGTTTCCACAATGGCAGGTTGGGCATTGACCTTGTGACTAGATCCTGTTGTGGAATAACGATTGTGGCCAACGGCGATATGACCAATTAATTCGTCGTGTAAGACTGATTCCTTAAATACCTGGGAGACTAACCCCATATCCTTGTGGCTATGGACGCGATCGCCGTCAAAGGTCGCAATTCCTGCTGATTCTTGACCCCTGTGCTGGAGAGCATAAAGCCCAAAATACGTTAACTTAGCAACCTCACCTTCGGGACAATAAATCCCAAACACACCACAGGCTTCTTCAGGTTTATCGGAACGGGGCGCATCGAGATGATGACTGTCATCGGTAACCTTGGTATTGGCAAGCATCCTAATTGGGGGACTCCTTGGTAATGGGGGGATTCAGTTAGAGAAAAATAAACGCTTAAATATTCTAGGCTAGGAATTTTAAAAATAAAAAAAGTTCAAGGAAATTGTCCTTAACATTTCTTTAACCTAATCTTAGCAGGATCGGTGTAGCCCTTTTGGGAAAATCCCCTTTTCGGTTTGCCATAGTCTGATAAACTAGCTACATTAGTATGTAGAGTCATTTTTTAGGAAATTTTTACATCATGGAAAGCGTTGCCTATATCCTGGTTTTGACAATGGCGTTGTCCGTTTTATTTTTCGCGATAGCGTTTCGGGAACCCCCCCGCATCGAAAAATAATTCCCCATCAATCCTGCGGTTTTACAAAAAAGCCTTATTTTTTTGCTAGGAGCTATCTAAAATTTTTTCTTACTTCCCTTAAGTAGGCTAAAATAACGAAGATAGCTCTATTTGTTGCTATTTAGAAACCTTGAGTTATCTAGTAAAAAAATTTAGCTAATTAAAACTCCTTACTCAATGGACTTTGACAATGCAATGTCCCTACTGTCAACATAACAATAGTCGTGTCCTAGAATCCCGCTCCAGTGAAGGGGGACAGAGTATTCGTCGTCGTCGGGAATGCCTAGAATGTAAACATCGCTTTACCACCTATGAACGAGTCGAATTTGTTCCCATTACCGTCATAAAAGCAGATGGCAAAAAAGAATCTTTCGATCCATCCAAGCTACTCAGGGGAATGGTACGTGCCTGTGAAAAAACAGGTCTTTCCTATCAAAGATTAGAAAGAATCGTCGAAGATATTGAAGCTCAGATCCAACAAAGCAACAATCGAGAAATTAGTAGTCAGGATATTGGTCAATTAGTTTTGAAATATCTCCAAAAAGAAAATGAAGTGGCGTATATCCGCTTTGCTTCTGTTTATGGTCGTTTTCAAGGAATTACCGACTTTGTAGAAACCTTAAATCACTTAAAAACAGATAGCCCATCTCCTTGGGAAACGAGTCATGATGCCTTAATCGAAGAAGATTCGACCGCAATGCTCACATCTTGATGGATTTGTATTTGTAATGATAGATACTCTCAATCGTTGTGCTTGGGTCAAAGCTGATCCTCTAGAAATTGCCTACCATGACCAGGAATGGGGAGTTCCGCTCCATGATGATCAAAGATTATTTGAATTCTTGATTTTGGAAGGGGCGCAAGCGGGCTTGAGTTGGAGTACGATTCTCAAAAAACGAGAAAATTATCGTCTTGCCTTTGCTCAATTTGATGCTGGGATCATTGCCAACTACGATGCAGGTAAAGTAGAAGAATTAATGCAAAATGCGGGAATTGTCAGAAATCAACGAAAAATAGAAGCTACCATTATTAATGCTCAAAAATTTTTAGAAGTTCAGAAAGAATTTGGCTCGTTTGACTATTTTCTTTGGCAATTTGTGGATGAAAAACCGAAGAAAAATCATTGGCGATCGCTGACAGAAGTTCCCGCAACCAGTCCAGAATCCGATGCACTCAGTAAAGCTTTGAAAAAACGGGGTTTTAAATTTGTCGGTTCAACGATTTGTTATGCGTTAATGCAGGCAGTCGGCATGGTCAATGATCACACAACGGATTGTTTTTGCTATCGAAAATGAAGATTTTTCTGATTTTTTAGTCTATTATTACCCAATCTGGAAATAACGCGATCGCTGGGGCATAATAAAAAAGTTCTCAAAAAATTTTAGCGGCTATGAATCGGAAACGCTTTGTGATTGAAATGGGTATGGGGATTGATCAACACGGTCAAGATCCAACGGTGGCGGCGGCTAGGGCTGTCCGTAATGCGATCGCCAATAATGCTTTGCCAGGCGTTTGGGAAGTGGCGGGTTTAAGTCATCCTGATGAAATGATTGTGGAAGTCCAGGTCGCTGTTCCCTATCCTGAAGAGGTTCGAGCCGAAGAAGTTTTAGCCGTCTTACCCTTTGGACAGAAAACGTTAAAGTTAGAATCGGGGGGAATGGTCGTCCAGGGTAGAGCAATTCCCGAATTAGCCGATAAAAATGATGAAATGTTAATTGCAGTTGCGGCGGTGACGGTTTTTATTGAAACAGATTAATTTTGTAAAATAAACTTATTTGAACGTAACATAATGGACTTAATACGCTCGTGGTTAGAAGCTTCTTTTCTGGCTCTCAGTTCAGGTTTTGCCCGCATTGTTTGGAATTTATTTTTAGCTTATATTCCTGTTTTTTTAAGTGTTTGGTTATTTCGTTGGTCTAGTAGGCGATCTCCTGTATGGTGGGTTATTTTTGCCATATTTATTGCTTTTTTACCGAATGCGCCCTATATCCTAACAGATATTATTCATTATATTTGGCTTATTCAAAAACGTATTCCTGACAGTATTATCATATTTGCTGTTACACCTCAATATTTAATATTTCTCATCGGAGGTTTTCAAGCCTATGTTATGTCTTTGTTAAACCTAGAGTTTTATTTAACAAAAGTAGGACAGGAAAAATCTATTTTTGCCGTTCAAATTTTAATTCATTTCTTATCGGCAATCGGGATTTATTTAGGACGATTTTTACGCTTTAATAGTTGGGATTTTGTTACTCAACCCGATGAATTAGCCGAAACTCTAGCTAGGGATTTATCCCATAAACAACCTGTTTTAGCGATCACGATTACTTTTATCATTTTACTCGGTCTCTATTGGATTACGAAACAAATTAATTTGGGTCTGGTTTTGCGATTTCAGCAATTACAGAAAGAAGGGAAATAAAATTTATCGATTTTTCAGCGATCGCATTCCCCAGAAAATCAAATTAGGATCAAATTTGCAATCATTAGCGATATCAGGGTATATTTCCTTTAAATAAGATAATAATCTTTCCCCATCTCCCCCTGTAAAAATAATCTTACTATCAGGAAATTGCTTTAACCAATCTTCTATAAAACCCATAATTCCTGATAATAAACTATAAATAATTCCACTCGCGATCGCGTCTTCCGTATTCATTGCCCAACGATTCGGTAAAGATTGGGGTAAATTTAAAAAATTTAAACGAGGTAAAACGGCAGTTTTTAGGGATAAAGATTGAAATTGCAGACCCAAGCCAGGTAAGATAGCTCCTCCGATCAATTGCCTATGCTGATTAACGCCTGTGAAAGTTAACGCTGTTCCCCCATCGATCACTAAACTGGGAAATCCATAATTTTCACCACTACCTAAAACCGCTAAAGCGCGATTGATTCCCAAAGTGTGATAGAGATTTTTTAGAGGAATATCGGTCAATTGAAGTAATTTTAAATAGGGATAATCTAGAAAAAGTTTGGTTTCTCTCAGGGACAACAGACGCTAAATAGAGAGGAATATTCGCAGGAAAATTAGTAATCGAATCATGATTAGTCTGCCAAGTTTTAATTAAAATATTCTGCTCAAAATAAGCCCAATGTAAATGGGAATTACCAATCACTAATGCTAACCATTTAGACGACACTTCCATAAAGATTCGGTTATTTCCCTAATTTCTTGCTTAACATAACGTCTATGATCGCGTTAGGGTAAGAGAAATATGATCTTAACGGCGATCGCAACTATGACTACTTTAACCGTATCAAACAATCCGCTCCTGATTGGGAAAGGACTTCCCCCTTTTGATCAAATCCAAGCAGAACACATCATTCCTGCGATCACTCAATTTTTAGCGGAATTAGAAACCGAATTAACGAATTTAGAAAAAAATGTCGTTCCCACTTGGTCGGGATTGGTAGAACCTTTGACCCTGATAGAAGAACGTTTAAATTGGAGTTGGGGAATCGTCGGTCATTTAATGGGGGTAAATAATAGCCCTGAATTGCGGGAAGCCTACGAAGCCGTTCAGCCCCAGGTTGTTCAATTTTATAGCCGACTGAGCCAGAGTCAACCGATTTACGAAGCTTTTAAAAGCCTACAAGTTGGCGGTGAGTGGTCGAGTTTAGATTTGCCCAAAAACGCATCGTCGAAACCAATCTCCGTGAAGCAGAATTATCGGGCGTGGGTTTAAGAGGCACAGAAAAAGAGCAATTTAATACAATTCAATTAGAATTAGCGGAATTAACCACAAAATTCTCGAATAATCTGCTAGATGCTACTAAAGCTTTTGAACTTAAATTAACCCAATCCCAGGAAATTGAGGGATTGCCAACGAGTTTACTGAGTTTAGCCGCGCAGACAGCCCGTGAAAAGGGAGAAACCGAAGCTACCGCAGAAAATGGCCCTTGGGTGATTACGTTGAATTATCCCAGCTTTGTTCCCTTCATGAAATACAGTACTCAACGCCCATTGCGAGAAAAACTGTATAAAGCTTTTATTACTCGCGCTTCCACTGGAGAATGGGATAATAATCCTTTGATTGAGCGTATTTTCGTAGTTCGTCAGGAAACAGATCCCAGATATTAGGGTATCAGACCTACGCAGAAGTCAGTTTGGCGCGAAAAATGGCTCCTAGCGTGGAAGCAGTGGAAAAACTGTTAGAAGAATTGCGTCAAGTGAGTTATACCGCGGCTCTACAAGATTTAGCTCATCTTAAAAGCCTTTGCCAAGACCGATGACCTGAAACATTGGGATATTTCCTATTGGTCAGAACAGCAACGAGAAGCAAATTTGATTTCGATGCTGGAAGAGTTGCGTCCTTATTTCCCTTTACCTCAAGTTTTAGAGGGTTTATTTACCCTAGCTCAACGGATTTTTTCGGTGACGATTACCCCCGCCGATGGACAAGCTCCCGTTTGGCATCCAGATGTACGTTATTTTCAGGTCGATAATGAATCGGGAGACGCGATCGCCTATTTTTATCTCGATCCCTACAGTCGCCCTGGGATCAAAACGGGGAGGAGCCTGGATGAGATGATTGCATTCGATCGGGCAAAGATTGAAGAGAATGGCGAAATTATCACCCGTTTACCCGTTGCCTATTTGATCTGTAATCAAACTCCCCCAGTTGGATGACAACCGAGCTTGATGACCTTTGATGAAGTGACGAACTCTTTCATGAGTTTGGTCACGGTATTCAGCATATGCTGACCCAGGTAGATTACAGTGGTGCTGCAGGGATCAATAATGTGGAATGGGATGCGGTGGAGTTGCCCAGTCAATTTATGGAAAATTGGTGTTATGACCGCGTCGACATTATTTGGTATGGCTAAACATTATGAAACAGGGGAAACCTTACCCGAACTGATTATCAAAAATTACTCGCTGCTCGCAATTATCTGAGTGGTTCGGGCATGTTGCGTCAAATTAATCTTAGTTTATTAGATTTGGAATTACATCACCGTTATCAACCGAATGGCGCAGAAACGATTGCCGATATTCGGAACCGTTTAGCGAAAACTACCACTGTTTTAACACCCTTACCAGAAGATGCTTTCCTGTGTTCCTTTGGTCATATTTTTGCGGGGGGATATGCGGCGGGTTATTACAGTTATAAATGGGCTGAAGTGCTTAGTGCCGATGCGTTTGCGGCATTTGAGGAAGCAGGTTTGGACAATGAAAATGCGGTAATGGAAATTGGTAAACGTTTTCGGGATACGGTGTTAGCTTTGGGGGGAAGTGTGCATCCGATGGAGGTGTTCAAATCTTTCCGAGGACGGGAACCTGAAACGGAGCCTTTATTGAGACATAATGGGTTATTTGTTGCGGTTTAGTCTCTTTAAAACTAGGATGGGTTAGATAGCGATTATTTAATACAATAAGCATTAATTTATTGTCTATCGTAACCCACCAAAATTCTACTTCTGCTGTCGTAAAATGACTTGAATTAATCCCGTTAATCCATTACAAACCAGTAAAAGCAAAATCGCGATCGCCAAAATAATTGCTGTCGGTGAATCTCCATTTTTGATAATGGTTTGGGGATCAATGGGGTTAATCGGTTGGGTCGGTTGGATCTGAACGTTATTCATCGGTGTTAACCTTAATTGGGATATTTTCATCATGGATTTATACGTTGTTCCATGAATTTATTCCTTTATCCTACGAAACCCTTATGCAGCAGTCATTACGGAAAAGTACGAAAAAGTAAGGTTATGATAAAGTTAGTTTTTAGCTGATAGTTTCAACGATTAAAACCATGACCCCAGAAGAAGCTATTAATATTGCTGATGAGGCTTTGAAGATTTACTCAGGTAAAATTTTGACCGATATGCAACGGCTAATTTTGCAAGAATCTTTCGCTGGCAAGGGTTACGAGGAAATGATAGGCTATGATCCTCAGCACTTTAAAAATGAAGGTGGCGCACTTTGGAAGTTATTATCAGAAGCTTTAGGAGAAAAAGTTAGCAAAAAAAGTTTTAAAGGTGCGTTAGAAAAACGACTAAAATCTAGTCAATTTGCACTGTTTCCCCCAGAACCAACAATTTATAAGTCTGAAAAATGGGTAGGTCGATCGCCACTTATCGAGAAGTTATTAAATGAATTACAAAAAAAGACCCGTATTGTCTGGTTAACGGGACTTTCGGGCATTGGTAAAACGACATTAGGGGAATGTATCGCGGTTAAAGCTTGGGAAAATAATCCATCTTTTCAGTGGATACATCTAGAAATTTCAACTAGTCAATTGACTGATTTTGCTACAGGAGCGAGAGAAATTCTGAGTCAATTAGGCGAAAAAGATTTCGATCAGCAGGAAATGAATGATCCTAAATGGTTAAGCGATCGCCTGTTGCAAAAATTACAGTCTTCTTTTTATTGGTTACAAATTGACGCACTAGAAAAATTGATTTCAGCAAATGAATTTATTGATAGTTATTGGCTGACTTTTTTAGAAAGTTGTTTAAATACGAATCATTTTTCCAGTCGTTTATTATTAACTTCTCAGGTTTTGCCCAACAGTCTGATTAATTGGTGCGATCGTTTTTCTAATATTTGGCATCAAGAAACGTTAAAAGGGCTAGGAAATGAAGAATCTGAACAATACTTTGCTAAAAATGGCATTGTAATTGATGAGTTTAATCAAGATATTCTAACTGGTATCAGTCAAACTTACGAAGGCCATCCTCTAGTTTTGCAAGTAATTACGGGAGAAATTTCACAGGTTTATCAAGGAGATGTAACGGCTTATTGGAAAGTTAATCAAGCAGAATTTGAGCAGGTTTCACGGGAATTAAATTCGTCTCGTTTAACGCAAACTGATTATAACGAGCAATTAGCCCGTCGAGTTAGGGAAAGAGTCAAAAAGTCGTTAGAACAATTACCTAAAAAAGCGAATCGCGTTAATATGTTGCAGTGCGGTTTATCGTCGTCCAGTTCTTAAAAAGTTTTGGTTAGGATTAATAACAGAATATTCTCCTAAAGAGCAATTAGAAGCTTATCGAATATTAGGCGATCGCGCTTTAATTGAAACAGAAAAAAATCTGATTCGGCAACATAATTTGGTACGAGATATTGCCTATGATTGGTTACGCAAAGATGAGGTTATTTGGAAAGCCGCAGAGGTTAAAGCGGCAGAGTTATGGCTAAGTGAGTATCAGTCTGAAGAGAATGCTGAAAATTTACAGAAAGTACGAGGTTATTTAGAGGCTTTTTATCATTATTGCAATGCTGAAGACTGGACTTTGGCAATCAAATTGTTTAATATTCCCTATCAAACATCACAAGATAAATTATCCGTTCATAAATTAATTACTTGGGGATTTTACCGAGAAACAATAAATATTTGTAAAAAGCTAATAGATAAAGATAAATCTGAATCAGGAATGAGAATTAATTATTTTTGTCTACGTATGATAGGAGTTTCTTATTCATATATAGGTAATTATTTGGATGCAATAAATAACTTACTAAAAAGTTTAAATATTGTACAAAAAGAATCATTTAGCTTGATAAAAGAAATTGATATAATACGTTGTTTAGCATATTTTAATTGTAATATTGAAAACTATGAAAATGCTACTTTTTGGAATTACTTATGCTTTTTAAAGTCTAGTAAAATTGATTACAATGAAGGATTATCCTTATTCTTAGCAATAGAAGGAACTATCTTTTTCAAAAAACAAGAGTACTATGAAGCTCTTGTTCGTTACAAAAAATCTTTACTAAGTTTGCATGGTCGAGGAATAAAAAATTTAACAAGTCTTTTAGGAAATCTAGGGGTTTGTTTTGTGAAAACACAAGACTATGACCAAGCCTTACATTGTTTTCAAAATAGTCTTTTGATGGTGAATTTTTTAAAAGATGATTTTATCCAAGCAAATATGTTGCAGAATTTAGGAATAACTAAAAGCTATCTTGAAAATAATATAGATGCTTTAAGTGATTTAAAAGAAGCCTTGAGAATTTTTAAGAAAAGAAATCTACTTAATGGACAAGCAGAAGTCCTAAGAAATATTGCGGCACTATATCTTAATACGAAACAACCTAAATTCGCACGACAACATTGCGAACAAGCTCTAAAAATTGCCACAGAGTTAGGTATTCCATTAGCTCAAGAATGTCAAGAATTATTATCAAACATTGAGGAGGCAGAAAATTGTTGATAGTTTGGACAATCCATGCAGAAGAACGACAACAACAATGGCAACAACGGCTAGAAATTACAAAGGAGGAAGTTGAAGCCGTATTAACTAATCCACAGCAAATTGTTACTGAAAATCAAGTATTTGTTGCCCAATCTAGACGAGGAAAAGGTTTACTT
>CAWEDJ010000022.1:0-81876 GCA_963807635.1 uncultured cyanobacterium
ATTCCAAATTCAGAATGTAGCTAAAGACAAAAAAAACTCAAGCTTTTTACTGGCAAGGGTTTTACCTTGAAGATTTCCAAGTAAGAAATTAAGAAGAATTGGAAGCAGCAGGAGAAAGGGGGTCATCAAGCATAAAATCTAAAAGATGATGCCAGCTTTCAAAGAGTAGATATTTGGTTAAAGAAAGAAAGTCTTGGAAGAATCCCTTACGAGTACAGCGTTGGACGCGAATCCTCTGGTAACGTTCATCAACCAAACCCAAAACCGTGTGGAAGAGAAAAGCCAGTAGATTGAGAGTGAGCAAAACGGAGGCAAGGTGTTGTTTTCCATGCCCAAAATTATGTTCTAAATGATAGCCCCGATTTTTGAGAATATTGTGATTCTCATTCTCCGTGCGCCAACGAGTCCGTCCAGCACGACAGACATCAAGAACGACTTGAGGGGTGAGAAAATGGTTGGTAATCCAACTATTGTGATGGAGGAGTTGAGCATCGGATTCGCGGTAGACTTTTAGTTCACACCAGTTAACCAACAAAGCAGGCTGTTGCTCTCGCAGGGGGATTTGATTGAGATAACGACATTGCCAAATCTCAAAATACTTCCCATTCCAGCGTCGGTGTTGAGTAGTTTTGAGTTCCCCGTTGGCTTCTAAATAGGCTAACCACTCATAAAGTGTGGGATGAGAAGTCGGCAAACAGACGAAGATAAAGTTGAAGTCGTGGTCTAGACTATGCTGACAAGTCGGCTGACGACTGAACAAGTCATCCCCTAGTAGCGTTATCTTCTGCCATGCAAACAAACTGGCATGATTACTTATCCAGCGTTTTGCCGCATTTTGCTCGCAATCCTGTTTTTCCGACCCGTCTTGAGGAGTGATAAATTCAGGAGCTAAGGAGAAAACTGATTCATGGTCTGGGGAAACAATCACTGGTAATAATGCTTGATGAAAGTAGGTGACTTTTCCCTGTTTTGACGTTTTGGTTGAACAGCATGGACAATTGACTTTCCCTGAACTGTGATAATTTGTTCCATCCATCGCCACTAATAGATTTCCCCCCAATATCTCATAAGATTTTAGGAATCCCATGTTTCTCAATGCTTGGTAAATCAACCCAAACAATGGGAATAGACTGCTCGCTGTTATCCCATCCACAATATTACGAATCTGCTCTACTGTCGGTATTTTGTTTAGTCCAAACAAACTTTGAGCATTATCTCGCCCACAACGACTGTTGAGTTGACGTTGGTACTCTAAAAATGACTCATTTTGCGTAAAAAAGGCGGCAAATGCACCCAATATCGCCTCTCTTAGACTATATTTCGTTGCGTTACTCGCTGAGCGCGGGTCATCTATTTTTGCGATAACCTCGTTTAAACACTCCATGATTCCATCAAAACTTAGGTCGGTTACTTTCATTTCACACTCTACAAAACCAGCAAAAGTTTCTCTTCTTGTTCATAGACCCCTAAATGCGAATACCATTCTGTTTTTGTTTATACCATTTGAATTTGGAATTGCTGATTGATGACACGCTCTAAATCTTAGGGATTTTCAGAGGATAGATCGGGATTATTCAATCGGTAATAATCCAACATTTCTTTGATAAATCCCGTGCAGGGAACAGCAATTAAAATGCCTAAAATTCCTGCAATCTTAACGCCCACAATCAAAGATAACAAAACCCAAACGGGATGGACTCCTGTGAATTTTCCGAGTAATCTGGGCGCGATCGCGTTTTCAATAAGTTGATCCACCACTGTTGCGATCGCTAATACCTTCACGCCTAACCAAAAACTGTTTAAACTGGCGAGTAAACTAATCACCAGAATACTCAAGCCGCCCCCAAAGGGAAAAAGAGCCATTACCCCAATAATTAATCCAAATAACAGACCAAAGGGAACATTAAGCACAACAAACGACAGAATCATGCTAATTCCTAACCAACTAGCCACCGTGATCTGACCAATATAATAATTGTGAAAACTACGTCGTAAACCTTGTCGAATTGGGATTCTTAAAGAGAGGGGAAACCACCGAAAAATTCCATCCCAAAAACTTTCTCCTTTTAGTAATAAATAGACCGTAATAATCGTAATTAAACCCGCTTCAAAAATCCCCCCTGCCGCTCCCAACATAAAAGTAATCACTTGCCCCGTCAACGCTTGCAATTGTTCGGGTAACTTCTCAGAAAATTTATTAGCAAATTGACTAAAATCGGTGGGTAATTTCCATCTTAATGACCAATCTTGTAAAATCTTCAATTGATGACTACCCGATTCTCCCCAACGCGGTAAAATCTGTAAAAGTTGGTTAATTTGTTCTGCTAAGACAGGAATCAGTAATAATGCCAAAATAGTAATGAATAAAAAAGCAGTGACTAACACTAAAATAACTGCGTGTAAGCGTTGAATACGGGGATGACGTTGTAACCAATAGACGGGATATCCCAAGATAAAGGCTAAAAGATTAGCAATAATAAAAATGCGAATAGGAGATTGAAAATAATCTAAAATCAGCATTAAGACCCAACCGTTGAGGGCAATAATCGGTAAGGCCATTCCCCAACATAAATAACGAAAAACTTGAGGCGGTAGGGGGTTAAATTTCATCATTAATTTGTTGGCATTGATTTTAGCTTGAGTCTTGATGATTAATTTTAATGATTTTAGTTAAGCAAGATTTTATAAACAATACGCAATTGGATGAGATATCGGTAAGAGGTTTAAATTTTTTATTTCCAAACATCGGACAGAACATCAATATCCCTATGAGCAATTTAAAGATTATTTTGCGGCAAACTGGCGTTTTAATTCGTATCCTCCTAGACATAAACTCGCTAAAATCAGAGGAATCCAATAATAAATGACTCGATAAGCAAGCAGAGATCCTAACAGTTGAATCGAAGGAATGGTAGAGGATAGGGTTAAAAGAATCACCGTTTCAAATACGCCCAATCCTCCTGGGATATTACTGATAATTCCTGCGATCTGTGCCAAGAGATAAATTCCAAAAAATCCTGCATAGGAAAGGGAAAGACTAGGGGGTAATAAAACGTATAGAACGGCGGCGGCGAGACCCCAATCGATCGCGGTGACTGCGATTTGAGTAAGGGATAGTTTAAAGGGTAAATGGGGAAGTTTCCAACGACCAATTTGTAGGGTTTTATGGGTGAATAAACTGAGAGCTAAATAGGCAACAATAATGATTAAAAAAATCAATCCCAGGGGATGAACGGAAGAAAAAGGTAACTTGAGAACCTTGGGAACTTGTAATGGTTCAACTAGAAAAGTAACCCCTCCGACTGCCAATAGACCCAACCAAAAACTGAGATTACAAAAGGCAATAATACTGGCAATTTGTCGATTAGAGAGTCCCCAATGGGCATAGAAGCGATAACGGATGGCACTACCACTTAAAAGGGCGAGTCCGACGCTATTACTAATGGCATAACTCATAAAACCGACAAAGGCTGTTTTTCGATAATCGAGTGATCCCTGGATATAAATCATTGCCAGGGTGTCATAACTCGTCAGCATCACATAATTAACCAGCATTAGGGCGATCGCGGTGAGTAAATGCTGATCAGAAATCGCCTTTAGACTTGCGAGGATATCTTGGGGGCTATATTTTGCCAATTCTTGATGAATGGCCCAAATTGAAAGGATAAACAGAATTAATCCCACTAAGGACGGGGCTAGTTGTTGAATCCATTTCCCATACTCATGTTTTTTCATGTTGGACTTCGACGACCATGTGGACATTGCCCCTCGGATTAAAATCGGCCCGAATTTTCACAAAAAGCGGATCACAAGCGGCAATAAACTCATCCAAAATGACGTTAACGACTTCTTCGTGGGAAATATAGCGATCGCGGAAAGAATTGGCGTAAAGTTTGAGGGCTTTGAGTTCGACCACTTTTTCGTTGGGACAATAGTTAATATAAAAAGTCGCAAAATCGGGATACCCTGAAAAAGGACACTTACAGGTAAATTCAGGTAAGGTAATCTGGACATCGTAACGCCTACCTGGGCTGGGATTGGGAAAGGTAATTAATTGTCCTGCTTCAATAATGCGTTCCCCATATTTAATCGATTCTGGGGTATTTTCGGGTTTTTCAGAGAGTATGGTGTCGGATTGGGATACTTGACTCATGGATTTGATCAAAAAGTTCTAGGGTTATTTATAGTAACGATTATCGCAAAGGACGAGACCTTACTGGGAAAATTGGGTTAGCGAGTTCACCGCTATGCAAAAACGGGAACAAATTCGATTTGTCACAGTCAGCCTACAAACATAGATACGAGTATTAACAATCAAACGCGATCGCGCTTCAGAGACGGGCAAAAAAATTCGTAAAGTCATTTAAGACAAAGCTAACGTCCCATCCCCCAATTAATTTCCCACAAAATCACCCTGCACCCCTCTTTTTAGAATTACCATATTTAGTGTCTTAGTTCTACAATAAGACGACCCACACACTAGATTTAGTGCTTGCACTATCTCGAAAGGATCATACTCCGATGAATTATTTACAGGAATGGCAGCAAAGCTGTGTTGATGAACAGCTAATCCGCCTTAATGTAACTTGCCTGGCGGGAGAATCTCCCTCAGAACACCTACTCTATGCCGACACTCTACCCCGACGCAATGATGGGCGAGTCAGTAACGCGATTCTTGACCGCTATGAACATATTGAAGCGGGCGGCTGGTGGTGTTCAGG
Source organism: uncultured cyanobacterium (assembly GCA_963807635.1). Classification (GTDB taxonomy): domain Bacteria; phylum Cyanobacteriota; class Cyanobacteriia; order Cyanobacteriales; family Microcystaceae; genus Snowella. Next base: position 4,722 of record CAWEDJ010000022.1, read on the forward strand.
AATTGATTTATTAACGGGAGAATTGGATCTTTGGGGCTGTTTTAAGCCTGATTCCCCCCGAACTCATCCCCAAAAGGGAAAAATCATTAAATATGAACATCCTCCCCAGGCTCCGACGGGTTTGTTTGCTCTTCGAGTACCTTTGCAACTGTGGGAACGCATTGCTGAACGGGCAGGGATTGCGATCGCCGAAGCCCAGATCGATCCAGAGCAACCTGATTTGGGCTTTTGGCAATGGTTGATGAATCATCCCCACGTGCCTTTGTGTATTACGGAAGGGGCTAAAAAAGCAGGAGCCTTGTTGTCCGCAGGATACGCCGCGATCGCCTTACCAGGAGTTCACAACGGTTATCGAACCCCGAAAGATGAAACAGGAAAACGCATTGGCCATTCCCATTTAATCCCGCCCCTCAAAAAATTGGCCAATCCGCAACGAGAAATCTATATTGCCTTTGACCAGGACAGTAAACCCAAAGCCGTCGAATCGGTCAATAGTGCCATTAAACGCTTGGGTTATCTTTTTCAAAAAGCAGATTGTAAAGTCAAAATCATTACCTGGGACAATCAATTCGGCAAAGGCGTAGATGATTTTATTGCCGAAAAAGGGGAAGAGATCTTTACCGAAGCCTATCAAACCGCTCTGCCTTTTGATATTTGGAAAGCCCAGGGTTTAAGCCAACTCACTTATCCCGCCGCTCTAAGAAGTCCATGCGCGCTATCTGCCGAATTTAGAAATTGCCGAAAACGCCCAACTCGTCGGCATCAAATCCGCTAAGGGAACAGGCAAAACCCAGTTTATCCAAACTCTCGTCGCTCAAGCATTGGCTAAACATCAACCCGTTTTAGTGATTGGCCATCGGGTCAGATTAGTGGAAGAACTGTGTTTGCGCTTTGGTTTACCCTACATTACGGAAGTTCGCGAGCATCCCCTCGGCCAAGTGTTGGGTTATGGATTGTGCATTGATTCCTTGCATCCCAATTCCCAGGCGAAATTTGATCCTGAACAATGGTCAGATAGTCTCGTGATTATGGATGAAGTGGAGCAGGTTCTCTGGCATACCTTAAATTCCGATACCTGTCGTCATCAGAGGGTTTCGATTCTTAAATCCTTAAAATCCCTATTACAAAATGTCCTCAGTGGCGGTGGTCGGGTCGTCGTTGCCGATGCCGATCTGAGCGATATTTCCCTGGATTATTTAATCGCCCTATCGGGAATTCCCCTTAATCCTTTTATTATTCAAAATCAATGGAAACCGCAGGAAAAAGAAGCCTGGACGGTTTATCATTACCCTGAAAATGACCCGAAACGCCTAGTTAAAAATCTGGTTAAACATATTAAAGAAGGTGGCAAACCCTTTGTTTGTTTATCGGCTCAAAAAATCAGTAGTTCCTGGGGAACCTTAAACCTAGAATCCTATCTGAAAAATCAATTTCCCGATACCAAAATTTTGCGAATTGATGCCGAATCCCTTGCCGAACCGAGTCACGCGGCCTATGGTTGCATGGCAAATTTGGATCAGGTTTTAGCAAATTATGATGTGGTGCTGGCGAGTCCTTCCATTGAAACGGGGGTGAGTATTGACCTCAAGGATCATTTCACTTCGGTTTGGTGTATTGCCCAGGGCATTCAAACAGCGACTTCGGTTTGTCAGGCATTAGGACGAATTCGCGCAAATATTCCCCGTCATATCTGGGTTGCGGGTTATAGCTTTAACCAGGTCGGTAATGGTTCGACCTCGATCACGTCCCTGTTGACTTCTGGGCATCGTTTAACGGAATTAAATATTCGTCTTCTGCAAAAATCCGATTTAGAAAATTTAGATGATCTCGATACAGGATTTCAGGCAGAATCTTTGCTGTGTTGGGCAAAAATGGCAGTACGGGTCAATGCTTCTATGTTGCACTATCGGGATTCGGTTTTAGCTCTATTACAACAGGATAATCATCGTCTAGAATTAAAAATTCCCAAGGCCCCTCTCAAAACCGTTGCGGAAAATCAAGTCAGTCTCGCGGCTCAAAATCAACTGACGGACGCGATTCAAGAAGCCCGTGAACAAAATTATCAGGCCGAATGCCAGGCGATCGCCCTTTCCCCTAAACTCAGTGACCAGAAATATCAAAAACTGAAGAAAAGACTGGTTAAAAATGTGCAAGAGCGGCGGACTCTGCGGAAACATGAACTCAAACAACGCTACGGTATTGAAATAACTCCAGAATTAGTCGTTTTAGATGACCAGGGCTGGTATCAGAAGTTAAGGTTACATTACTTTTTAACCGTCGGTCGTCATTATCTGGCTGATCGCGACACCAAATTTGCCAAAAATCTGATCGAACAAGGTCATGGCAGTTTGTTTCTCCCCGATTTCAATGGTTCCCAATTAGGGGCAATTATCGGCACAATGGAGATTTTAGGGATTCCTGTGTTACTGGCCGATCCCCAGCGAGAACTTTGTCCCCAGGACGATGATTTACTGGCTCTCGCTCAAATTGCTATTCAAAATCGAGCCGATATTAAAACCGTTGTGGGCATTGGGATTGCCCATAATGCCAGCCCGATCACGATTATTCGCCGTTTTCTAGATTTAGTTGGCTATGATTTGCAGGTCTTAAAATCTAAACGAATCGGGAAAAAACAGGTCAGAATTTATCAAATTATTGTTCCCAGTGATGGTCGAGAAGCTGTCTTTCAACAATGGTTAATCCGCGATCGCGCTTTGCCTGGTAGTTCGGAGGGTTGGTTTGATGAATATTGCCTTAAGCTAAAATCTTCTGGGCAAAATCACAAATCTGATGATGATCCCTATCTGCAATTGAGTTTAGATTTGGCTTGAAGAACAAAAAATGCAGCGATCGCCCTTTATTCCCAAAATTTTCAAAGAAATTAAAAATAAACCCCGAATGCTTTTGGAAATTCATGAAAAATCCTTGAAAGAGAATATTTTTAAAATTTCTCCAAAAACTTTTAGGCAATTAATCCAATTTATACAATTAAACCTTTGCCTATACAGAATTTCAAACATTGCTTTGTCAGGCTGGGAAAAAACAATTAACCATTTAGAAAAATTGAGGAATAGTTCTCTGAAAAATCAAAGCGATCGCTAAAAATCTTGACTGGATTACCGAATGAAGTAATTAGCAATGTTCACAGCAAGCTCCCTATGGTATAAGCCCAGGATTTAGGACAAATAACCTGAAACCCAAGCTCACCATCCCCAAGGACTTGAAAGAAAAAGCTAATACCCTTGATGACCTCCTCGACCACATTCTGCCTAAAAACTCCTCAGACAACTCGTATTAACACTGATTTTGTAAACTTTTGGAACAAACCAATCATGAAAATTACTTTTTGCCTAGCAGTGGGTTTAGTTACAGGTATAATGCTACCCCTGATCTAATGCGTCTGAGAATCAGGTTCCTCAAACACCAGCAGTAGCCATCAATTCTCTTCAAATCTCTCCCCAATCTTCTCCGACAGGTTTCAATGAACGACTGAGTGATACCAGTAATGCGTCTGAAACTGTGAGTGGATCTGGGAAATCTACTGAAACGCTGAGTGATACCAGCAAGCCTTCTGTCAGTAAACCGTCTGTAACAGGAAGTGAATCCAGTCAGTCTCCCAACACGGTGAGCGATTCGTCTGATGGATCTACTAACACCGATTCAACACCAATCAAGAAACCTAGCTCAGAATCCGTGACCCCAGACACAACTGAGGACAACACAGAAACTCCAATGACAACCAGTCCTACCCCTAAGACGGATGCTTCGGACTCTAAAAACACCTCGACGGAAACAACCACCCCGCCAATGGGTACGTCAAGTCCAATGGGACAGATGAACAACATAAACGGTTCGCCTGCGGTCATTAAGGATGGTCAGATGCCCCAAAAGCCTGATGCTCCTTCTAGTTCGTCCAAACCCACTTCACCCAACACAACTCCTACGACAACAACTTCACCGACCACAACTTCACCAAACACAACTCCTAAGACAAATAAAACGACAAAAACAGTCCCAAGTGTTAAGACTGGTGAGTGGTAATTGAAGCAGTTATTCTCTATCTGCAAACAATTTTCGATTTTTCGGTTCAGGTGAATTCTTAATCTGAATTTCCCCTAACCCTGGTTTTTTCTAGAGGCGTACTGAAAAGGGTGCGTCTCTTTTTTTATAGACCCGTCTGCTAGGATAGGATTTGGTGACCGAGGGAATTCCTCAAATACTAGCTAAATCTCTATTTTTAAAGATGAAACGTCAACTATTACCCTATCTTTTTAACCGCTATATTATTGCTTTTTTCTTCAGCTTTACGCTAATTTTTGGAGGATTATTTAACTTTTCTGCGATCGCAGCCCCTATTCCTGCTGTAACCCCTGAGCCTGCCCTAGCTCAAATTCCTATCCCCCAAAATAATCAGGAAAGTTTTGTCGCAAAAGCCGTAGCACGGACGGGGCGGCAGTGGTTCGCATCGATACAGAAACCGTCGTCACTCGGCGCAATGACCCGTTATTGAACGATCCTTTTTTTAGAGACTTTTTTGGTGGTCAATTTCCCATCAATCAGCCCCAAGAACAACGAATCGTGGGTCAGGGTTCGGGTTTTATTATTGACGGAACTGGGGTCGTTTTGACCAATGCCCATGTTGTGGATAATGCCAATAAGGTGACGGTAACGCTCAAGGATGGTCGCACCTTTAAAGGGGAAGTGAAAGGGGTAGATGAGGTGACCGATCTAGCGGTGGTGAAAATTGATGCCCAGGGTTCGGCTTTACCCGTTGCACCGTTGGGGGATTCTTCCCAGGTACAAGTGGGAGATTGGGCGATCGCGGTGGGCAATCCTGTGGGGTTGGATAATACGGTCACCTTAGGGATTATTAGTACCCTGGGGCGATCGGCGGCTAAAGTCGGTATTCCTGATAAGCGAGTGGAATTTATCCAAACCGATGCGGCGATTAATCCAGGGAATTCGGGCGGGCCATTATTAAATTCCCATGGAGAAGTGGTGGGTATTAATACCGCTATTCGGGCCGATGCGATGGGTATTGGTTTTGCGATTCCCATTAATCAAGCAAAATCCTTAGAAAGTTTATTAGCTTCGGGTCAAAAGGTTCCCCATCCCTACATTGGTATTCAAATGGTCAATCTGACGGCAGATTTGGCTAAACAAAATAATCGTGATCCCAATTCGCCGTTTTTGATTGCCGAAGTGGACGGAATTTTAGTGGTTCGAGTCATTCCGAATACCCCCGCAGAACGGGCAGGAATTCGTCGGGGTGATGTGATTACTGCGGTTAATAATCAACCTATTCAGGACGGGGGCGAATTACAATCGATTGTCGATAAAACGGGACTGAATAAATCCCTAAAGCTTAAACTCCAACGAGGCGATCGCAGTTTAGAATTGACGGTGCAAACGGCCCAATTAGAGAGTGCCTCCTAAACGGCAGAAGGGAGCAGAGGAGAGCGATCTCAGGTTTGAACTGGGAGGCCATGCCTCTGCTCTGGCGATCGCGGTTTGGATTAAAGTAAGGGGAATTGAAAGGGTCTTCCTATGCGAACGGATACTATTTTTTATCAGTTGTTTCAGATTATGCCGAATCTTCTCAGTGAGTTGTTAGGCAGAGAGGAGGAGAAGTATCAATTTCAATCGGTGGAAATTAAGGAGTTATCGCGACGAATTGATGGAGTCTTTTTGCCTGTGGGGGAAGATGCTAATCAACCCATTTATTTTGCGGAAGTGCAATTCCAGGGGGATGAACGACTCTATGAGCGGTTGCTCACGGAAACGTTTTTGTATTTGGGGCAGTATCGTCCTGAACGTCCCTGGTTATGTGTGGCGTTATGGGCAAGGCGTGGTATTGAAACTCCTATTCCCCGTCATTATGAGGCGTTAGCGGAGGCAGGATTACTGAAAGTGCTATATCTGGAGGAGTTGGGGATAGGGTCGTTGGGTAAATCGGTCTTGCAGTTGGTGACGATCGCGGATGGATTGGTGCCTGGGGCGGTGGAACGGGTGGTGAGTGAGGTGAGGGCGTTAAGAGATGAAAGTTTTCAGCGACAGGTTATAGAATTGGTGGAGAGGATGTTAGTTTATCGTTTTCCTGATTTTTCTAGGGAGGTTTTACAGGCTATGTTTACGGATGCTGATCTAAAAAAGACGCGCTTTTATCGTGAGGTTTTTCAAGAGGGACTTGAGGAAGGTCGTCAGGAGGGTCTTCGAGAGAGTCGGCGGCAGTTGATTGTGCGGTTACGGCAACGGGGTTTTTCTCAGCAGGAGGTGATGGAGATGTTGGATTTGTCTTTGGAGCAGGTAACGGAGTTATGGGATAAGTAGGCGATCGCGTTTGGTCAGGATTGATGAAAATTAAACGTTAAATAGTTAGCTGATGGGCGTTCTAGGGTTGGCGGGGTGTTGGTCTGGTTTACGATGAGCGGGGGGAGTGGGCAATTTTAGGCGATCGTGTCATGATCGTGGTGTGGCCTCAATTATTAAAGAGAGGTGAGTTATGAAAGGTAAACATCCGAAGATGGAAATTCCGTCCCATGAGGGTAAGTTTCCTAAGATCATGATGCTCCACCCACAAACGAGTTTTCGGCATCAAAGTCGTGGGGGGCAACAAGGCAGAAACAGACCTCGTTAAGGTTTGATTTTTTCGTTAAAAATTGGCGATCGCTTTTTTCAATCTAGGAGAAGGCGATCGCTTTTGGTTAGGGTTTTGGATTTTGGGCGATCGCGATTACAGATTTTTTGAGTTGGTAACAAAATTTTGTCATCTGTTTGTTGAAAAAGGGTAAAATTCAACAATGCTCGTTTAAGGTGACTCAATTTAATGGCAAAGGCAACTAAAACAAAAAGTATTGAAGAAACGCTCTGGGATTCGGCGAATAAGTTACGCGAAACGGTGGAGTCGGCGGAGTATAAGCACGTTGTTTTGGGGTTGATTTTTCTTAAATTTGTCAGTGATAAGTTTGAGGAGCGCAGATCGGAGTTGCTCGCGGAGGGGAAGGAAAAATATATTGAGATGGTGGAATTTTACACGATGAAAAATGTGTTTTATTTGCCTGAAATTTCCCGTTGGGCTTTTTTAATCGAAAATGCAAAACAGGATGATCTGGCTCTCAAGGTAGATACGGCTTTGGCTACGGTCGAGAAAAATAATCCTTCGTTAAAGGGTGCTTTACCTGATAATTATTATTCGCGTTTGAATTTGGATGTGAGTAAGTTGGCTTCGTTGTTGGATACTATCAACAATATTGATACTTTGAAGGATAAGCAACAGGATATTGTGGGGCGGGTTTATGAGTATTTTCTGAGTAAGTTTGCGTTGGCTGAGGGGAAGGGAAAAGGTGAGTTTTATACACCGAAAAGTATTGTTAATTTGATTGCAGAAATGATCGAGCCATACAAGGGCAAAATTTATGATCCTGCCTGTGGTTCGGGGGGAATGTTTGTGCAGTCTATTAAGTTTATCGAAAGTCATCACGGGAATCAAAAGGATGTTTCGATTTACGGTCAGGAATATACGGCGACAACGTACAAACTGGCTAAGATGAATTTGGCGATTCGGGGGATTTCTGCGAATTTGGGGGAGGTTCCAGAAAATACGTTTATGAAGGATCAGCACAAGGATTTGAAGGCGGATTATATTATGGCGAATCCTCCTTTTAATCAGAAGCAATGGCGATCGGATAATGAGTTAGTGGATGATCCGCGTTGGAGTGGTTATGATGTGCCGCCGACGGGGAATGCGAATTATGCTTGGATTTTGAATATGGTGTCGAAGTTGTCGGAAAATGGGGTGGCGGGTTTTATTTTGGCGAATGGGGCTTTGTCGGGTGGGGGAACGGAATATAATATTCGCAGGAAGTTGATTGAAAATGATTTAGTGGAAGCGATTTTAGTATTTCCCAGTTCTATGTTTTACACGACTGACATAGGAGTTTCCTTTTGGATTATTAATAAAAATAAAAAATCACGAGTGACTGAAATTAATGGCAATATTAAAAAATATCGTGATCGTCAAAAAGAAATTTTATTTATGGATTTAAGACAGATTGGTATTCCTTTTGAAAAGAAGTTTGTCCAGTTTTCAGTTGATGCAGTCAAAAAGATAACGGATACCTATCACAATTGGCAAAAAATTGGTTTTGAAAAAACATATCAAAATATTCCAGAATTTTGTTATAGCGCAAAATTTGAAGAAATTAAAGACAAGGATTTTTCCCTAGTTCCGAGTAAGTATATTGAGTTTATTAATCGGGATGAAAATATTGATTTTGATGAAAAAATGCAGGCTTTGCAAGCTGAGTTTGCGAAGTTATTGAGGGCTGAAGAACAGTCTAAGCAAGATTTATTAACTGTGTTTAAGGAGTTGGGTTATGAGATCAAATTATAAAAAATTAGGTGATTTTATTCGTCGTTGTGATGAATTTAATATTGGTATGGAGGTTAAAGAACTTTTGGGAATTAGCAATAACAAATATTTCCAAAGGTCTCATACAAATACAATTGGAATTGATTTATCTACCTATAGAATTGTGAGAACAGGACAGTTTGCTTATAACAGAGCAACAACAAGAAATGGTGATAAAATTTCTATTGCGTTAAGACAGGGAAATGATTGTATTGTTTCGCCTTCCTATCGTGTTTTTCAAGTTATTGATGAAAATCAACTGCTCTCAGAATATTTGATGATGTGGTTTAGAAGACCAGAGTTTGATCGTTATGCACGTTTCAGAAGTCACGGAAGCGCACACGAGTTTTTTGAATGGGAAGAAATGTGTAACGTGGAATTGCCTATTCCTGATATTGCGAAACAAAGAGAAATTGTCAAGGAATATAATGTTTTAGTAAACCGTATCGCGCTGAATAATCAACTCATTCAAAAGCTAGAAGAAACGGCTCAAGCGATTTATAAACAATGGTTTGTTGATTTTGAGTTTCCTGATCAAAACGGAAAACTTTATAAATCTAATGGTGGTGAAATGGTAGAAAGTGAATTAGGAGAAATTCCAACAGGGTGGAAAATTGGATGTTTGTTTGATTTAATCGAACTTCAAAGAGGTTTTGATTTACCCGTTCAAAATAGAAAACCAGGTAACTATCCGATCTATGCCTCGACTGGTGTTACAGAAAAACATAATGAATATAAAGTTAAAAGTCCTGGAATTGTTACAGGAAGAAGCGGCTCTCTCGGTGAAGTATTTTATATTGATGAAGATTTTTGGCCACTGAATACAACATTATGGGTAAAAAACTTTAAAAATGCTACGCCTATCTTTACATTTTATGTATTAAATGGAATCAATATTATTGATTATAATAGTGGCTCTGCTGTTCCAAGTCTAAATAGAAATCATATTCATTTACATAAACTAATAGTTCCTAAAATAGAAGTTATCGAAAAATTTGAAGTCATAGAAAAGATTTTTTTTACACAGATAAAATCAATAAAAAATCAACAAATAGCTCTGGATAAATTTAAAGAAATATTACTTTCTAAACTTGCCACAATGGAAAATTAACAATGAAATTCACCGAAGAATCCCTAGAATTTGCCATCCTAGAACTCTTTGCCACCGAGCAAATAGCCTATCATAGCGGCCTACATATCCACAAAGAAATTAGCGACGTTTTACTGCACCAAGACCTAAAACTATTTCTCCTCAATCAATACCCAGACATCACCCTCAACGAAATAACCACCATCATTCGCCAACTCGAAAACTATCCCAGTTCCACCCTCTACGATAGCAACAAAACCATCCTCAAACTCATTGCCGATGGCTTTCCCCTCAAACGCGAAGACCGTAGCCAAAAAGACCTTTTTATTCAACTAATAGATTACCAAAACCCCGAAAATAACACCATTAAAATTGTTAATCAACTCGAAATTCAAGGCTACGAAAAACGGATTCCCGATGCCATTATTTATATCAACGGCTTACCCTTAATCGTCTTTGAATTTAAAAGTGCCGTCCAAGAAAATGCCACCATTAAAGATGCCTTTATCCAACTCACCAACCGCTACCAAAGAGACATTCCTGAACTGTTTAAATATAATGCTTTTTGCGTCATTAGTGACGGCGTAAATAACAAAAGTGGATCAATTTTTGCCGACTATGACTTCTTTTATGCCTGGCGCAAAACCGACATCAATAGCCAACCTGCTGACGGTATCAACTCCCTCCATACCCTGATTAAAGGACTGTTTAATAAAACCCGATTACTCGATGTGATCAAAAACTTTATTTACTTTCCCGATACCTCCACCAAAAACGAAAAAACTGTCTGTCGCTATCCCCAATATTACGCCGCCAATAAACTCTTTGAAAACATCAAAACCCAAAAACGACCAGCAGGTAACGGAAAAGGCGGAACCTACTTCGGCGCGACAGGCTGTGGCAAAAGCTATACCATGCTTTATCTAGCTCGACTGCTCATGAAAAGCACCGAATTAGCCAGCCCGACCATTATTTTAATAACAGATCGTACCGACTTACATGACCAACTCGCAGGACAATTTACCAACGCCAAAAGCTTTATCGGCGATCAAGAAATCCTAGAAGTTGAAAGCCGTGAAGACCTGAAGAATAAACTTTCGCAAGGCCGCAAAAGTGGCGGCGTTTTCTTAACAACTATTCAAAAATTTACCGAAACCCTAGAACGTCTCGGCGAAAGAAATAATATTATTTGTATTTCCGATGAAGCCCACCGCTCCCAAATTAACCGAGATCGAAAACTTAAAATTACTAAACAAGGCGTAGAACAAAAATATGGTTTTGCTAAATATTTATATGATTCTCTTCCTAATGCTACCTATGTCGGCTTTACTGGAACCCCCGTTGATGGAACCTTAGACGTATTTGGGGCAGTGATTGATGCCTACACCATGAAAGAATCCGTCGAAGATCAAATCACCGTGCGAATTGTCTATGAAGGTCGCGCCGCTAAAGTGTTATTAAAAGACGACAAACTCAAAGAAATTGAAAATTACTACAAACAATGTGCCGAAGCAGGAACCAACGATTATCAAATTGAAGAAAGCAAAAAAGCGACTACTAAATTAGACGCAATTTTAGGCGATCCCAAACGATTGAAAGCAATAGCTCAGGATTTTATCGCCCATTATGAAACCCGCGTTAGTGAAGGATCAAGCATTAAAGGAAAAGCCATATTTGTCGCCTCTAATCGCACTATTGCGTATGATTTGTATAAAGAAATTATTGCCCTACGTCCCCAATGGGCTGAACCGAAAGAAAGCGATAATGGTGTTGAATTGACCGACAAAGAACGTCAAGAAATAAAACCCATCGAAAAAATCAAACTGGTGATGACCCGCGACAAAGACGATCCTAAAGAACTTTATGACATCATTGGCCCCAAAGAATACCGTAAAGAATTAGACCGCCAATTTAAAGACCCCAACTCCAACTTCAAAATTGCGATCGTCGTAGATATGTGGATGACAGGTTTTGATGTGCCATTTTTAGATACGATCTATATTGATAAACCTATTCAACAACATTCACTGATTCAGACCATTTCACGGGTTAATCGCGTCTATGAAGGAAAAGAAACGGGCTTAGTGGTTGACTATATTGGCATTAAAAGTAATCTTAATTTAGCCCTTAAAAAATATTCGACTATCGAAGAAAATGATTTTGAAGATAGTGATAAAGCCGTTGTTATTGTTAAAGATCAACTCGATTTATTAGCCAAACTTTTTATCAAATTTGATACCCAAGACTATTTTAATGGCTCACCTTTGCAACAGTTAAACTGCTTAAACCGTGCGGCGGAATTTGTGCAACTGACCGATGAACTGGAAAAGCGATTTATGGGCATGGTCAAAAAACTGAGGTCTGCCTATAGTCTTTGTTGCTCCAGTGAAGACCTCTCCGAAACGGAACGCGATCAGATTCATTTTTACTTTGCGATCAGGGCGATCGTTTTTAAACTGAATAAAGGCGATGCTCCCGATATTGCCAAAATGAATGAACGGGTTAGGGAAATGATCCAGGAAGCTCTGCTCAGTGAAGGAGTAGAAGAAATTTTAAAACTCGGTCAAGACAACCAAGAAGGGGCGATCGATATTTTTAGTGATGAGTATCTCGCCAAAATTGATCAAATCAAATTACCCAATACCAAAATTAAACTTCTACAAAATCTTTTAAACAAGGCGATCGCTGCCTATCAAAAAGTCAATAAAATTAAAGGCGTTGATTTTTCTAAAAAACTTAAAGCATTAGTAGATCGCTATAACGAACGCCCTGATAATATTACCTTTGCCAATGATGTACTTGAAGACGTAGCCCAACAATTTGCTGATCTATTTAAAGAATTACAAAAAGAACGAAATTCTTTTATGGATTTAGGTATCAACTTTGAGGAAAAAGCTTTTTACGATATTTTAAAATCCGTCGCTCAAAAATATAACTTTGAATATCCTGAAGACAAATTGATTAAACTTTCCCGTGAAGTCAAAAAAATAGTAGATGATAAAGCAAAATATACCGATTGGTCTTGTCGAGAAGATATTAAAGCCGAATTAAAAGTAGATTTAATTTTAGTGCTTGCTGATAATGATTATCCCCCTGTTCCCAAAGATGAAGTATTCAAAGAAATTTTTGAACAAGCTGAAAATTTCAAAAAATATAACCAAGAATGACTTCATCTTTTCGCGATCGCAAAATCTGTAAATTAGAGGAATTAGACTATAATCCTCCTTCATTTAACCAACGCACCGCATCCTTGGCATGATAGGTCAGAATTAAATCCGCTCCCGATCGCTTAAAACCTGTCAAAGTTTCTAAGGTTACCCGTTTTTCATCAATCCAACCATTCAGGGCGGCGGCTTTAACCATCGAATATTCCCCTGAAACGTTGTAGGCCGCGACGGGTAAATTCGTCATTTCTTTGACGCGCCAAATAATATCCATATAGGCCAAAGCAGGTTTAACCATCAACATATCCGCTCCTTCGAGCATATCAAGTTCCACTTCTTTCAGGGCTTCTCGACCATTGCCTGGATCCATTTGGTAAGTACGGCGATCGCCAAATTGAGGAGAAGAATCCGCCGCATCTCGGAACGGGCCATAGTAAGCCGAGGCATATTTCGCCGCGTAGGAAAGAATAGGAATATCTTCAAACCCTGCTTCATCCAAACCTTCTCGGATCGTGGTCACAAAACCATCCATCATTCCCGACGGCGCGATAATATCAACCCCTGCTTTAGCCTGGGAAACCGCCGTTTTTTTCAATAATTCCAAAGTCGGATCATTCAGACACTCGCCCTGTTAGATCTCCTGTTTGCAAATAACCACAATGGCCATGACTGGTATATTCACACAAACAAGTATCCGCAATCACCACTAAATCAGGAACCGCATTTTTGACCGCCGTTGCCGCTTTTTGGACAATCCCACAATCATGCCAAGCTCCCGTTGCCTCTGTATCCTTGTCTTCGGGAATACCGAATAAAATAATGGCGGGAATGCCGAGATCATAGACCTGTTTGGCTTCTTCAACGATTTTGTCCACCGACAACTGATAAACCCCTGGCATGGATTTAACTTCCTTGGCGACACTTTCTCCAGGGACAGCAAACAGAGGATAAATCAGATCACTAGCAGTCAAGACTGTTTCCCGCACCATACGACGTAGCGGAACAGATTGGCGGAGGCGACGGGGGCGAGTAATCGGAAACATGGTCTTTTGGTGTGATTAATGTTTGTTGACTAAAAGCCCCATTCTAGGGCGATCGCGACTTACTCTTGCGAGTTACTTAACCTTTTGTAATCTAATGTTGAATGTCTAAAAGAATGAAAATAGCCTCTAATTACCCGAAAATGCTTGATTTTGGATAAAGTTTTACGATATAGTTAGGAGTATGAATCCGTATTTTTCCTTCATTTTTTTAATCAACTTCAAACTTAAACCACGCGATCGCAAATCCTATGAATTTATGCCGTCTGATTTATAGTAGCTATGCTAGTCCTGATACTGGCTATGAAGACTTAAAAGACATTATGGAAAAATCTGAACGAAATAATCGACGTGATGGACTGACAGGAGTACTTTGTTACGGAGATTCCATGTTTTTACAAGTTTTAGAAGGAAATCGCAAAATTGTCAGTAAAACGTACCACCGTATTGCAACAGATAAACGCCATCACACTCCTGCGCTGATCGAATGTGTTGCGGACGAAGTCGTCTATTTCAAAGTTGGTCAATGCAAGCCGTCAAATTAGTGGACTTAAATGCAGAAGAGGTTAGACAATTAATTTTGCAATATTCGGATACCACTACTTTTCAACCTGATTTGATGACTGCCCAACAATGCCTTAAATTCATCTACAAATTATCCGAACTTAAGAAGAAATAAGCTGTTAATTATCTAAAACACATACAGGCAAGGGGCTTAAGCCCCTTGTTAAGATACTTTCAGCAAAATTATTATGCAATCTAAATTTTTAACACCTTAAAGCAATTAACTTAATTAAAATCATTGGTCTAGGACGTGTCATCAATTAGGGGGGTTGACATCAGTGACAAATAATGCATAGAGTATCAAGTGACAAAATAAATATTGAAGAGAGATGTGAATATGACAAGACGTTATGCTTTACGAGATGACCAATGGGAAAGAATCAAAGATCTATTGCCTGGAAAACAGGGAGATGTGGGAGTAACGGCTAAAGATAATCGTTTATTTGTCGAAGCTGTATTATATCGATATAGAGCAGGAATTCCTTGGAGAGACTTGCCCGAAAGGTTTGGAGATTTTCGAGTGATTCACACGCGCTTTACGCGATGGACGAAATCAGGAGTGTGGGAAAAGGTATTTAAGCATTTAGCAGAGGAAGCCGATAATGAATACGCAATGATAGATGCAACGATTGTGAGAGCGCATCAACACAGCGCAGGAGCAAAAAACAGTAGTGCAGAGGAAGAAGACATAGGAAAGAGTAAAGGAGGATTAAGTACGAAAATCCATACAGTAGTGGACGCATTGGGGAATCCGGTCTCTTTTTTTCTAACACCAGGTCAAGCTTGTGATTTAGACGGAGCAGATGTTTTGCTGCCGAACGTGGAAGCAGAGGCAATGCTAGGGGACAAAGCCTATGATGCAGACGAAAGAGTCATTAAGGTTTTAGAAGAAAGAGGGATAACGCCTGTGATACCTTCGAAAAGTAATCGAAAAGAACCTCGCCCTTATGATACCTTTTTGTATAAAGCCCGCCACTTAGTCGAAAACTTCTTTGCGAAACTCAAACAATATCGTGCTCTTGCGACTCGTTACGACAAGCGCTCAGCCAATTTTCTGGGTGGCATTTATCTGGCAGCATCAGTTATATGGTTAGCGTAGCCCAACTTGATCAACATAATTGTCCACCAATGTCAAGTGGCTTAATTGATGACACGCCCTAGTAATTGAGGAGAAACTTTCACTTTTACTAGGCTTTTTTTTGATAGATTTTTCTTGGAAATTTAATGTCCATCACAATGATCAGAGAAAACTCGATGGGGTAAACCATGACTAATTAAATCCACAGGGCATTGATAGGCTTCTTCTAACATCGTTTGAGTGAGTAACTTTTCTCCGTGATAAT
Organism: uncultured cyanobacterium; assembly: GCA_963807635.1. GTDB lineage: Bacteria > Cyanobacteriota > Cyanobacteriia > Cyanobacteriales > Microcystaceae > Snowella. The sequence continues at coordinate 20,333 of CAWEDJ010000022.1, forward strand.
GCAAACGCCGATTCAGACAACCGACAGTTTTAACATAACGGGCGATCGCACCTACGTCATGGGAAATCATCAAAATCGTGATCCATTGATTCAGTTCTTCCAACAGAGTATAGATACTGGTTCTAATTTGCGGATCGACACTCGCTGTCGGTTCATCCAAAATCAAAATCCTGGGTTCCGTCGCCAAGGCTCTAGCAATATAAACCCGTTGCCGTTGACCCCCCGACAACTCCCCGATCACTCGATGACGCAAAGGATAAAGATCAACGAGATTTAAAACCTCTGCCACTTTTTCTTCGTCTTGACGTTGATAGGGCTGAAATAAACGCCGCTTTCCCAAACAGCCCATTTTCACCACATCCCAAACATTAATCGGAAAAGAGTGATCGCTATTGACAAATTGGGGAACATAACCAATATATTTTCGGACCTTGTTCAATCGATTTTCCTAAAACTTTGATCTCTCCTTTTGCAGGTTTATGAAGTCCCAATAGAACTTTTAAAAGGGTTGTTTTGCCGCCCCCATTGGGGCCAATAATGCCAATAAAATCTAATTCTTTGACCGATAAATTAATATCTTCCAACACCATATCATGACCATAGGCCGCCCATAAATGACGAATAGAAATAATTTCTGGGGGGTCAGTTTTTGTCTTTGATAAGGGCGTTTTAGTTTGGTGGGGAAGAAAGCTCATTATTTTCACTTTGATTATTTTTTTGGGAGTTCCGTCGCCAAAGTTTGACTCACTTGACGCAAATTATTTAACCAGTCGGGACTAAAACCGTTGATGGGAATCACTTTTGCCCCGATTTCTTGGGCGATCGCCTGGGCAGTTTGGGGACTAAATTCAGGTTGGCTAAAAATCACTTTAATCTTATTTGCCTTAGCTTTCTTAATAATATCTCCTAACTCCCCCGCACTGGGTTCATTTCCTTCTACTTCGATCGCGATCATACTTAGATTATAATCTTTAGCAAAATAGCCCCACTCAGGATGAAAAACCATAAAAGTTCTATTTTTCAAGGGGGTTAATTGTTGACGAATTTCCTGGTCTAAACTGTCAATTTCTTTGATGAATCGGTCTAAATTTGCTTGATATTCAACCTGATGTTTCGGATCAATTTTAACTAGAGATTGAAAAATCGTTTGCGCCTGTTGTTTAACCCGTTGGGGCGATAACCAAATATGAGAATCGAGGGTTTCGCCTTCCTCTGAATGGTTCTCATGTTCATGGGCGACCATTGGTAACTTCTGAACCCCCTGACTGGTATCCACAATATTTAACTGATTATTTGCCGCTAATAATCGGGGTAGCCAGGCCTTTTCTAAGTCGCCACCGATGCTAAAATACGCCTTTGAACTGGCTAGAGAGCGCATTTGCTCAGGTTTGGGTTCGTAGGTATGGGGATCAACCCCTGTCTGCACCATGACGTTGACCTTAACGCGATCGCCGCCAATCCGTTCAACAAAATATTTTTGGGGTTCGATGCTAACCGTGACGGGAATTTTATTAATTTTGTTAGTCTTATCAATTTGATCAGTTGATTGAGTTTGTTGAGTGCCAGGAGCGGGACGACAAGCGGTGAGGGAAGTTGTCCCCAGCATCAGGGCAATTAGAGCAACTCGTAAAACAATCGACATGGGCAGGAATCCAAAACAAGATTGATAATCATTCTCATTTTATTCTAAACCACTTATGTCTGATCTCCGAATCCGCGTTGCCGAAGATGTCTGCTGTCACGTGAAGTTCTCCAGCAAAATTGAGCGAGATACTTCACAATATCAATAGGCGCGATCGCCTACCCGCGAAAGTTACCTAGATTACAATTCGCGATCGCTGAAAAAGCATAGACTTTAATACAACCTACTCACCTGCAACCATGACAGACAACACTTCCAAGCCTTCCCTCAATCCCTTCCTTGGTCAACCCTGGCTCGTCGAAGAACGCGATGCCTGTGGAGTTGGTTTTATTGCTGATGTCAAAGGTCAAACCAGTCACAAGCTCGTTCAACAAGCCCTCAAAGCCTTGGGATGCTTAGAACATCGGGGCGGTTGTAGTGCAGACAGCGATTCGGGCGATGGAGCGGGGATCATGACAGGGATTCCCAGGGAGCTTTTGGAACGCTGGTTTACTCAACGTGATCTAACCATGCCAGCAGTAGAACAATTGGGGGTAGGCATGGTCTTTTTACCCCAGGAACCCAGTGCCAGGGAAGTGGCAAAAGGTTATGTCGAAGAAGTGATCAGAGCCGAACAGTTAACGGTATTGGGCTGGCGAGAAGTCCCCGTTAAACCCGAAGTATTGGGCATCCAGGCCCGCAATAATCAACCCCACATGGAACAAATTTTGGTAACTTGTCCAACGGGTTGCTCAGGGGATGAATTGGATCGCCGTTTATATATTGCCCGTTCAACGGTGGGAAAAAAATTAGCCGATGATTTTTATATTTGTTCCTTTTCCTGCCGCACTATTGTTTATAAAGGCATGGTTCGCAGTGTAGTTTTGGGAGAATTTTATTTAGATCTCCAAAATCCTGCTTATCAGAGTAATTTTGCCGTATATCACCGCCGTTTTAGCACCAACACCATGCCCAAATGGCCCCTTGCCCAACCCATGCGTTTATTGGGTCATAACGGTGAAATTAATACGCTTTTAGGCAATATCAACTGGATGACTGCCAGGGAAAGAAATTTACGGGCAAAAGGTTGGACAAAGGAAGAATTACAATCCCTAACTCCGATTGTGAATAACGCTAATAGCGATTCTTACAATTTAGATAGTGTGATGGAAGTTTTAGTCAGAACGGGTCGTAGCCCCCTGGAAGCGGCCATGATTCTCGTGCCAGAAGCCTATCAAAATCAACCCGATCTCAAAGATCATCCTGAAATTGTTGACTTTTATGAATATTACAGTGGTTTCCAAGAACCCTGCGGACGGCCCCGCCTTATTAGTCTTTAGTGACGGAAAAACCGTTGGGGCTGGTTTAGACCGTAATGGCCTGCGTCCCGCTCGTTATAGCATCACCAAGGACGGTTATGTAGTCGTTTCCTCCGAAGCAGGAGTGGTAGATTTACCCGAAGCAGAAATTATTGAAAAAGGTCGTTTGGCTCCAGGTCAAATGATCGCCGTAGATTTACAAAATAAAGAAATTCTCAAAAACTGGGAAATTAAAGAGCGGATTGCTAAAAAAAATCCCTACGGCGAATGGATTGCCAGTCATCGTCAGGGGATTCGCTCGGAACTTTTTTCTGAAGAAACTTTGTTTGAGAATGCAGAGACAGTTTTACAACAACAAACGGCCTTTGGTTGCACCGCAGAAGATCTGGAAATGGTGATTATTTCGATGGCAACCCAGGGCAAAGAGCCGACTTTTTGTATGGGGGATGACACACCCCTGGCGATCCTCTCCAGTAAACCGCGATTGCTCTACGACTACTTTAAACAACGATTTGCTCAGGTAACGAATCCTCCCATTGATCCTTTACGGGAAAGTCTGGTAATGTCTCTCAATATGTCTTTGGGAGAACGGGGTAAATTATTAGAACCCAAGCCTGAATCAGCAAAGTTATTACGCTTAGAGAGTCCCTTTCTCAATGAATTAGAGTTAGCGGAAGTTAAAGCTTCTGGGTTAGACTGCACTGAACTTTCAACGTTATTTGAGATAGAAACAGGCCCCGATGGATTAGAAAAAGCCTTGGCTAATTTGGTTCAAATGGCCACAGATGCGGTTAATTCTGGTGCAAAGATTTTGATTTTAAGCGATCGCCCTAACAATCAAACCCTAAGCGAAACTTCTAGTTTTATTCCGCCTCTTTTAGCAGTAGGAGCCGTCCATCATCACCTGATTCGGGAAGGATTACGTTTACAAGCTTCTTTAGTTGTCGATACCGCCCAGTGTTGGAGTACCCATCATTTTGCTTGTTTGATTGGTTACGGTGCATCAGCGATTTGTCCCTATTTGGCCTTAGAATCCGTGCGTCAGTGGTGGCATGATCCCAGAACGCAGAACTTGATGGAAAATGGCAAAATTGATAAAATTGCCCTACCGAAAGCCCTAGTGAACTACCGTAAATCAGTGGAAGCGGGTTTACTGAAAATTCTATCCAAAATGGGAATTTCTCTGTTGGCTTCCTATCACGGGGCGCAAATTTTTGAGGCGATCGGTCTAGGGCCTGAATTAGTGGAATTAGCCTTTGCAGGAACCACCAGTCGAGTCGGCGGCTTAAATCTATCAGAAGTTGCTCAAGAGGTGATGACCTTCCATGCCAAGGCTTTCCCTAGTTTGACGACGAAAAAACTGGAAAACTACGGTTTTGTGAATTACCGTCCGAGTGGGGAATATCACATGAATTCTCCCGCAATGTCCAAGGCTTTACATAAGGCTGTTCAGACGTTTCGATCCCCCCTAACCCCCCTTGATAAGGGGGGCAACGAAGAAGCTTATAACCACTATGAAGTTTATCGCAAGCATCTAGAAGGTCGTCCTGTAACTGCTTTGCGAGATTTATTAGACTTGAATTCTGACCGTGACTCCATTCCCCTGGAAGAAGTTGAATCTGTCGAAAATATTGTTAAACGCTTTTGTACAGGCGGAATGTCCCTCGGTGCATTGTCCCGTGAAGCCCATGAAACTCTGGCGATCGCCATGAATCGATTGGGAGCCAAATCCAACTCAGGGGAGGGGGAGAAGATCCTGTTCGTTATTTAACGCTGGATGATGTGGATAGCGAAGGAAATTCGGCAACATTGCCCCATTTAAAAGGATTACGCAATGGAGACACGGCCAACTCTGCCATTAAACAAATCGCATCAGGACGCTTTGGGGTAACGCCTGAATATTTGATGAGTGGGCAACAGCTAGAAATTAAGATGGCTCAAGGGGCAAAACCTGGGGAAGGGGGACAATTGCCTGGCCCGAAAGTGAGTTCCTATATTGCCATGTTGCGCCGTTCTAAAGCAGGAGTAACCCTCATTTCTCCGCCTCCCCACCATGATATTTACTCCATTGAAGATTTAGCGCAATTAATCTTTGATTTACACCAGATTAATCCCGTTGCTCAAGTTTCCGTTAAACTCGTGGCTGAAATCGGCATCGGCACGATCGCGGCAGGAGTCGCCAAAGCTAACGCAGACATCATCCAAATTTCAGGCCATGACGGCGGAACAGGAGCTTCACCCTTGAGTTCCATCAAACACGCGGGATCGCCTTGGGAATTGGGTGTTACCGAAGTTCATCGAGTGTTAGTGGAAAATCAACTCCGCGATCGCGTTTTATTACGGGCTGATGGCGGTCTGAAAACGGGTTGGGATGTGTTGATGGCGGCCTTAATGGGAGCCGAGGAATTTGGCTTTGGTTCCGTTGCCATGATCGCCGAAGGTTGCATTATGGCGCGGGTTTGCCATACCAATAATTGTCCCGTCGGGGTGGCGACTCAACAGGAACGGTTACGCGCTCGGTTTAGTGGCGTTCCTGAAAATGTGGTCAATTTCTTCTATTTCATCGCCCAGGAATTGCGATCGCTCCTCGCCCACCTCGGTTATCGCAGTTTAAATGATGTCATTGGCCGTGCCGATTTATTAAAGGTGCGATCGGGTATCAATTTGACCAAAACCCACGCGCTGAACCTAGATTGTCTGCTCAATCTGCCCAACGTCAAAGAACATCGAGCATGGCTAAATCATGAAAAAGTCCACAGTAATGGCCCCGTTTTAGATGATGAAATTCTAGCTGATATCGACATTCAAGAAGCCTTGACCCATCAAACTCAGGTGTTCAAAAGCTATAAGTTGGTTAATACCGATCGCTCGGTGGGAACTCGTCTAGCAGGAGAAATTGCGAAACGCTACGGCAACAATGGTTTTGAAGGAGAAATTACCCTCAATTTCCAAGGTGCGGCGGGTCAAAGTTTTGGAGCTTTTAATATCAACGGTGTCACCCTCCATTTGCAAGGAGAAGCCAATGATTATGTGGGTAAAGGCATGAACGGCGGCGAAATTGTCATTCTTCCCCCCAAAGATGCAGGATATGCCCCTGAAGATAACGTGATTATCGGTAATACCTGTCTCTATGGTTCAACGGGCGGTAAACTGTTTGCGAATGGTCAGGCGGGAGAGCGGTTTGCTGTGCGGAATTCTCTCGGTCAAGCGGTCATTGAAGGGGCAGGCGATCACTGTTGCGAATATATGACAGGCGGTGTCGTCGTTGTTCTCGGTAAAGTCGGGCGGAATGTGGGAGCAGGAATGACGGGGGGATTGGCTTATTTTCTGGATGAAGATAACAGTTTGCCCGAAAAAATCAATTCTGAAATCATCAAACTTCAACGGGTAATTGCGATCGCGGGTGAGGAGCAATTGAAGTCGTTAATTGTGTCTCATGTTGAACATACGGGCAGTCCTAAAGGTAAGCGTATTTTAGCGAATTGGACTGACTATTTAGGTAAGTTCTGGCAAGCGGTTCCCCCTTCGGAAGCAAGTTCACCAGAGGCTAATCCTGATGCTATTTTAGCGGAGGAGAAAACTTTAGCCTCGGTTTAGTTGATTAGTTTGTTTACGAATATTTAAGGGAGGCTGTTTAGTCTTCCCTTTTTATTTTATGGTTGCTATAATGATTCACAATATCTATGATGCTGGCGCGTTGCATTTCGTCTCTCCCCTATACGGCTGGCAATTAGACTGTGTTCCTGGTTCAAATCATATTAAGTTCACAACACAGCGAGGAACTATTAAACAATGAATATGTACTTAAGTAATGGCTTTGACAAATCGATTAAAGAACTCTTTTTAAGGCTAGTTTCTTTAATCTGTATTGTATTGATGTTATGGGTGTCTCCATTGCCTGCATTAGCTGAAGAAACTATGCAGATAGAACAAAACGCTACTGGCAACATAATAAACCACTTTAATGAAGGCCCCTCAAAAGAGGCTCTAGTCGGCGCACTTGCTGGTACTGCGGCTGGTACTGCCGCTGGGGCTGTTGGCTCGATAGCTTTTGTCTCTGCGGCTGGTACTGCTGGACTTAGTGCAGCAGGTCTGACTTCTGGTTTGGCCGCACTAGGCACGATTGCGGGTGGTGGCATGGCCGCTGGACTTACTGTAGCCGCCGCCTTACCTGTTCTTGGGGCAGTTGCTGTCGGTGGTGCTACTTATGGTGCTGTCAGTTTAGTTCAAAGATTTTTTAACGAATCAAAAGATTCAAAACAAGAGAATAGTGAATCACAAAAGTAAATAGGATTTTAAGTATGTTTCTTTCTAAAACTCTCAGGATATTTCTTATCTCTATTGTTGTTATAGTGACTTTTTTAATATATCCACAAACGTCTAGCGCATTAAGAATTGAGCATCTTGAGCAACATGCAAGAGGAAACATTATAAACTGTACAAATACAAATATTTTTGGACAAAGTTCTTGTATCCAAGATGCATCAAGTAAAAGATCAGAGTCTGTAACTTTGATTCAACAAAAAGAAGGCTCAGGCCAGAGTTTAGATAAAAATCTAATTCCCCCTCATAAAGTCAATGCAGAAAACACCATAAAAACTGACAAGATAAACAGCTTACCTGTAGGAGTTGTTGGCTCATTGGCTGTAATTAGTGGAGTGACTCCTGTTTATTTCGTAACAAAAAGACTTTTTGAAAAAAAAGAAATAAAAGGATTAAAAGAAAGAATTGAAGTGATAGAAACTATCGTTACCAAAGAATAGATTTGATTGCTTGGAACATATTCCTAATAAGCACGCTACTTTTTCTTACTTGAATAACTCTTTAACCACATTAAAAAAATCATTGGAACCTCCTTTGAAGTCCATAAATTCCTCGGTAACGGCTTCCAAGAAGTCATCTATCAACGCGCCCTACAGTATGAAATGCACCAAGCAGGCTTAACTTTTCAGCGTGAAATAGAACAATCTATTTATTACAAAGACTTACCCCAACCCATTGGAACTCGTCGGGCAGATTTCGTCGTAGAAGATTAAGTATTAGTCGAGCTAAAAGCCGTTATCCAGTTAGAAGATGTCCATCTTGCCCAAGCATTAAACTACCTAAAAGTGTATAAATTAGAAGTCGGATTATTGATCAACTTTGGCAGTAAAAGTCTAACCTTTAAACGATTAATTAGAACCTAGAACGCGGATTAAGACAGATTTTAGGATTACATAGATTGCAGTTATAATTTTCAATCAACGTAATCAAAAAAAATCCGAGAAATCAGCGTAATCCATTCAATCCGTGTTCCTGGTGAATAAGTGGCGATCCTAAAATCGGGTGATGAACCTTTATCCAGCCCCAAACCGATGATTGCAAATAGCGTAAATACTTCACAGCGATCGCTTAAAACATCAACATCGGTACAATGGCTTGATTCATCATGGTAGTAAAACGTTGGCCAGATGGAATGCTAAATTAAGTAATCCTCTTACTGGAGTCTTGTATGTCTGCTCTCATTGGCCCGAAAACTAATCCCCTTGTACAATTAATCCAATGGTTAAGAGATCCGTTGGACTATATGGAACGCAATAGTCAGGCTTTTGGGGACGTTTTTAAGAGCTATTTTACGGGAAAACCCTGTGTAATGGTAAGTAGTCCCCAGGGTTTGCAAGAAATTTTAACGACTCCCGCCTTTACTGCCCCAGGGACATTGAATGAAGTCGCTCGTCCTTTGTTGGGGCCTAATTCTTTGATCTTACTTAGCGATCCCGAACATAACAGTCGTCGCAAGTTATTAATGCCAACTTTTCATGGTGATCGCCTGTTTAGTTATGGACAAATCATCCAAGAAATAACCGAAAAAGTTATAGAAAATTGGAAACTTGGCGATCCCTTTGATGTCCGCGAATCCATGCAGGAAATAACCCTAAGAGTCATTTTAAAAGCCGTATTTGGTCTCCAAGAAGGCGATCGCCTAGAGACATTAAAAAGAGCTTTAGTCAAACGATTTGAAATGACCGCAACAGGGTTAGGTTCAACCTTTATATTTTTGCCTTTTTTGCGAAAAGATTGGGGACAATGGAGTCCCTGGGTCGTATTATGTCTCAGCAAAGAAGTTGCGATGAATTGATCTATGCGGAAATCCGCGATCGGCGTGCCAATCCCGATCCTAACCGCATTGATATTTTAAACCTCTTATTAACCGCAACAGATGAAGCAGGAGAAAACCTGACCGATGAGGAATTGCGAGATGAATTGATGACGCTCCTCTTTGCTGGCCATGAAACAACGGCTACGGCATTAAGTTGGGCATTGTATCTCATTCATCAACACCCTGACGTATATCAAAAGTTGACGGAAGAATTAACCAGTCTTGGCTCTTCCCCTGATCCGATTACGATCTTTAAATTGCCCTATCTTACTGCGGTTTGTAATGAAACCTTGCGACTCTATCCTGTGGGAATGCTGACTTTCTGCCGATTAGCGAAAGAACCCGTCTCTCTGCTGGGATACGACCTCGAAGCGGAATCCGTTGTCGTTGGCTCTATTTATCTCACCCATCGTCGTCCCGATATTTATCCCGAACCTGAACAGTTTAAACCCGATCGCTTTTTAAATCGTCAATTTTCTCCTTATGAATTTATTCCTTTTGGGGCGGGAAGTCGTCGTTGTATCGGTGTTGCTCTGGCCCAATTTGAGATGAAGTTAGTATTGGCCACCGTCCTTTCTCAAGTGAAGTTACAACACCACAGTCCGACCCGTCCCCTCAAACCCCAGCGTCGCGGAGCCTTACTAGCGATGGAATCGGGTTTTACAATGGTTAGAATGACTTGAATTTGACTGCAATACAATGGAGGGTTTGAAAAATTGCTAACTTAAACGCAAATCGCGCAGGTCACTAAACGCAAACCGTATTCAATGCCCTCCACAACCGCCTGATAGGAGGCATCCAAAATATTGCCCGAAACGCCGATTGTCGTCCATCGTTCCTTCCCGTTACTGGATTCAACCAAGGTGCGGGTTTTAGCTGAAGTGCCAGAGCCACTATCCAAAATTCTCACCTTGTAATCCGTGAGATGAAAATCCGCAATTTGGGGATAAAAACGGACAAGAGCTTTTCGTAAAGCCCGATCCAAGGCAGAAACAGGGCCATTTCCTTCAGCGACCTCTAAAATATCTTCGTTATTGACTGTGACTTTAATCGTCGCGATCGCGTTGCTGTAGGGAAGGATCTCGGCCTGCAAGAGATTGCAATGCACCTGAAAACCCTTGATCAAAAAGAGGGGCTGACGTTTTCCCATTGCCTCGTGCATTAATAATTCAAAACTGGCCTCTGCCGCCTCAAACTGATAACCTTCCTGTTCTAAAATCTTTAATTTATCTAGAATTTGCCGACATGCAGGATCTTCTTTACTGAGCTTCAGCCCGTAGAGTTGAGCTTTCGAGAGAATATTACTCAAACCCGCCTGTTCTGACACCACAATACGCCGTTTATTGCCGATCGCTTCGGGTTGAATATGTTCATAGGTGAGGGGATTGCGTTGCACCGCAGAAACATGAATTCCCCCCTTATGGGCAAAGGCAGAACGACCAATAAAGGGCGCGTGGTCATCGGGCGCGAGATTGACAATTTCGCTGATCAATCGACTTGTATCCGTCAATTGGGTTAATTTTTCGGGTTCTAGGCAATTATAGCCCATTTTTAGTTGTAAATTAGGGATGATTGTGCAGAGATTGGCATTACCACACCGTTCTCCATAACCGTTGATCGTTCCCTGGATCATCCTGACCCCTTCTAACACCGCACTGAGGGAATTAGCCACCGCCGTTCCTCCGTCATTGTGGGCATGAATCCCTAGTTGAATTTTGGGTAAAGTTTGATCTGTGTCCCATTCCTTGATGGTTTCCCCTACTTCTCGAACCGTTTGGCTAATTTCCTGGGGAAGGGTTCCGCCATTGGTATCACAAAAAACGAGCCATTCTGCCCCCGCTTCTTTTGCCGTTTTTAGGGTTAAAAGGGCATATTCGGGATTGTGTTTATAACCATCAAACCAATGTTCCGCATCATAGATCACCCGTCGGCCCTGACTCCGTAGGTAGGCGATCGTATCCGAAATCATGGCTAAATTTTCTTCTAGGGTCGTTTTTAAGCCTTCAATGACGTGCAGATCCCAGGATTTCCCAAAAATCGTGACCCAACGAGTTCCTGCTGACAGAATTGCTTGAAGCATTCGGTCTTCTTCAGCTTTGCGATTAGGGCGACGAGTGGAACAAAAAGCCACCACTTCGGCTTGGGTGAGGGGTTGTTCCTGTAATTGCCAAAAAAATTGTACGTCCTTGGGATTCGCGCCTGGCCAACCCCCTTCAATAAAAGGAATTCCCATTTGGTCGAGTTTGCGGGCAATTTTTAATTTGTCTTCCAAGGACAGGGATATGCCTTCGCGTTGTGCGCCATCTCGGAGGGTAGTGTCATACAGCCAAATGGGGTTGGTCATGGAGGTGTAAGGTTACGTTTAAATTGCGCTTAAATTGCGTTGAGATAAAATTTTCAGCGATTCGGTTAGCGTTCGATTTTTGCTAATGCAGACTTAAAACCGCGCCTAAATTGAAACCCTTAGTTTTGAAGCTCGCCCCCTAAATCCCCCAATTCTGGGGGACTTTGAACTCAGAAAGGTTATAAACTCTCCCCCCAAAGTTGGGGGGCTGGGGGGGCAAAAAACTTTAGTTCTCAAACTAGAGGGGGTTTAGGATGGATTTTTTAATCGCGATCGCCATTTTTAGGATAATCTAAAACACTGGAATTATTCGTAATCTTTGATGCGATTTAACCTAAATGATCCCGACTCTCAAAGGCCGCGATCGCTTCGTGAATAGTGAGATAAATATGGTCAGGCCCAAGGCGATCAACTAAGCCTGATTTTCTTAATTGGGCATAGAGTTCCTGCTTTACCTTAGCTAAACCGAAAATAATCCCTTTTTTTGCTAATTCTTGACGTAATTCTTCCAAGATATCGGCGGCAGTAATATCAATTTCAATAATGGCTTCTGTGTTCAAAATAAACCACTGGACAGGATCGGTTTCTGAGGCGATCGCCTGTAAAGCCCGATTTTTAAAATTTTCGGCATTCGCAAAAAATAAAGGGGCATCGTAACGATAAAGCACTAGACCAGGAATCGTTTTTGCATTTTGCCAATCATTAATGGTATGAAATCCAGGCAGATTCGGCACTTCTCCCAAAACTCCCGCGTGGGGACGGGCAACACGGGCAAAAAGCTCCATTCCCGACAAAGCCACCGCGATCGCAACTCCTCGTAAAATATCTGTCCCCAATACGCCAACGGTGGTAATGATCGCCAACATAAACTCACTACGCTTAAAAGATTGCAACCGCCGAAATTCCGACAGTCGAATGAGCTTCAATGCCGCATAAATGACGATCGCCCCCAAAGCCGCCTTGGGAAAAAGAGCCAATAAGGGCCGCAGAAATAACAACACTAAAACGACACAGAAGCCTGCAACTAAGGAATAAACCTGGGTTTTACTGCCCAACGAATCGGCGATCGCGGTGCGGCTCCCACTACTACTGACGGGAAAACCCTGCAAAAAACCTGTTCCTAAATTGCAAAATCCCAAGGCCAGCAACTCCTGATTCGCATTAATTTTATGACTATGATTGATTGCAAAGGCTCGTCCCGTTAGCACATTATCGGAATAACCTACGATCGCAATCCCTAAGGCGGACCCTCAGCAACGAAGTAATATTTTTAAACGTTATTCCCTGAAAGCTCACAAAATCAGGTAATCCTGAAGGAATTTCTCCCACAATCACTACTCCATAGCGTTCCAAATGGAAAATCGCTACCATCATCGTCGCGAGTAATACGGCCAAGAGGGGAGCAGGAGCATTGGGAAAATAGTGTTGGACTAGTAATAAAAAGGTTAAAACCCCGATTCCCATGCCAAACGTTAGCCAGTGAATGTGATCAAAACCGTAAAAAAATCCCTGAAATTCTCCTAAAACGGTTTCTGATTCAATCTTGATGCCGCTAATTTTGTCTAGCTGTCCTGAAATCATAATAATGGCGACTCCCGCCATATAACCCACCAGGATCGGTTTCGAGAGTAAATCTGCCAAAAAGCCTAATCTTGCCCAGTAGCCAATGAGACAAATAACCCCGACTAAAACTGCCAATAAACTGGTGTAGAGCGGATAACTGGCATTACTACGGGCCACTAAAGGCGCGATCGCAACGGCGGTCATTACAGCAGTCGTAGATTCAGGGCCGACAGAAAGTTGAAGAGACGACCCAAAAAGAGCATAAATCAGCATAGAGGGTAAAATTCCCCACAAACCCGCTACAGGCTGAACTCCTGCTAATTCTCCATAGGCCATACATTGGGGGATGAGATAGGCCGCAACGGTTATTCCTGCTAATCCATCATTGCGTAACCAAGCGGATTGATAGGCTCGTAAAGGATGAATACCAGGCAAAAAAGAAGTTAAATACGTTAAAAAAGGTTTTATTTTCACGGATAGAATAAATCGAATTAGTTTATAACAAAAAACAAAATGGTAGGGACATAATATATTGTGTCATTAAATGTTTTGTGATGAAAAACAGTTGAAAAAAGGGCGAACGCAATTCGCCCCTACGAATATTTTGTGAAATGCTGACTCCGCAAATAACAATTTTAGTTATTTATCTAAATGCCCATTATTTTAAAATTTTCAACGAGATTTAGTCAAAAAATGTAAGGATTTTTCCCGTTCCATACTCCGAATTAAAGCATTCAATTGTTTTTGTAAATACTCAAGATTAGGAGTCTGTTCTCCATATCGCCAACTCACATAGGCCAAAGAAATTTCTTCGATAATTTCTAATCGTTCTGTCGATAATTTTTCCCGTAAAGAGTCCAGATATTCCATCGGCGTTTGGGCAAAGTTTTTCGGATAACCCTGGTTTTTGAGTAATTTTAATAATTGTTGATAAAGCCGAGACATGGGCGGTAATTTAGCCAATCGACGACGATAGAGCCAATTTTTTAGCTGTTGCCAACCGAGCCAGCCTAAAAATCCTGCCGCGATCGCACCGATTAAACCTAATAACGCTCCCAGTAAACTGCCTGAAATAAAACGCCAGAGCCAACCCAAAAAGCCAAAGAAAGCCTGGAGTACATTAGTAAAAAACAAACTGAAAAAATTCGTCACAGGGGAAGGCAACCATCCCGCTACCCAATTCCAAAGTTGTTTTAAGACCCCAAAGTTTCCTTCATCTTCAAAGGACGGGGGAAATAAGTCGTGGCCAGGAACGGGATCAAAAGCAAACCAACCATAACGGGGGAAATAAACCTCTGTCAAAACGTAGGCATCCGTATTTCGCACTAAATAGTATCCCGTAAAAGGATTAAATTGACCTGGGGCAAAACCCGCCGTTAAACGGGACGCAATACCGATGGAGCGCAACATCACGGTTAAGACTGTTGAAAAATGGTCGGGATAGCCGCCTTGATATTTGAATAAAAAGGCTTCGACTAAATCATCTTCTTTGTCAAAATAGGGCAAATCCGTACGGACAGTGTAATTTTGCTTGAGGGATTGGGTTAAAAATAAAGCCGCTTCATAGACTGAGTGAATGGGCTGGGGCGATTTAGAGAGTAATTCAATGGCTTTTTTACGAACTTTATCGTTAATTTCAGGGGGAATTTGTAAAAAACGTTTTTTGATTCCCTCGCTATATTGGTAGGGAGCTTGACGCAATGCAGTGCGATCGCGGTAAGGGACTTCAGAAATCACTGTATAGGTCAGACCCTCTACCAATCCCACAGGCGATCGCAGACTATTATTTTGATCTAAACCAATTTCTTTCGTTGGAAAATAAATCGACTTAGGGACAGCTAAATTGGGAATCACATTCGGCAACTCTTTAACCACTGTATAGGTCTGGATAATTCGTTTACTTTCCCCAAAGCCAGAATTAGGAAACAAATCAAATCGGTACGACCAGGGCGATCGCCGAACCGTCTCAATATTTTGATCCCCGCTAATCTCCCAACCTTGCCCTGTGTAGTGATCAAAGGAGAGGGCTTGCCAAAATCCAGGAGCCTGGGAACGAATCCGCAACACGACTTGGGGTTTCATGGTTCCCCGCAAATTTTGATTCATTTTACTATTAAAGCCGTAGTAAAACGTATCATCCATTAAACCTGCTCCACGTGTTGGACTATTTCCCCCTTGTCCCTTACCTCCCTTGCCTTCCTTACCTTCCTTGACGTAGCCAGGATTAATTAAATCCTTATTTTTATTGTCAAATTGTCTGTCTTTGATATCAGTCGGGCCGCCAACGGGAAAGCTCTGGAGTTGATAACTGGGAAAACGGGGCATAATGGCAAAGAAGACCAGTCCCAACGCGAGGGTGATCCCCAAAATAACGATTAATCGTTTGGGATAAAGGGTTTGATAACATACTTTTTGACTTTTTTCTTTGTTTTTTTTACCTGAAAACCAGGGAATTTCCTGATCAATTCTTTCTAATCCCAAACGAGAGCGATAGTCTAATACCAAGGCAGGTAACGCAATCGCCAAAAAGAGAAGTAACCAGGGCGCAAAGACCATGGTTTGGGAAACCGTTCCCGCAACCCCTAGCAAAATTAGACCAATCACCATTGAATAGCCCAAATCCTTACGGCGGGGCAAATCAAAACTATGAACGACCTGCAACTGTACCAACAATCCTGCGAGGGTCGTGCGACTATCGTTTAAATTCTCGACGAGATTACTCAAGAAAAGAAAGAGAACCCCCAACATCGCGATCGCCAGCAAGAATTTGAGGGTAATGTTGCGATAGCTCCGACGATACCAACTAAAAACAGCCCCAATAATACTGAGGGGAACGGCCCAAAGACTCCAATCCGTTTGGGCGGCAACATCGGTCGCAATAATCCCGACAATGACTAAGGCTTGGACTAAAATCCGAAAAACAATGGATTCCTCAGTTTTAGGGGCGGGAAGTGCTTCTATGCGCTGTTGTACCTGCTCAAACCAACTGGATTTAGGGGAAGCGGTATTTGTCATTGGCTTTTGGGGAAAGAAGGGGAAAAGATCAGAAAAATCAGACCTGTTTAATTTTATCCTTTTGCTTGGAAATAGGTTAAAGAATAATCCCTTGAATCAGGCTACACTAGGAAAGTCGGTCACAACAAAAACCGCAATACAAAACCGAAATTCAAGAAAATTTAGCTGTAACTTTAACCATTGTGGAGATTACTTTTTTAGGAACGAGTTCTGGTGTGCCGACGCGATCGCGGAAATGTCTCCAGCATAGCCCTCAGACTCCCCCAACGGGCCGAAGTCTGGTTATTCGACTGTGGAGAAGGAACCCAACACCAACTTCTTCGTAGTCATGTCAAAAGTTCCCAACTTACCCGTATTTTTATCACCCATCTCCACGGGGATCATATTTTCGGTTTAATGGGACTGCTGCCAGTTGTGGACTCGCGGGGACGGGGCAAGATGTAAATATCTATGGGCCATCGGGCTTGGCGGACTATCTCAAAGCCTGTGCTAAATATTCCTACACCAATCTTTCCCAAGGCGTAAAAGTTCATACGATCCAGGAATCAGGATTGGTTTATGAAAACGAAGAATTTCAAGTCCACTGTGAGTTGCTAAAACATCGCGTTCCCGCCTACGGTTATCGTATTTCAGAAAAAGACCGCCCTGGTAGATTTAATGTGGAAAAGGCGATCGCGTTGGGTATTCCTTCTGGGCCGCTCTATGGCAAACTCAAACGGGGTGAAACGGTTACACTTCCCGACGGTCAACGCATTCAGGGAACAGATTTGTGTGAACCCACTGAAACGGGTCGAAAATTTGCCTACTGCACTGATACGGTTTTTTGTGAATCGGCGATTAATTTGGCCCAGGACGTTGATGTTTTAATTCACGAAGCGACTTTTGCTCATCAAGATGCCCAATTAGCCTTTGATCGCCTGCATTCCACTTCAACCATGGCCGCCCAAGTTGCTCTAGCGGCTCAAAGCAAACAGTTGATCATGACCCACTTCAGCCCCCGCTATGCTCCAGGGAATGCTCTACAACTAGATAATTTACTCACAGAAGCTAGGGCGATTTTTCCGCAAACCATGCTGGCCTACGATTTTTTAACCTACGAAATTCCCCGCCGCCAATCGGTTGAATCTCCTAATCTCGTTTTATCGTAAAGAAAAGTTTCAGCAGGAATAGGTGGCGATCGCCACTTGGAATAATGATTAGATAGACAGGATTAAATGTTTAAAAATTGCTAAGCCATACTTTGTGCCAATTCTCGACGAACAACCATCCTCAATTTACCCAATAGATCCGATTCTTCTAAAACGGGAATAAATCGGTGAATTGACCGCGTTTTTAAAGGGCTAATTTGGTTAGCCGCCTCTATCCCAATGAAGTTTTCTGACTCCTCAACCGCAACAGGTTCACTAAAAATTCCCTCTAGTGGCTCATCCTCGGAAATAACACTAGAAACTTGATTAAGAATGGGTTCCAACAACGGTGGTGGTGAGGGAAAACTAGGTAGGGAGAATTTTGGGGGAACTGATAAAACAATTTCATCGTCCTCCGATTTAACGGTCAAATCTAAGTCTGCTTTATAACTTTTCGGTAGATTATGGGTAATGAGTCGCTCAAACTCACTACTAAAGCGAAAACTAGGTTCTCCTCGCCGTGACCAAAAGTTAAGTAAATGTTCAACGGAAATAGCTTTGTAACGACCTTGATAGAGAGCCTCTACCACTGCCCACCGAATCCACAGAGGAGAATAGCTCTTCAGCCACTCTTCGATCAATCCCTGGGGCGTTAACCCCCGCAGATCGAAACCGTAGCAGATCAACAGAGCAGAGGTTTCTATAATCTCGACATCTTCTTTTTGCTGTTCCATAAAATATTAAAATCAGATTTTGTTCCTTAAGGAATCCATAATATCTTAAGATTGTTGGATTTGTTGTTAGTATAGACTGCAATGGTGGAGTTTTCGTGAGGATTGAGACGATGAAACGATTCGGCTTATTAACAACAACATTTTTATTTACCGTCAGTTTGGCAGTCTATTCTCGCAATTCCCCTGTGACCTTGACTTTTTTACGAAACCATACTGTGGCGTTGTTTTCCTCTTCCTCTACTTCAATGCAAACTGGATTTCAGCGATCGCTTAATAGGGTGTTCGAGAAGACTAAAAATAATCCTTTCTCCCGAATGACGAAGGAACCAGAGTAGGGAAAATGATTGGTTGTGTTATAAAAACCTGAGATTTGAATCACGAGATCGATGAATTATTGGTTAATGAAATCTGAACCAGAGGTCTATAGTATAGACAATCTGAAAAAAGAGGGACAAACGCTCTGGGAAGGCGTGCGAAATTATCAAGCTCGCAATTTTATGAGGACAATGGCGATCGGTGATTCGGTGTTTTTTTACCATTCCAACACCAAACCGCCTGGCATTGTCGGACTGATGGAAGTCATCGAAAATAACGTCATTGATCCCACTCAATTTGATCCCCAGAGCGATTACTATGATCCCAAATCGTCTTCTGAAAATCCCCGTTGGCAGACCGTGAAGGTAAAGTTTGTTCGAGCGTTTCCCCAGATCATTTCTTTAGATAAGCTCAAAGAAACCTTTAGACCAGAAGAACTATTAGTCGTCAAAAAAGGGAATCGTTTATCTGTAATCCCGATCGCAACTAATATTGCTGAAAAGATTTTGATATTGGTTTAAATACAGCATTTTTTGTTTTGATAAAGTTATAGGGGTGAATAGATATCAGCCCCTACACCATTGCGTTGTCACATGGCAATCTACTTTATTTGACAAAAAAACAATCTAAATCATCCAAATATTAACCGACAACGTAGGCAACTTTTAATGCCCAAACGACTAGGGCAACAATGCCACCCAGGACGACGACAGAAGAAATAACGACGATCGCGGGTTTGTCGGCTCCATCGAATTTCATGATGCCACGATTTAAGTCTGACATGGAAGCTTGGCTCCTTATTTCAGTATTTCAGTTTGAATCTTGCGATCGCGGAAGTGCGACCCCTAAATAGTCTATCGCTATCTGAAAAAAAATTAGGTTTTAATCTTTACTTTAAGTCTTAAGTTTATCTAAATTTATTGACATTCATGGCTCCCAGTCAGAAAAGCCAAGGGACTTTTGAGAGAAAATCGGCTATTTTTTTAGTAATCCTTAGAGATTGGCATTAATTCCTACGGCTTGGGAGATATGAGTCAAATTATGGTCTGTTAACCTATTTCCTAATCCTTGTAAAACGTCCTTGACCATCCAAGGGCCTTGGTAAATCCAGCCTGTATAAACTTGTAGTAAACTCGCTCCTGCGGTGATTTTTTCCCAGGCATCTTCCGCCGTAAAAATGCCCCCAATACCAATAATAGGAATACTACCCTGGGTTTGTTGATAAATAAAACGGATGATTTCCGTAGAACGTTGACGTAGGGGCATCCCACTCAGTCCTCCCGCTTCTTCTTGGATTTTATTGCCTGTTTTGGGTAGAATTTGCGTTTTTAATCCTTCTCGTTGAATCGTCGTATTAGTCGCCACAATGCCTGATAGTTGATAGGTTTTGGCGAGATCAATGATCGTCCTAATCGCGACTTCATCTAGATCGGGAGAAATTTTAATGAGTAATCTTTTTTCTCCTTGATTGACTGACTGTAACCCCTTCAGGATTTTTTTGAGTTCCTCCGATCCTTGCAGCGATCGCAATCCAGGCGTATTAGGCGAACTCACATTAATCACAAAATAATCGGCTAGGTCTTTTAAATACTGAAAACTGCCGATATAATCTTCAGCGGCGGCTTCTAGGGGAGTAATCTTGGATTTAATCAGGTTTATGCCAATGGGAATCGAGCGACGATGATTATGCCAGGTTTCCTGCAAGGTTTTCGCCATCACCTCTGCGCCCAGATTATTCCCACCCAGACGATTTAAGACCGCTTGATCCAACGGCAAACGAAATAAACGCGGTTGGGGATTTCCTACTTGAGCATGAAGCGTTACGCCCCCTAGTTCAGCGAATCCGAATCCTAAATCGGGCCAAATCGCGGCGGCTTCTGCATCTTTATCACAGCCCGCAGATAATCCTAAAATATTGGGAAAATTTAACCCCCAAATGTCTTGGGAAAGTCTTTGATCGTTTTGGCAAAAAGAGTGCGCTAATTGATCCAGAATCCATTGTCCCCGACCCTCTCGACTGAGGCGATCAAAACCTTGGAGCGTCTTGATCATTTGGCGATGACCCCATTCGGGATTGGATTGAGTGGCGGCTAAAACGAGGGGATAAAAAGGCTTGGCAAAGGTGAACATTTTAAAAGTAGAAATTACGGCTTGTTCGATAAATGAATGAGTAATAGATCTTTATCTCCAAGGTAAAACAGGAGGCGGAGCATGGGAATGTTTTTCAGGCTGATTTAGTCCAGGTAACCAAACTCTCAATCTTTGCCAAATATGGATAAAAGTCGTTATCACGCCAAACATCTGACTTATTGATATATCTTCTGCTAAGTTGTCATAGAATTGGTAATTGAGTTGATCTTGAATCTCTTCACATTTCTGTCTAATTTTTTCTAATAAATCTTGAACTTCTGCTTGAGTTTGTGCTTGAGGAAAGTTTTCATAAATTAATAAAAAAGTATCCGCAAATAATTGCAATGAGAATGGTTCATCAACATAACAGTTTATTGCATCTGAATATCCCCACCAAATTCCTCCCTGTTTTGCGACACTTTCTCCTAATTCTACGGCGGTATGACAAGCAAAAATATAAGCACTTCGTTTCTCTAAAATGAAAGCATCGTCAATAGATAATGCAATTTGACTATCTTGAGCGCGTAAGATATTAGTGTCACCATGTGACATTGCAAAAAGAGGTGAGTCAGTATTCTTCAAAAAATCCAATAAATTATCTCTAGTTGCCTGTTTTTCAAGGAGAATAACAAAATTAGAGGGGAATTTGAAGGTTTGAGCAAGATTAAAATTAGATTGAGTCGCTTCATCGTAAGCAGGCACAAAAACAATCATTGATTATTTCTCCTTTTGGCCATACTTTTGAGAAAATCTCTTGATACTCTTAAGACATCTGAAGCATATTGAAGACCAATTTCTGAACCTGATTCTATTTCATGAGAGATTTCTTCAGCAGTTAAAGTTCTTCCTTGGGATGTTTTCCAAAGGACAGTATCTGATGGTACAACTTCATTAACTAAACCAGCAAAAACTTTTAGATTAATATTAGAAGCTACATCTTCTTTCTGTATTAAAAGCTTATTAATACCTTCAATAAAATCTTTTAAAGAGGAAGAAGATTTCATTGCTTCATCAATATTGATATGTTTTAAAAAGTCCCATTCGGAATATTTTTCACCAAATATCACTTTCGCGATCGCTTTATTTTTATTGTCCGAAATTTCATCTGGGGCAGGCAAGTCTTCGATTAATTTTTTTCCCCAGTCCGACTTGACATATTTTATCGCAGTTTTTTTATCTGCAAATAACCAAGAAGTAACATCAGGAACTGCATAAAATAAGGTTATAAAAGAATTAAATTGATTATCGATTTTTGATTTTAGATCAGAGTCACAAAATTTTTCCAGATCAACACTAACCAGTACAGCATAATTTTTTGCTATATTTTGGCCAGATTATTGACAAATTTAATAATATTTTGTCTCCCTCTCATTGGTGTTACAACAATCTGCTCAGAAGAGATTTTCGCCGCCTGAAAAATCCACTGAATCAATTGGGCATCAGCAGAGTTTTCAACTAACAAAGTAAGATAGTTATTAGACATCGTTTTTCATATTGAAACAACTAGAATTTTAACTAATTTGATTAATTTTGGCTTGTCTAACCATACCAAACCTTACCAATTGCGCCAGCCGCCTTTTTCCGAATCCTCCAGCTTATTTGACCGTAAACCGATGCGATCGCCTTTTAAAAGATCCTGATAGGCTTGGGTCGTGGCCCAGCGATCGATTTCCTTGGCTCGGAGAACGGGGACAGGATGGGTCAACTGTTCAGTTTGCATGGATTTGAGCATCGCGCCTAGTTCATTATCACTGATGCTATGGTAATCCCTCGCTTGGTCGATAAAAGCGTCTAGATTTAATTGGGGAGCCAGGGTCGGAGATCCTCCCGCTAATTTCATCAAGACCGACATCACAATTTTGGGGTCTTGAACGGCTAATAAGGCCGCGCGATCGCAACTAAATTCTGCACAACGCACCCATTCCAACATTTGTCCCTGGAGAGATTGGGCTACCACCGTTCCCCAACTGGGCAAAAGTCCTGCCGCTAAAACTAGAATATTCGCCAAGGTCAGATAAACCCCATGCTCACACTTGAGATGGCCCAACTCATGGGCGATCACCGCCTGAATTTCTTCGGGAGTCAGCATATCGATCAGAGAAGTATGCAGCACAATAAAAGGCTGTTTTCCCCGCATTGCAAAGGTATAAGCATTGGGGACAGGATTTTGCTGGATATACATTTCGGGCGGCTCTAGATCCAAGACCCGACAGGCATCTAATAATAATTGATGAAGATGGGGCAGTTGCTTTTCACTGATCCGTACACTGGAGGCTAAATTATTGAGGGCAAAAAACTGTTCTGCAACGGAACCCAATAGGCTACGCACCGCTAAATCCATTCCAGGTAATTGTTTGAGGGTGTTAGTGGCTTCTCGGTCTAGGGGATGGCGAAATTGATCGGCTTTGAGTCCCAGTAATAAGGTTGGAGTGAATCCCATAGAAATAAAAAAAGATGGATAGGAGTGGTTTGTAATGGCTCACTTCTCATTTTACAAAATTTTACAAACAATTTAATAAGATAGGTAAGGTCGCTTCTTTTTCAAGAAATTAAGGACGAGGAAGGGCGATCACGTAGATTTAGCAAAATTTATTGAGATTTTTTTGATCGTGAAACCCTTTTTTTTTCCTGATTCTGCTAGTCATTTTGCTTGGTTTAGACTTCTCGGTTTTAAGGGATCGGTCATTCCCGCAATTTTACCCAGGGTTGCTATTTGTATGATTTTCGCGATCGCCGTTACGGTCGGTCATTTTCTTGGATGGAAACTCTCTATGTCTTTTCAAGTTGTGCCGAGTATTGTCATCGGTTTATTACTGGTTTTTCGGACAAATACAGCCTATGAAAGGTTTTGGGAAGGTCGTAAAGCCTGGGGAACATTGATTAATACCGTGCGAAATCTTTCCCGTTCTATTTGGATTGCGATCAGAGAACAGGAACCAACTGATCGCCAGGAAAAAATTGTTGTTCTACGGCTTTTAGTGGCCTTTGCGATCGCAACTAAACTCCATTTACGCTCCGAAAATCTTGGTCAAGAAATTGCTGATTTTCTTCCCAAGGACTATTACGAAAAACTCCAAACCATGAATAATCCTCCGCTAGAAATTGCTTTTTGGATTGGAGATTATCTTCAAAAAAAATATGAAAAAGGTCGCATTCATCCTTATCAATTATCAGCAATGTTGAAATTACTAGACAGCATGGTTGATGTCTTAGGTATTTGTCAAAGAATTCTTAAAACCCCCATTCCCCTCGCCTATATCATTCATTTACGCCAATTAATTTTCCTCTATTGTTTTACGGCTCCCTTTGAACTGATTAATAATTTAGGCTGGCTAACTCCTTTATTTGTGGGAGTGATTGCGTTTACCGTATTCGGGATTGAAGAAATTGGGGTAGAAATCGAAAATCCCTTCGGTCATGATGCCAATGATTTACCCCTCGATCAAATCTGTCGCACCATGCAAGTCAATATTGATGATCTGATTCGGGTCGGTTCTCAAGACTAACGATTCTTTCTGGTTCAAGTTAAAAAGGCGATCGCATTCACAGAAAAGTAATTATGCTGTACAATCAATCCGAAAACAGTTATAAGCATTTTATCAAGAAAATATATGAAACGTTTTATTCTCCTGGGAACCAGCCTTTTAGCCGCTTCAAGCCTACTAATCACAGCCTGTGGTCAGAATACTCCGACGGTTTCTAACAGTCCCAAAGCCACCACTCAGCCGACCGAAACAAGCAGTAAGGAAATTCCCATTGGAATCGCCCTTGCCCAGACCAGTAACGTTGCCCTCTTAGGTCAGGAAGGGGTTGCAGGGAGCAAAATTGCCGAAAAATACTTTAATGACAAGGGTGGCATCAATGGAACCCCCATTAAATTAGTTGTACAAGATACAGGAGGAGATGAAGCAGGAGCAATCAACGCTTTTCAAACCCTGATCACCCAAAATAAAGTCGCTGGTATTGTCGGGCCAACCCTTTCCCAGCAAGCGTTTAGTGCCGATCCCGTTGCGGAACGTGCCAAAGTTCCCGTGATCGCCGCGTCTAATACGGCCAAAGGGATTCCCGAAATCGGAGACTATATTGCCCGTGTGTCTTCTCCTGTGACGGTGGTTGCGCCCAATTCGGTCAAAGCGGCTTTGAAAATCAATCCTAATATTAAAAGAGTGGCGGTTTTCTTTGCTCAAAATGATGCCTTTAATAAATCGGAAACCGAAGTTTTTCAAAAAACGGTTAAAGATCAGGGTCTAGAGCTGGTTACCGTGCAGAAATTTCAAACTACCGATACGGATTTTCAAACCCAGGCGACTAGTGCTTTGAATCTTAAACCCGATTTAATTATTATTTCTGGATTAGCCTCTGATGGCGGAAATTTAGTCCGACAACTGCGAGAATTAGGTTACAAGGGTTTAATTATTGGCGGGAATGGTTTAAATAGTTCTAATATTTTTGCGGTCTGTAAAACTCAATGTAATGGGGTGTTAGTGGCCCAAGCCTATAGTCCTGCTCACAAAAATGCGGTGAATGAGGCTTTTCGTGAAACTTATTTGAATCAATATAAAAAACAGCCTCCCCAATTTAGCGCACAAGCTTTCGCCGCCGTACAGGTTTATGTGGAAGCTCTGCAAGCTCTGGATAAAAAGACTCCTATTAAAGATCTTTCCTTGGAGCAATTACGCACTGATTTAAATAAACAATTACTCACAGGAACCTACGATACGCCTATTGGATTGATTTCTTTTTCTCCGACGGGGGAAGTTAATCAAAAAGATTTTTATGTTGCGGAAATGAAGGTAGATAAGGATGGTAATAATGGACAATTTGTTTACTTAAAATAGGCTCTATGGCGGTATGCAATGGAATGAGGTAGGGAAAAGGTTTTTAAACGACTTGTTTATGAATATTGAGAATACTTTACTCATGTGAATACCGCTATAGTAGAGATGTTTGTGAAAAAATAGTAATTAGAGTTAGTAAGGTATAAAAATGACTGATCATTTTCAATTAGCAGAAGAGTTTTTTAAGCAAGGGGAATTTGAGAAGGCTTGCGAAGAATATGAACAAGCTATCCTCCTTCAATCGGATCATGTGGAAGCTTACATCAGCTGGGGAGATGCGTTATTTAATCTCAAGAACTATGAAGAAGCAATCACTAAATATAAAGAGGTAATAAAACTTAATCTCGATTATGTTGCTGAAGCTTACAACAGACTGGGGAGATGCGTTATTTAATCTCAAGAACTATGAAGAAGCAATTACTAAATATCAAGAGGTAATAAAACTTAATCTCGATTATGTTGCTGAAGCTTACAACAGACTGGGGAGATGCGTTATTTAATCTCAATGAATATGAAGAGGCAATTAAAAAATATAATCAAGCTCTAGACAAGAATTCTGATCACTTTCTTTCTTCTTATAATATTGCTCTTGTTTATTGGAGGCAAGGTGCTTATAAAGATGCACGAAAAAGGTGGAATTCTGCGGCTGAAATTTATGAGGGTTTACAATCCAAAGCAGAACAGGATAAAAATGCCGATCATTTCTTTATTTATGGCAGTATACTTGAAGATTTAAACGAATTGGATCGAGCCGAAAATATATATAAAAAAGGACTAGAAATTGATCCCAATAATATAGATATTTTGACAAGGTTAGTCGATTTTTATCTTGATAAAAAAGAGCAAGAAGTGGATGATTCTTCTCCGTCCTGTTTGGTTAAAGCTAGACAATATTATCTTAAAGCTCGTAATTGTTTGAAAGATGAACTTAATAAATTAGAAGATACAACGACTCTACTCACACTAGCTAAACTTCACCTTAGTATGGATGAGTATCAAGAAGCTGAAAGTTACCTTTTAAAAGCCCTTGAAAAAGAGAGTGATGTTGCAGATATTTATACCAGTTTAGGAACCCTATCTATTAGGAAAGAAAGCTTTAGAGACGCGACTGATTATTTTAAAAAAGCTCTTAAAATCGCGCCATACGATCTCGATATTTGGAGTAAACTTGCTGAAGCTTATCTAAAACTCAAACAACTTTCACAGGCAGAAAGTGAGTATCGTAAAATCTTAGGTATTGCTCCCTGTCACGTCGAATCTCACATCGGACTAGGGGAAGTTTATGTTGAAATGGGAGATGAAGGAGAATCAGATCTTTATAGTCAAGCCATTAAGCATTTTGATAAAGCAATTAAAATTAGTAATCAACGAGAAGGATCTAAGATTCTTAATAAGAAAGAATTATCTGGAATTTACTATTTAAGAGGTTACGCAAGAGTGAAAATTTATGAAAATTCTGTAGGAATAAAAGATAGCTATTTATTATTAGAAGCACAGGGAGATTTTGCAAAATGTATTGATAAAGATCCTGAAAATAATAAAGGAATCACAGCACATAAAAAAGTTGAAAAACAGATGGAAATTCAAACAATCCAAAGCTTTACCACTATTTTCGGTTCAGGAATTATATGGTTTTCATCAATCCTTATTTTAGGGATAACTAATCTAGTCTTTTGGCAACCTTTTTTAAGCAATAATCAGAATAATAAAGTATCAGTTTCTCAACCATCACCACAAGCAATACAAACACCAAAACCAAACGCATCTCCCAACTCGAAAAACTCTACGCAATCTCAAACAAAGATCGGTGTAAATAAAACATCAGAACCCAATAGAATTAATACAACAGAATATTTTCTATTAACTTTCGGTTCATTAACCTTTAGTCTGATCAGCTTATATCTGCCTCAACTTTTGAAACTTAAAATTGGAGGCACAGGTATAGAAATTGAAAAAAGTTCTATTGATCAAATCAAAACATCCCAAATTCCAACCTCTTTGGGAATTAAAAAATAATTCAATCTCTGATAGCGGTATGCAATTGAATGAGAGACAAGGAATTTAATATAAAAACTGGAAATACTTTACTAATGTGAATATCGCTATATCTCTGAGAGATATTAAGCAACCCATAAATGTTGGGCAAAACGAACCGACATTAAAACTAATAATAATCCAAAAAATCCCATTACATTAAAACCCCAACGAGGATGACGAGATAGGAGAAACCCAAAGGCAATACTGGCTGAAATAATGCCATAAACGTAGCGATTCAAAGAAGAAGTTCCTCCAGAAGCAATCAACATTCCTAATCCACAAAATCCGTAATTCACAACCACTAGGCTCAAGTCTTTTCTCAATTTCCAGAGTAAATAAATTGAGCCTAAAACCGATACCGTATTAAGGAGGGGATCGCCCACCAGTATCCACAAAACCATAAACAGAAAAAAGTAGCCGTAATCCACAAATTTAGAGCCAATCTTTTCTTTAAATCTCCATAACAACCATCCCAATAAACAAATTATCCCAAAGATTAAGGGATGAGTAATATCCTTTAATCCACCAGCATTCCAATTGCTTCCCCCTGCCAAAATTTCTACAATCATCCGTGACCATTCTGCCCCATCCAAACCCCGACTCCGATCCCATTGACTGTATTGAACCGTAATAAAAGCGAGGGGATCGCCAAAGGTGAACCAACAATAAATGCCATAAACCATTACTCCCGTTGCCGTACTAAGGCTGGCAAGATAGGCAGATAAGGGGTATTTTCGGAAAAAAGCGGTTAATAACAAGGCAGGAATAATAGCTAATCCTGTCACTCGCGACGCGGTTGCCAAACTTCCCCACAAAGCCGATCGCCAAAAGGATTGACGGTCAAAATCTCTGAGGGCGGCAGTACTAAACAACAGAAATAACCCTTCGCTATAGACCACACTGCAAAAAAGAGAAAGGGGACACCAGGCCAAAACCGCCGTACTCCACCGTGCCGCCTGGATTCCGTTGGAAGATTTCACCCAATCATAGACCAACACCAGGGTTCCTAAAAAAGCCAGATGATTGAGAAGGGTTCCTGCGATCGCGGTAGAAATGCCGAGCTTGCTTAATAAATAAATGGCGACGGGAAATAGGGGAAAAAAAGCAACATTCGCGCCAGGTTGCTGGTTTTCTAGGATCTCGTAGCCAGAATTAGCAATTTTTTCGTAAAACGTACTATCCCATGCAGAAAAAACCTCCCAACCAAAATGGGCTTGAATGCCTCCTTCTGGGGCGGGGAGGAGCGGCGCAATCAACAACATTGCCACTAAAATTACCATGCGACTGAGTAGCCACATATACACAGGAAACGCCAGACTGTCTTTATTGATTAGACCCAGTTTAGCGGGAAATTTTAGCTCTGATGTTGCCGATTTAGACATGAGTTAATCTCAGAAAGAAAAAGTAAATAATTGAGATCTTGTTGAGATCCCATATTAAGATTAAAGCGGCGTAAATAATCTATCAAATTGCCCATAATTCTTGACAATATTGTAAAATAATTAATTCTAATCTCCCTTGATCCGACAAAATACGATGGATATATCCCTACTTCTCCAAAATTTCTTGAATGGTTTATCGATTGGTAGCATTTATGCAATTTTTGCCCTGGGTTATACCCTGATATTTTCCATTTTAGGGATTATTAATTTTGCTCATGGTGCATTATTTACCCTGGGAGCCTATTTTACCTATGCTTTAATGGGGGAAGCGTTTGGTTTTAATGGCTTACTTGCGAATTTACAATTACCCATAAAACTACCTTTTTTTCTCGCTTTATTGATCGGTAGTACGCTTGCAGGTTTCGTCGGGGTAGCAATTGAATATATTGCCTTTCGTCCCCTCAGAAAACGAAAAGCTGATTCCCTATTAACGGTGGTATCCAGCTTAGGAGTTGCTTTAATTATTGTCAATTTAATTCAATATTTAGTCGGGGCTGAAAGTTATACGTTTCCGAGTAATACCTATGGGAGTTTACCTGCCGCGATTAACTTTGGGTCAGTCGATAAGCCGATCCCGATTCGGACTGTACAAATTGTGATTTTTGTGGTGTGTGGGAGCATTTTAAGTCTGCTCACCTATGCCATTAATTTCAGTCGATTTGGGAAAGCGATGCGGGCTGTTGCCGAGGATCAAGTAACGGCTAGTTTACTCGGTATTAATACCAATTTATTTATTGTCTCAACTTTTTTTATTAGTAGTTTTTTGGCGGGATTAGCAGGAACCTTAGTGGGATCTAGTGTGAGTATTTCTGCCCCTATTTGGGAATTACTTTTGGATTAAAAGGGTTAGCTGTCATTGTGTTAGGGGGGTTAGGTAGTATTCCAGGGGCGGTTTTAGGGGGATTGCTCATTGGGATCACCGAAGCCTTTGTTCCTGCTGATTATTCTGCCTATAAAGATGCTGTTGCTTTTAGTATTTTATTAATCATGTTATTAATTAAACCAGAGGGATTATTAGGTCGTCGCTTTATTCAAAAAGTTTAAATTTTTTAAATTATTGTTGAATTGTCAAAGTCTATGGTTAATTTACTCAACGATTATGCTCCTTTAATCATTTCGATGATACTAGGAGCTTTGTTAGGAATTTCTTTATATTTACCTCTCATGACGGGACAATTATCCCTAGCCAGTCCAGGTTTTTATGCGGTTGGGGGTTATGTTGCGGCAATTTTTTCCACCAAAATTTTTCCCACATCGGGATTATATCCCTGGTATTTATTATTATTAGAAATGGTTGTTGCCGCTTTAATCAGTACCTTGCTCGGCTTAGTGGTAGGAATTCCTGTTTTACGGCTAAGGGGAATTTATTTGGCGATCGCGACTATTGCCTTTGTGGAAGTGTTGCGAATTTTTTCCTTGAATTTAGAGATTACAGGGGGAGCGGTGGGTCTTTTTGGGATTCCCCAGCCGTTTAATAATACGTTGGAATATCTTTGGGTTGTGTTACCCCTATTAATGATGAGTGGTGTCATTCTTTATCGACTCGAAAATATCCGAGTGGGTAAGGCTTTTATTGCTATTAGGGAAGATGAATTAGCCGCCGAAGCAATGGGAATTGATCCCACCCATTATAAGGTTCTAGCTTTTACGTTAGGGGCAATTTTAGCGGGAGTTTCAGGCGTGATTGCGGCTCATTTTTTAAATACCTGGAATGCTCGTCAAGGAACTTTTGATGCTAGTATTATTTATTTAACATCGGTTTTAATCGGGGGAACCAGAACCTTTGTTGGCCCCATTTTAGGCGGTATGATGTTCACGGCTTTACCTGAAATTCTGCGATCGCTGGCGAATATTCCTAATTTACCCCTTTGGTTAGTCGGCTTTTTTAAAGATGGCCGTCTGATTATTTTTGGGGTTTTGATTGTGATAGGAACGCTCTTTTTTCCCCAGGGATTAGTGACTCCTGATTTATTCAATAATTTTTCCAAACTAATGCGTACTGGGTTGAATAAAGTGAGATTAAAGAAAATATGATGAATTCAGTCATTAAAGAAACCGATAATCAGCCGATGTTAGCCGTTAACCAAATCACCCGACGCTTTGGGGGATTAGTGGCAGTGAATGAAGTGAGTTTTGATGTGCATAATCAGGAAATTTTTGGTTTAATCGGCCCCAATGGGGCGGGAAAAACCACTTTATTTAATTTAATTACAGGATTAATTGAACCCTCTAGTGGGCAAATTTTTTCCCAAGATCAATTAATTTCTAATCTTAAACCCCATCAAATCGCGGCGAAAGGGATTGCCAGAACTTTCCAAAATATTCGACTTTTTGGAGAATTATCTGCCCTAGAAAATGTGATTGTAGGACGACATTTACATACTAAAAGTAATTTTGTTACAGGAATCTTAGGATTACCCCAAGCATCCCACGCAGAAAAACAAGCTAAACAAAAAGCACAAGAATTAATTGAATTAGTCGGGTTAGGCGATCGCCTTTTAGAAAAAGCTAAAAATTTATCCTACGGCGATCAAAGACGGTTAGAAATTGCTAGAGCTTTGTGCCCAGAGCCTTCCATTTTATTACTAGATGAACCTGCGGCGGGTATGAATCCCAATGAGAAACAAGTTTTAAGTACCTTTATTCGGGATTTACGAACCCAATTTAACCTGACGATTATTTTAATTGAACATCATGTTCCCCTCGTCATGGGATTATGCGATCGCATTGCGGTTTTAAATTTTGGTAAATTAATTGCCCTAGGTCAACCTGAAATTGTTAGGAATGATCCTGCCGTTATTGAAGCTTATTTAGGAGTTGATTAATGTTAGTTTCTCCCTCCCATCGTTTGTTAGAAATTACTGATTTATGTGTGAATTATGATGGTATTAAAGGCCTTAGAAAATATTAATTTATACATCGAGCAAGGGGAAGTTGTCACCCTCATCGGAGCCAATGGAGCGGGCAAAACCACTACTCTACGGGCCATTTCTCGTCTAATTAATCCCCGTAACGGGCAAATTTCCTACAATGGTCGTTTAATTACCTCTCTTTCTGCCTATAAAGTTGTTAAACTGGGTCTAGCCCATTGTCCTGAAGGTCGGCGGATTTTAACCAAACAAACGGTTCTCGACAATTTGGAATTAGGAGCCTATGTGCGCTCAGATTTTGCGGGAATTCGCCGAGATATGGATGATCAGTTACAATTATTTCCCCGTTTGGCCGAACGTCGTCATCAGTTGGCAGGAACCCTGAGCGGCGGAGAACAGCAAATGCTCGCGATCGCCCGTGCTTTGATGAGTCGTCCCCAATTATTGCTTTTAGATGAACCGAGTTTAGGGCTGGCTCCTGCGATCGTGCGCGAAATTTTTACCATTATCCGTAATTTCCGCGAAACGGGGGTCACGATTTTATTAGTGGAACAAAATGCTAATCTGGCTCTCGAAATCAGCGATCGCGGTTATGTTTTGGAAGGGGGACGAATCACGCTTAATGGTATTGCGTCAGAATTGTTGCATGATGAGGCGGTAAAAAAAGCTTACTTGGGTTAGACAAATTATGCTAATCATTGCCAATATTTTTCTTCTATCAAAATATTAATTCTGCTATACTTTAGCAATCATTCTTTTAGTATAAATTTCAATTATTATGTCGCCTTCTACTCCCTATCAACCCATTTTATTAAGAATATTACATAGCGTAAACGCCATACTCGTTTTTTCGGCTCTTATTACGGGTTTTTTGGTTTATAATACCTACGATAAACGCTGGGGAAGCCTGACTTTACCAAAATTAGAGGCTATTCAAGGTATTCATGGAACGATTGCCCTAACATTTTTATTAACACTTCCAGTCTTTGTTTTATACAGTTTTCGTATTGGTTATCGTCGTTTAGTACAAGATCAATCTTTTAGTCATTTAACGGAAGTTGGTAAGCCAATTTGGTGGGTATCAATCCATCGTATTGCTAATACATTAACTTTGTTGTCTGCAACTTTTGCTGTGATAACGGGGCGTATGATGAAAGAAGAATGGCTTCCTGCGGGAGAAATTTCTCACTCATGGTATATTGCCCATTTAGTTGCTTGGCTTTGTGTATTTTTCAGTGTGGCGTTCCATTTATTATTAGGAATAAAAGTGGGAGGTGTTCCCCTATTAATGTCGATGTTTAATAGGACAAGACGGAGTGAAGATAAGCTATCGAATTGGTTGCAAGATCTCCGACTTGAGCGGGCTAGTAAATTTCTAAAAATGCTAGAAATTGTTATCATTGGCGGAATTATTTTGGCATTTATTTTGCCAGTTTTTAATTAGTTAAAATCAAATTTTAGTACCCCCTAAAAAAATTGATAGTTTAAGAAAAGATTTCTGTCAAAGCGAGACAATGATGCTGATTCGTTGACTACACAGTGTAAATAGTTGACAATTTAGGCGATCGCAACTTTCCCTATTTCTGTCGCGATCGCGCTAATCAACTTTTTCCACAGAAAAGTGATCGCATCTTAAATCATTTAAGTTAGTTCGTTTTAAACTCAATGTCATCATAGACTTCTAACAAGGAAATTTTACAACTAATTGATGTCAGATTTATATAATCTTCTGAGTTATTATATTCGCTAAAAATCCATTGATTAAAGCCAGATTTTGAGTAGTGTTCAATATGTTGACTATATTGATCAATTAATAAATATTCTTGAAAGCTGGGAATAGTGCGGTAGGCTGAAAATTTTTCATCTTTATCATAATTCTTGGTAGATTGAGAAAGAACTTCTGCAATAAAAATGGGATTTGTAACTGTATCTTTTCGTCCTATTTGCAATTGAATCGGACGTTGGACTATCATCACATCAGGATAAGTATAAAGCTTTTTTTCAGGAATCCACAATCTTTGATCGGCGATAAAAATGCTATAGGGTTTTCCTTTGAGGTTAATTCTTAGTATGGCGTTAAGAATACTGGCAATTTCATTATGTTCAGGGGTTCCACCTGTCATTGGAATAATTTCTCCGTTAATATATTCATGTCTTGTCTCTGAGGAAATTTCGATCGCAAGATATTCTTCGGGGGTATAAGTAATTTTCGTCTGGGCTGGCATAATCATCAGTTTATACCTTTTTTTTATAAGGGAAGGTTGCTTTTATTATAGTGAAGATAAGCGCGATCGCTTTCAGGGGTAAAGTAAAGTTTAATCAATTGTTCACTTTTTAACGAGTTTGGTTAATGTATTCAGTATTTTACCTTGCAGTTCAGCATTATTACTCCCTAATTCTAGAATAGATCACGCTCAATGCTTGACGTATTACGCAAAACAGAATAGTCTTTAAACATGATTCAATCTTTCCGATGTAAACAGACTCGTTCGTTATTTGAAGGTGGTGATCCTCTTCGATTTCGAGCTTTTAAAGAGACTGCTATTCGGAAGTTGACTCAGTTAGAGGCAGCCCAAACTTTAGAATTTCTTCGTTCTCCACCAGGCAATCAACTAGAGGGTTTGAAAGGCGATCGCAGAGGTCAATACAGTATTCGTATTAATAGTCAGTTTCGGTTATGTTTTATTTGGACGGAGAATGGCCCGACTGATGTTGAAATTATTGATTATCACTAATAATTTGTTATGACAGAACGACCGATCAATCAAATGCGTCCCGTTCACCCAGGGAAATTCTGCGTGAGGATTTTCTTGTGCCGCTTAAGATGAGTGTTAATGCTTTAGCGTTGGCTTTAAATGTTCCTGTGAGCCGAATTCACGAAATTGTTAAGGAACGTCGTTCAATTACAGCAGATACGGCAGAAAGATTGGCTCGCTATTTTGGTGGAGATGCGGTTTCTTGGCTTAATTTGCAAGCGATGTATGACCTAAAAACTTTATCGACTCGTGATGAGATTAATCAACGGGTTCAGCCTCGTAATACGGAGCAAGTTGCTTAAGATTCAGGGGCAAAGTAAGGTTTAATCAATTGTTCATTGAGCCGCAGAAAAAAATCGAAATTTATGTTTGTCGCGATCGCATTTTTTAAATTCCGTTATCCCAACTAACTGCGATCGCCTGATATCTCTAACTGGCTAAAGTAACCTATTAACGCAACTTTTGACATTTTTGCGTAACCTGCTACACCTCTTTCTTTGGCGATCTTTCTAAGTTCTGTTACTTTTAAGGCTTTCAACTCATCAATTGGAGGTAATGGTGGTGGTGGGGGAGGTGGTAAAGGAGTTAAATAAAAAGCTGTTTTAAAAGTATCTAATTTTTTGCCTTTTGTAATTCCACATTTTAAACTAATTACAGGATCAAAATTGTTCCAATACTCCCTAGAAGCTTGTTCTAACTTCTCTGTAGCGGATAATAAACTAACCGTTTTTAACGGGCTACCTGGTTGACTAATTAAATATTTCAGAGTCGCTTTAATTTCATCTCTTGAAGCATTAGATAAATTAACTTTAGGGATTATTTCTTTCGCTAAGACTTTAATTGTTTCTTCTGCTTCGGGAGTCGGTTCGATGACAATGCACCAAACTTTTTCAAGCCCTGCGGCTTCAGCAACGGTATGAATAAAATTGCTTCCAACAACTTGATATTGATCTAATCCAATTTCTTTAACCATTAAAGGAATCCAGTTTCGCCCGCCATTTTTAGCTAAAATTTTAGCGGTCGCATTAACCAGAAATTCGGATTCATGACTATCTTCATTAGGGACAATATTTTCAAGATAAAAATATTTTAATTTTCCGATATCACTAAAATCACTCATGATATAAAATATTCCTCAGCTAATTGTTTGTAATATTCAAAGGCTGTTTTGTGGGCATAAGTTGCGGGTTTTTGAGAGAATGCGTAATTGGCAATTATTTCATACTCTGGCAAGCAGAAAATCTCCTGTTCAATACTCCTGGTTTGATTTTAGGAAAAAAATATGGCTCAAGATTTATCTTTGATCTATATCGATGTAAAATTTTTTGAATTTCTTGTTGTATTTTTTCTTTTTTAACATCATTCATTTTTCCTCCGTTGAAAAAAATAGGAAGAGCAACTGCGACAAAATCATAAATTTCATTATTTGTTTGACGTGCTTTTTGGACTTCAGGAATAAAATCGGCGATCCCAATAGCAGCATTTTCTAGGGAATAAATATTGTTATGTTTAGTTGGAATCAAAACAACATCGGCCGCATAGACCGCACTTTCGCTAAAAAAGTTCCAGTTGGGTGGTGTGTCAATGAGAATATAGTCATAATCATTTTTTAAAGAAATTAATAAGTTATTCATACTTCTAGGACTAAATTTAGCACTCAAACTTGAAATACTTTGAAAACCTGGACTTGCGGGAATAATATCAAAGCCCCTAATTTCTTTTTTTCTTTTAATAATAATTTCGGTCTTATATTTACCAATAGCATTAGTTATCGGTATAGTTTTTGGATTATCTAAAGCATCATATAAAGTACTTTGGGGCTTAGTACTATGGATACCGTTTATTTGTATCGAATGAGTGAGATCCATTTGATGAGGATCAAAATCAATCACTAAAACTTTCTTACGAGCAAGGGATAAGACACTAGCTAAATTAACAGTTGTTGTCGTTTCAACACCACCTTTATTATTGTAAACTGCTATGGTTAAAGCTTTAGGATGATTATTAATCCAATGCTTGACTTGATCAGCAATTTTTATGACATTATCTGGATTTTATTTCTATACAGGGCATAACAGGATGAATGGCTTTTCCATGTTTCCTAAATACCTGTATATGATTGCCATTGGTGATAATGCCCCATTTCACACTTGTACAACAATGAGGATCTTTAAAATACCCTGTAAGTTGTCGAACTGTTGATTTATAGAGAGCGGTTCCATAGGATAAGTTAAGAAAACCTGCATCGGTTGCTCTACCTTTTGCTTCTACAATAATTTCAGGTAAACTGCTTTTGGGAGATGTAGTTGCTATCGATACAAATGATAGTGAATCACTGGGGTTACTTTTCCGAAGTGCGTAATCAACTGTTCTAGGAGTAGGTGTACTGTTTGTAGGAAAGCCTAAAATTATATCTGTGAGGGGGTTAAATCCCAAATATTCCAAAAAATGTGTGATAAAGTTAGCACAAACAGTTTGCTCTTTTGCATCAATCGGCAATTGTTCTAATAATTGAGCAAGATCAGAAGTTGTATGAGGTGAAGACATATTTTCATCAAATTGAAACACAAATATTCTAAATGATAGGCAAGTATTTTGCAAGATTGATTAAATTATCGTAACAAAGCGCGATCGCCGATTTCATTATTGATTTTGCACAGGGTTAGTCACTATTTCAAGAAAAAAGATCACTAAAAGCGCGATCGCCTTCAGGAAACTCAAAATTAGCCGTCACATTTTGCACATCATCCAAAGACTCCAACGCATCCATTAACTTGAGTAACATTTTTGCCTGATCAATATCATTTACTTCTATCGTATTTTCAGGAATCCAACAAATATCAACCTCCTCAATCTTAAAATTATGAGCCTTGAGAGTTTGGCTCAAAACTTCTAAATTAGCCACTTCCGTATAAACTTCCGCCCCTCCCCCTTCAGCTTCCTCTAACCATTCATAGGTATCCGCTCCCCCTTCCACCGAAGCTTCCAACAGCAGATCTTCCGAAATATCCCCTCCTAAACGAATCA
Organism: uncultured cyanobacterium; assembly: GCA_963807635.1. GTDB lineage: Bacteria > Cyanobacteriota > Cyanobacteriia > Cyanobacteriales > Microcystaceae > Snowella. The sequence goes on from CAWEDJ010000022.1 coordinate 57,610, forward strand.
CCCCTTTTTCCACAAACATCCAACTCACACAGCCCGTTTCCCCTAAATTTCCCTTATTTTTACTAAACGCAGACCGTAAATCCGCCGCCGTGCGATTGCGATTATCCGTCAACGCCTCAATCAAGACCGCAACACCCCCCACACCATAACCCTCATACCGCACCGCCTGGAGAGCCGCGCCCCCATCCCCGTAGGTTCCCGCACCTTTCGCGATCGCCCGTTCAATATTTTCATTAGGAATATCTGCCGCCTTGGCTTTTTCAATAGCTGTCCGTAGCTGAAAATTTCCTGCGGGATCGGCGACCCCACTACTCGCCGCCACAATAATCGCACGGGACAATTGAGCAAAGGTTTTTCCTTTTTTAGCATCAACACGAGCCTTTTGTCGTTTGATATTCGCCCATTTACTATGACCTGCCATTGGCTAAAATTGGTATTGAAATTTACAAATATAGCTTACTACGAAAGGATTAATTATACAGAATTACATTCAATTGTAACGATTCTTAAATTTAACTATACAAAAATCGACGAGGCAATGTATCATCGTGAAACATAATTTACTATGAACTTTAAATATCGTATTTTTATATCTTTAATCCCCCAACACATCAAAGATGGAAGCCTTATTTTGAGTACATTAACCGCGATCAAACCCCAAGAAACCAGTTCGATGAAATTAGGGCAAATTTTGCTCAGAAAAAATATCATCGCTCCTCAACAACTAGAAGAAGCGATTCAGGAACAAAATATCTATCCTCTCAAGCTGGGTGAAATCTTAATTCAGAAAGGCTGGCTGGCTCCCCAGGCATTGCAAGAAGCTCTTCAAGAACAAAATTGGCGAAAAAAAGGGTTCTGGATTATTTAGCTCATCATTAATTGAAGATCAAGATAAAAGCTATTTTTTTCCCTACTTTCTTGCCCCATAGAAGAGGTGAGGAGTTACTGTGCTAATTTTTGCTGAGAAGGATAGGCATTCTTTAAAGCCCTGTTCGCTTTTTTATTGTCGAAGGAAACTGTTACTCTAGTATTTAGGTCTTCCAGATTACTGACAATATTTTTCTCATGACTAAACCGAGCTTGGAAATCAGCGTTCAAGAATTAGCTCTCCGCTTGTCCGACAGGAAACCCGATCTACAACTGATTGATGTCCGTGAACCCCATGAGGTCGCGATCGCCCATTTAGAGGGATTTGATGTTCTTCCCCTGAGTGATTTTGCCAATTGGTCAGAAACTATCCAGTCTCGTTATCAATCGGATCTAGAAACTCTGGTGATTTGCCATCACGGAATGCGATCGGATAGGATGTGCCAATGGTTACGGAATATCGGTTTTAGCAATGTTAAAAATATAGTAGGTGGTATAGATGCCTATTCGCTTTTTGTTGATCCGAAAGTTTCACGCTACTAAATGCGAATCATCGTTATTGTTAGAAGATTGTTAGAAGTTATTTTGATTCAACCATGCTAAATAAAACCCATTTGACCGAGCGTTATCAAAATATTCTTCGTGCCACCATTCAACACTATATTGCGACGGCTGAACCCGTTGGCTCCAAAACCCTTTTAGAAGAATATAAATTTAGGATTAGTTCTGCTACGATTCGGAATGCTTTGGGAAGTTTAGAAAAAGCAGGTTTACTCTATCAACCCCACATTTCGGCTGGGCGCATTCCCTCGGATTCGGGTTATCGCATTTATGTCGATCAGCTATTAACATTTAATGCGAATAAAAAAGAAAAAATTGATCAATCCCTACAGCAACAATTGACTTCCCAAGGCTGGAGTTTAGAAACCCTTTTACAACGGGCAACCCAAATTCTAGCGAGTCTGAGCGGTTATATTGCCCTCATTACCTTTCCCCAAACTACGACCATTCAACTGCGTCATTTGCAACTGGTTCAGGTTTCCCCAGGGCAGGTCATGATTATTATTGTGACGGATGCCTATCAAACCCATTCTATTTTAATGGATTTACCCCAAAATTCAGAATTAGAAACCCCTATTTCTCCTGAAGATTTTGAAGAAGAATTACAGATTTTATCCAATTTTTTAAATAGTCAACTTAAAGGTAAAAACCTATCAGAATTATCTACCTTAAATTGGCAGGAAATGGATCAAAAGTTCACTTCCTATACGGATTTTCTGAAAATTTTATTAAAAAAACTAGAGCCATTCTTACAATCCTCTGCACCAATGGTAATTCATGGCGTTTCTGAGGTCATTCGTCAACCTGAATTTTCCCAATTAGAACAGGTACAAATGTTACTGCGTTTATTGGAACAGGAGCAAGATCAACTTTTTCCCCTTATTTTTGAATTGCCCGATCGCGACCATCTAGCAAAATCCGTCAGTATTCGCATTGGGGCAGAAAATCCCTTGGAATCGATGCGTCCCTGTACCCTAGTTTCAGCGTTATACCATCAGGGTGATGTTCCCGTCGGTAGTGTGGGGATTATTGGCCCGACTCGGATGCTCTATGAACAAACCATTCCTCTGGTGGAATCCACCGCTAATTATCTATCAGAAGCCCTGAGTTAGGCGATCACAGATTAACCTTTTGTACTCAAAATTATGGAAATTCAACTTCAGCAATTCCAAACTCAATCTCTCCAACTCATTGAACAATTAAAGCAGACAGGCGAAGAAATCACCCTGACAGAAAATGGAAAAGCGATCGCCAAAGTTGTCCCGATCCTCTCCCAAAAAACAAGTTCATTTATTGGCTATATGCAAGGTAGTATTGTCGTTCATGGTGACATTATTGAACCAGTTGGTGACAGATGAGAAGTGAGCGAATCATGAGCCAAAAGCTGCTTTTATTAGATACTCATATCTGGATTTGGGCTGTTAATAAAGAGGTCGATAAATTATCCGTTACGCTTTAAATACTATTGCTCAAGCTGAATTTAGCCAAAACTTAGCAATCTCTGCTATTTCTGTTTGGGGTAATGTTTTAGACCTGTGAATCGTGTTTCTGAAAGGCAGTCAGCCCATTCATTGTGACGTGTCTTATCTACAGATTCAGGACATTATCAAGGCAGATTTGGGACTGAGGGATAGGATAATCCGCGATTGCCCTCTATTCAATTACTAGCATTAATTGTTGATTAACCCCTTAGATTGTAAAAAAGATCTAGCGGATTCCTCCACAGATTTAACTTGATTATCCACTTGATAATTTAATTGTTGCATTTCTTCCGCCGAAATTTGACCTGATAACTTTAAAATAGCCGCCCGTAATTGGGGATATTTTTGGAGAGTTTTTTCATTAAAAACGGGAACCGCATCATAGGGGGGGAAAATAATGTTTATCATCTTGCAAAATCACTAACTTTAAAATGGGAATCAAACCATCCGTCGAGTTTCCTGCAACTAAATCGACCTGTTTATCTGCCAAAGCCCGATACATTAAACCTAAATCCATTTCCTTGGGAGCCTTCGCAAATTCTAAACCGTAGGTTTTTGCTAAACCAGGAAAACCATCTTCTCTCGCTAAAAATTCATAGCCAAATCCTGCTTGCCATTGATTTGTATAACGAGCGGCTTCTGAAAGAGTTTTAATCTTTAAACGTTGAGCATCGGCTCCACGAATGACGATCGCGAAGGTATTTTCAAAGCCCAGGGAAGGCATCACGGTTAAATCAAATTGCTTTTGATAGGCTTGTTTGACTAGACGATAAACCTCTTGGGAATTATTAATAATCGGTTCTTTTAAAATCGCCGTTAATGCCGTTCCCGTATATTCCAAATAACCCGCAATTTTGCCTGCTTTGACTGCTTCATGGCAAATAAAAGTTCCCCCTAAATTAAACTTGCGATTAACTTTTAGATTGGTATTATGCTCGATTTGTTGGGCTAGTATTTCACTCAAAATCACTTGTTCTGTGAAGTTTTTAGAACCAATGGTAATTTCGCCTCCACTTTTATTATTAAAGTTTATTTGTTGATAAAAAAGACCAATAGAGCTAAATAATAGAAATCCTGCTAAACCTAACCAAATTAACCGCTTTTTTCGAGAAAAAGGTTGGCGGGGAGTTCGTCGGGTTAATTGTTTTTCTAACCAACCGATTCCCCAATCAGCACCTAGTGCAATCATAGCAGAGGGAATGGCTCCTGCTAAAATGAGTTGATTATTAACCGTTGAAATTCCTCGAAAAATAAAGGTTCCCAACCCCCCTGCTCCGATCGCGGCAGCAATGGTGGCAATGCCCACACAGATGACCGTCGAAACTCGAATCCCTGTCAAAATGACTTTTGAGCGCGAGGGGTAATTCGATATAAAACAAGACTTGTCGGCGGCTCATTCCCATGGACAAACCCGCTTCGATGAAGCCTGGATCAACTTGATTTAACCCTGTATAGGTATTAGGATCAGGGGCAAGAGGGCATAGAGGGTCAGGGCAACAATGGCAGGAATTTTGCCGATCCCACCGAGCAAGGGAACCGTGATTAAAAAACCAAAAATTGCTAGACTAGGAATGGTTTGAATGGCGTTGGCAACCACCAAAATGGGCTTGGCAAACTGTTTCTGGCGAGTGATAAAAATTCCCAAGGGAATGCCAATGATGATCGCGACTTGCCATTGCAATCAAAACCAAAACAAGATGTTCTCCCGTTCTCAGCAGAATTTCAGTAATTAGTTCCATAAATTATTTATTTTGACCTATAAACTCGAAAATTTCAGGGGAAGACGACGAATTACAGGGTTCCCGAAGTGAATTTTTCTCACTTAACCATACAGTGCCACCAGACCCGATAGGATAGTTATTAAACCCTTTTTCCGAGAGTAGCCCTATGGATTTAATCAGCTTAGAAAACCTTCTGGATAATCTTTCCTTTTTAGTCCTTTTTGTGACCATGTTGGTTTATTGGACAGGGGCGGCTTTCCCGACGACCTGGCTTGCCAATCTCGGAACCGTCGGTGTGGCGATCGCGAATCTCTGTATGGCGGCATTGTTGGGAGCTAGATGGTTAGAAGCGGGTTATTTTCCCATTAGCAATCTCTACGAATCCCTCTTTTTCCTCGCTTGGGGCGTAACAACGGTTCATTTAATTGCCGAAAATATGAGTCGGAGTCGTCTGGTTGGTGTCTTTACCACTCCTGTAGCGATGGGAATCACAGCCTTTGCAACCCTCACCTTGCCCGCCGATATGCGTCTATCCGCGCCCCTAGTTCCCGCCCTCAAGTCCAATTGGTTGATGATGCACGTCAGCGTCATGATGATTAGTTATTCGGCGTTGATGGTCGGTTCATTGCTTGCGATCGCGTTTTTAGTAGTGACAATGGGGCAATCGGTAGAATTGCGCGGAAGTTCTATTGGAACGGGTAGCTATCGACCAGGGCAACTGTTAAAACAAGCGGCAACGGTTCAAACCAATCTTAATCAACCTTTAGAAATTTCGACGAATAGCAATGTCGCTGTTTTCAGAAGCCGTCACGACGCTAACCGAAAATATTTCCCTTTCTCCCCAACGTCTGAGCCTCGCTGACACTTTAGACAATATTAGTTATCGCATTATCGGTTTAGGTTTTCCCCTCCTGACCATCGGCATTATTGCAGGAGCCGTCTGGCCAACGAAGCTTGGGGTTCCTATTGGAGTTGGGACCCGAAGGAAACCTGGGCTTTAATTACCTGGTTGGTTTTCGCGGCCTATCTTCATTCACGGATTACCAAAGGTTGGCAGGGTCGTAAACCCGCAATTCTCGCCGCAACAGGGTTTTTCATGGTCTGGATTTGTTATTTAGGAGTCAATATTTTAGGAAAAGGCTTGCATTCCTACGGTTGGTTTTTCTAAACTGGCTCTTGAAAAATAGATGTTATTTCACTACTCCCTAAATCACCCAATTTTGAGGGACTTTCGATGTTATTTCCTCCAAAGTTGGGGGGGGGCAGGGGGACTTTCAATCATTACAAATCTAAAATTACCTGAATCCAGTTGGGAGGTCGCGGAATCGGATTTCCCAGGCGATCAAATACCAGTAATGCCACCAGATGCACCGCAAAAACGTAGATAAAACTATTAACAAAAATCATCAAAGCCGCGATCACCTGAATTAAGGTAAAGTCTGGCTGGGCAAGAATATTCAGTTTGAGAAAAGCCCAGTCAAAGAAATTGGTCATTTGAATAATGGCGTATTGCCAGAGATTTTCGCCTAATAATAAGGAAAAAAGCGAAACTCGAAAGAAAAAACCAAAAGTTCCGATCAGCGACCCTGTAAAAATAGAAAATAGCCAGGAAGATTGTCTCTGCCAACAAAATCCCAATTGTAGGCTTAATAATCCGTAGGGAATCAGGAAAACAATACTACGGGTCGGCCCCATCAAAACACAGAGCAACAATCCCGCGACAATCACCCCTTTAAGCGCAGAACGATATCCCCATCGTAAATACACCAGGGCTATGGGAATGGAAAAAAAGATGGTCAGAACTGGCCCCAAAGGAAAGTAATAGTTAATCAGCCAAATCAAACTGGCCGTACTCGCTAAAAAAGCCGTTTCCACCATCGCCAAGGTTCGGGGAGATTTGAGGAGCGATCGCCCTCTTGACTGTTGGATAGGCCCTGTTTCCTCCGTAGGCAGAGAAGCAGAATCCGAGATCCCTTGATCCACCCAATTAGTCTCATCTTCCATTCCAGAATCGTCCACCGAAAAAGTCATAGAAATCTCAATTAATAACAGATATCGAACAAAATTGAGTCAAAATAAACGCAAATCGCAAAATACTTTAGTGCTAAGAAATCAAATCTTCCAGCGCATCAAGCCTAAGAATGCAGATTTTATCATTCTCACGGGAAATTAAGCCATCTTGTTCCAACTTAGTCAATGCCCGTGAAACGGTTTCCCTAGCAAGGCCCGTAATACTTGCTAACTCACGATGGGGCAAATTAGGAATTTTAGTCCCCTGTTGGGTCGTTTTGCCCTGACCTTCCACTAAAAATAAGAGAGTATCCGCAACGCGAGCTAAACTTTCTGCCTCTCGTAGTCGGAGCCTGCGATTGACTTGTCGTAACCGTTTAGAGATCAGTTGGGTAAGGCGAATGCCAGCCAGGGGTTCGGTTTGCAAAAGAGCCAAAAAATCTGGTGCAGGAATACTACTCACCGTCGTGGGAGTCAGGGTAATGGCATCGGTAGAACGGGGAGCTTCGTCTAAAGCAGACATTTCTCCAATGATTTCGCCTTTTCCCACAATATTTAAGGTGACTTCTTTGCCATCCACATTATGGGTACGAATTTTCACCCAGCCATCCACAATAAAATAGACCGAGCCGCCCCAATCATTTTCTAAGAGAATCACCCGATTGGCAGGATGATGCCGAGTGACGACATGACTAATGGCATTTTCTAAACTAAAGGGGGATAATCCCTCAAAAAAAGGAATCGTCTCGATTAATTTTTGGATTTCACTGATTTCTGATCGTTTTTCTTCCATATTTCTATCAATGTGTAATACCCAGTCTAGACAAAATCATGAGAGGTTAGATGAACGTTAGATGGGGCGCGATGGGGTGATCAGATAGAATTCCATGTACTTTCTCAAAAAACTCACCATCACACCTATCAATAAACTGTAATGGCTGATAAGAGCATTTTACCAATTAATAGCTTAATAGTCTTTTATTATAAAATTTTATTTTCTCATCAACCCTAACCGATCTTTTGCTGGAGTTATTCCCCAATGTTTTTTTGCTCAGTGTATCGGAATCTTGAAGTTGGTCTTGAAGTTGGAATTGTAAGTTGGTCTTGTAAGTTGGTCTTGTAAGTTGCGATCGCCGCTTGGGTCGGTTTGCCAGCGATAAATACCTACACAGCAACCCCACTTGGCTTAAAATAAATAAAACAAGGGTTGCCTAGCACCCTGGAGAACTCACATGATGCGTAAAATTCTTGAGTATTTCTATCGGATGGAGTAACGACTGTGATAGTCAATTCCGGATCATCTTCTCCTAAAAAAAACTGGTTAATTAGCGGCTGGGAGTCCTTAAATTTTCTTTCTCGTCTCCTGGTAGTGCTTCTGGCGGCCCCCTTAATGGTCTTGAATGCTAGAGCTTTATTCGCGATTTTTGGTTATTTCCAATCATTGTTTGTGATTGTCCTGATTGCTTCCGTTTTCGCCTTTCTGTTGAACTATCCCGTTAATTGGTTAGAACAAAAGGGATTTCAACGGGGAATTGTCGCGATTTTCGTTTTTTTAATCACCATAGTTGTCTTTTCTGCTTTGGGTGTAACCCTTGTACCTTTAGCCTTTGCCCAGGCCCAACAATTAGTCGCCCGTTTACCCGAATGGTTAGATTCAGGACAACGCCAACTAATGTTGTTGGACGAACAAGCCAATTTATTGGGATTACCCATTAGTTTTGATGGCATTATCACCCAAATTAATAGCCGACTAGCGGTTGAGTTACAGAATTTAGCGGGTACAACTTTAAATATTGCCCTGAGTTTGACGGTTTTTACAGTTGTTCGCCTGTTAGATGTGCTTTTGACCGTAATTTTGACGTTTTATTTACTGCTTCATACCGAAGATGTCTGGCAGAGCGTCATTACCTGGTTACCAACCCGCATCCAACGACCCTTTTCTCAAACCCTGCGTCGGAGTTTTCAGAATTATTTTTTGGGTCAACTCATTAGTGCCACTTGTATGGCCGTTGGTTTAGTGTTGGGTTTTGTGGCCCTAAAAGTTCCCTTTGGACTGCTCTTTGGATTAACCGTCGGATTGATGGCCTTGATTCCCTTTGGCGGCTCGGTGGGGATTACCCTAATCACTTTTTTAGTCGCTCTACGGGATGTGGGTCAGGCATTGCAACTCTTGGCCGTTGCCTTAATTATTCAACAAATTGTCGAGAATGGTATTGCTCCCAGGGTTTTGGGCAGTGTAACGGGTTTAAATCCTTTTTGGGTCTTAATTTCTCTCTTGACAGGGGCGAGAATTGGCGGTCTATTAGGGGTCGTCGTTGCCGTTCCTATGGCCATGATGATCAAAGAAGCGATCGCGGCTGTGCGTAGTTTACCCACGGAAGACGACAAAACCCGATCATTACCCCCTGTTACATCTCACTTCCCCGAAGGAGAACTGGAACAAGTTGCTAGTAGTCCGTCGAGACAAAATTAATGGATAAAGCTGCTTGAGTTTAATACGAGCATCATCAGGGGTGAATTGCCCATTTCGGTATTTTTCCAAGCAGCAATTTCATTTTTAAGAGTCTCCTAGTCAGCAATTAGGATTCCGACTTTTTATCACAGATTTTAAGTTCATCTAAATTCCAGAAAGCACCGCCTAAAGCTGAGAACTGAATGCCACAAAAACGATTTCTGACAGCAGATAAAGCCAGGGGATTGACCAAATAAATAAACGGTAAATTTTTTTCCGTTACAACTTGAACATCCATATAAATTGCTTTACGTTTTTCCATGTCTAATTCCTGGGAACCCTTGAGATATAATTCAGCAATTTCTTTTTCCCAATCTGCAATCACTCGCCCTTGGATGGGTTGGCTTCCTGGTTGGGGTTCCTGATTAAACATGTGTAAATTGCCATCGACGTACCAGATATTGGGCGCGTGGGGATCATTGCCGCCTGTTAAACCTAAAATAATCGCATCCCATTCCAAACTATTACTTAATTTATCGACTAAAACATTAAAAGCGATGGGACTAAAATCGACTTAAATCCCAATTTTACTCAGGTCTTCTTGAATTTGAGTTCCCAAGGATTCTCGAATATTGTTTCCTGCATTGGTATTTAAGGTAAAACGAACGCGATCGCCTTTTTGATCCAGTAGTTCATTTTTTGAATTATAGGTAAATCCCGATTTTAATAATAATTCTTTAGATTTTTTAGGATCATAATCATAACCCTTCAAATTTTTATTATAAAAAGGAGACTGAACCGATACTTCTGAATTTTGAGGCGCGCCTAAACCCCGATAAATATTATTAATCATGCGTTGCCGATCAATGGCATGGGCGATCGCTTGTCGGAAATTAAGATCATTAAACCATCGAGATTTTTCGGGAGAAACTAGAGGTTTACCGTTGCGTTTTCCCTTATTGAGATTAAAGGTTATGTAGGTAGTTCCAAAGGCGGAACGATCATTATAAATCGTAAAATTTCCCCGTTCTTCCTCTTTTTTTAATAGGGAAAAATAGGCAGGACTGACTCCCACCGAATCCAAACTGCCTGAACGAAATTGCAATAAAGACGTATCCGTTGATTCCACGATCGCTAAAACAATTTCAGGAATATGGGGTAAGGATTTTCCTGCTTCATCTTTTTTATAATAGTAGGGATTTTTATCGAAAATTAAGCGTTGACTAGTAATATAACTTTTTAATTTATAGGGGGCCGTTGACAATTAATTTTTCAGGAGGAGTATCGGTTCCCCAGGTACTGAGAAATATCGGATTGCCATTATTATCTTTTTGATCAATTGTTTTGTGTAAAATATGTTCAGGTAAAATCGGGATTTCTGCACTATCTAAAAAAGGAGCAAAGGGTTCTGCAATCTGAAATTCTATGCGTCGTTCATCTAAGGGACGAATGGTGGGAAATGCGCCACTTTGACCAATTCTTAAACTATCTCGATAATTATTCGGGATTTTAGGATTGAGATAGAGATCGTTATAACTAAAAACCACATCTTTTGAGGTTAGGGGCTGACCATCTGACCATTTCAAGTCTTTTCTCAGGGTAAAAATAATGGTTTTATTGTCGTCAGAAATTTCCAGGATTCGGCTAGAGCGGGTTCTTTTTTCCCTGTGAGGGGATTTTCTGTAATCAGTCCTTCGTAGGTATAGCCAAAAATATTGGGAGATTCAGCCGATAAGACCGCATTAAAGGTTTTAGGATCACTTAAAATCGAAAAAACCACTTGATTAGGATTCATCGGAGGAGCGCAAGCGGTTGTCAAAAAAGTGATATTTAGTAAAGCAATGGCGATTAATAACCAACGTTTCCAGTTAATTTCTATCATGATTCTTTTAAAATAATTAATTTTATCTTAATTCTAATTTAATCTAATTTATGAACTACTATCTTGTTGTCCCAGAGCATAAATTGCCCCCGAAATACTCATTAATATTCCCGTACTAATGCCCCAACTGTCTCCTAATCCGACTTCGATCGCCCAATTGCATAATCCGCCTAAAACCAGAAAGGGAATAATACTAAAAATGGAGGCATAGAAACTATTTTGGGCTTCCCTAGCAGGGCGAGTTCTTTCAAATTCTTCAACGGAAGTATAAAGCGATCGCTCGGCAAAATTAAACCACCGTTGTAATTGTTCAATCAAGGTATTTTTAAAAGATGTTAAAATCAAATATAGTCCTAATGACCACAGACATCCACCCGCCAACATTACGGTATTAATGGAGATCTCAAACGGAATCCAGTCAGTGAGCATTGCGCTATCCAAGGTAAGGGTTTTTGAATTTTAACAAAATAGGGACACACAAAATACTCATTTGGCCATCAAGCAACTCGGTTGATTTTCGTTCAATCATTGAAAGTAATTGATTAACCAGAAATAACATCAATATGGGAGTTGGCACCATAGGCAAGTAATTGGCGATCCTTTGTTAATAAAGAAGCATTCATTTATAAACAAGTAGCCGCCAATATCCTATCGGCTGGATCGCCATGAATTTCTCCAGGTAAGCGAGAACTTTGAATGGCAATTTCGGGAGTTAGGGGAATGAAGGTTAATCAAGGAAACGATAGGGCTTGATTAATCCAGGTAGAGCAATCGGGGGTACAAGTAATTCGCCCTTTTGCGTCTAGCATTTCAACTTCCCAAACGGAAGTAGTGTCCTGAATCTGTAGATAAGACACGTCACAATGAATAGACTGACTGCCTTTCAGAAATACGATCCACAGGTCTAAAATATTACCATCAAGGATTACTTGATCTCTATCTTTAAGATTGTTCTACCGAAAACAGAGGATTTTCTTTTATTATGGAATCACTCTCCTCTGTAACTTTTTTTGCGATCGCCAATTTTCCAATGAGATTAACTAAATGCGATCGCCACAAGACAAAAAATCTCCTCCCGTACTTCAACTTAGCCTAAAAAAGCGGATGAAGAGAGAGGACTAAATGTATTAGAGTGATAGTCTTCAAAAATTTTATTGGCTCAGATTTTTGCCAAGCTCACTTCTCTTGGTCGAATTGACAATCTTTCTACAACAGTTCAAATTTCATAATTTGGCTAAGGTATTGATATTTTCTACCTTAATCTACCGTAACTGGCTCTGTTTTAAACCCGATAAATCCACCTTTCCAAAGTGAACACTCAATGCCAACTGCATATTTTCCAATGATCTAACCAACCAAGGAACCCCTTCCCTCGTAAAGGATTCATAGTGATTAAAGAGAATAAGAAAAGCGTTTTTCCAGATAGGGTCTAACTTTCTTCGAGAACAGCACAATCTTTAGAAAGAGACCGACGGTTCGTGTTACCCCAGATTAGTAATCAGATCAATAAATATATAATGTTCGGGCTGACTGGGACTATCCACAATTAAAAAATTCAACAATTGGCTCGAAGTCCGCATCATTAAAAACTCTGTGGGTTTCTGTTGATTACATTCTGGATGGGTATTTTGCAACAAATTGAACAGCTTTTTATTGAACTGCCCCTGACGATACTTGGTGTCCATTGATCCTAAAATATATTCATAGAGATCATCTTTAAAGGCTCCAAAATTTTTTGTATGAATCGTATTATTGGCAAAGCTCTGGGAAATCGCTTTATAAGTTTGCCCCCTTCAACTTTTCCACATAATGCTTGAGAGAACGATTCAATTCGTGATCACTTAACAGTGTCGGATTTTTAACGGGTAAAATGAGTTCTTTGTGTGGCAAAATTAGACCCTCAGTATCCGTCTGGGCAGTCCTGACTTTGTAGGTGACATAACGGGATAAATTCATCTCAAAATGTCTTTCTGTCTGGTGTTTAACTCGTCTAACGGTTTGTTGATGTTCCTCACTGCTATCGTCTCCTAAAAGACAATAATCGTAGAGGTAGGGATAGCGGTGAATCAAATTTCCCACAGATGCTGTCGCCGCGCTATTGCCGCCCTGTTTATTATCAATCACTTCTGATAATCTTTTGAGTTTGACAAATTGCTCTGTGAAGGTAAAGTTTTTAACGAGTTGCCGAATAGAACCACTGCTAGTGTTCGCAAGACTTCCCCCCGTTGGTAAATTATTAAAAAGATTGATCAGACGTGGAATATCTCTTTGGGTATGGGGTTGCATTTGCCAACGATTGATCACAATATGAAAACAACGGTTGAAAATATAGTTAAAGGACTGCTCTACGTTCTTTTTTCTAACAATTCTTTCTAGGGCAAGATTGACTTCGGGCTTTCTAAATCCACGAGCTTCAATAAAAAGAGAATGAAAGTCGTCTAATATTTGCTCAGACGAATCGGTTTGTGCGCTGTCGATGAGGTGATCGTACAGAGTTTGTTCGTCAGTGGTTCCTTTGGATTGATAGGTGTTGAGCATGGGCGAGTTGTTCACGGTATTCAACCCTCCTAAGTAAGCATTTATCTAAAATGCAGGTGGGGAAAGGATAGTTTGGGATGGGAGAACTCTAATGGATAAAAAAATGTAGATTTTATCTGATAGTCAACTTTACTTTCCCAAGGAAGAAGTCAGTGATAAGATAGGCTCTGAACTAGTCTGTAACACCATTCAGTCGCTCACTACCTGTCTAACATAGCTTGTTGGGTCACATATTAGCTGTGATCTAGGTCACGTCAAATGCTTCGCAATGCTTGTTATTTTTGAATCGTTCCTGATCCTTGTTTCTATATTTTATCTTAATTGATTATTTCTATGACTTTAAATATTTCTGTTAGGGAACTCAGTAAAATTCTGGATATTCCTATTTTTAATGAAGAGGATTTATCCAAGAATTTACGGATATCTCAGGTGGCAACGGATTCTCGTGCTTTAGGGGCAGGAGATGTTTTTGTTGCGTTACGGGGAGAAAATTTTGATGGCCATGAATTTGCTCAAACGGCTATAGAGCGGGGTGCGATCGCCTTAATTGTAGATCACCCAGTTGAAATAAATTCGGATTTAAAGATTCCCCAATTAGTCGTTTCAGATACATTAGTTGCCTACCAAAAAATTGCCCAGTGGTGGCGAAATCAATTTTCAATTCCCATTATTGGGGTAACAGGTTCAGTCGGAAAAACAACAACTAAGGAACTAATTGCCGCCGCTCTCTCGCTTCACGGGAAAGTGCATAAAACCCAGGCTAATTATAATAATGAAATCGGGGTTCCTAAGACGTTATTAGAGATTACATCCGATCATGATTATGCCATTATTGAAATGGCTATGCGGGGACGGGGAGAAATTGCTCTTTTAGCTCAAATTGCCCAGCCGACGATTGGCTTAATTACAAATGTGGGGACGGCCCATATTGGTCGTTTAGGCTCGGAACAGGCGATCGCCGAAGCGAAATGTGAGTTACTCGCGGAAATGCCCAATAGTAGTATTGCAATTTTGAATCAGGATAATGAAAGGTTAATTAAGACCGCATCCCAGTTCTGGTCGGGACAAACCGTGACCTATGGATTGGAAGGAGGAGATATTTACGGAAAATTGATTGATTCTCAAACCTTACAAGTAGAAAATTCTATTTTTCCCCTGCCGTTGCCTGGTCGTCATAATGCGTTAAATTATCTGGCAGTTCTGGCGATCGCGAAAGTTTTAGGACTAGATTGGGAAATATTGACCCCAGGTTTAACGGTGGAGTTGCCAGGGGGTCGCGCTCGTCGTTATGATTTGGGTCATGATATTTTGTTATTGGATGAGACCTATAATGCGGGACTGGAATCGATGTTAGCCGCCCTCGATTTACTTCAGGAAACTCCAGGAAAACGACGGATTGCGGTGCTAGGAGCCATGAAGGAATTGGGAGAGCGATCGCCCGAATTCCATCAACGAGTCGGTGAAAGAGTTAAAAATTTAGGATTAGATTATCTCTTTGTTTTGACCAATGATCCCGATGCCGAATATCTTGTCAAAGGAGCGGAGGGAATTGAAACAGAATGCTTTGCAACCCACGAAGCACTCATTGAACGGCTAAAAAACTTTATGACCAGTGGCGATCGCCTGTTATTCAAAGCGTCTAATTCTGTGGGGCTGGGAAAAGTCGTTGCGGGTTTAAACCAAAATGCGGGGAAGTAACTCTATAATGTTTGCAAATAAGTGAGTAAATCGGCCATATCCTGAGTCTTGGGCTGAAATTTTGGCATGGGAGGAGTTTTTCCACTAATGACCTGCTCAATTAAGCGACTAGGGACTTTTCTCTCTCGAACCGCTTCTAAGTTAGGGCCGATATTACCCCTTCCATCTAATCCATGACAAACGGCACAATTTGCCTGAAACATTGCCTTTCCCCGCTCTAAGCTCCCTGTCAGGGATAGTACTTCTTGAACATAGGGGTCAGAAACCTGGGTTAAATACCAACTTCCCATCAGGGTAGTTGCCAATAGCAAAACGACAATAAGGGTGATGACTGGACGCAACAGAAATTTGGGTTGGAGGATGGGCTTATCCATGAGACGACTCAGACATCTTGTTAAGAGGTTGCAATATTTCGGGAGTTAAAAACCATTTTATCCCAATTTTTGTAACAAATCCGCAACAGTCCCTGAAGAAATTCTGGCACTTAGGGGATTCCGTTAAGATCAATTAAAGAAACTCTTAAGATTTACGCTTAAATTTTTATTTACTTAACATGAATCGTTATTTTATTTTCATTAGAATAGTTTTAGCCAGTTGCCTACTGGGTAGTTTGGGCGGTGAAATTCTACCCGTCTTTGCCCAGGCAGATGAATTGATGGAACCCAGTTTGCCCAAGGAAGAAAGGCTTCCTACGACCAGTAAAACTAAGCAATTACAGGCATTATTGCGCCAAGGCCTCCAATATGTAAGGTTAGGAGACTATGCCAATGCGATCGCGATCTATCAACAGGCGGCAGGAATTGATCAAGCAAATGCCAAACTACTGGGGGGAATGGGCTATTTATTGGCACGGCAAGGTCGTTTTCCTGAAGCAATTCAAGCCTATCAATCCGCTCTCTCCATTGATCCCAATGATCCTGATTTTTATGATGGACTCGGTTATAGTTACGCTAGGGCGGGTAATAATGCCAATGCTATTACGGCCTATTCTTCGGCGATCGCCTTAGAGCCAAAAAACGTTAAATATCACTTGGGATTGGGGGTCGTTCTGTTGCGAGAAAAAGATTATCCCCGTGTCCTTCGTATCTATAAACAAGTGCTTGCCCTAGATCCCAAGAATGCAGAGGCGGTAGTTCTGATGGGATCTTCCCTGCTCCAACAGCAATTATGGGATGAAAGTATTAATTTTCTCCAGAGTGCTATTCCCCATTTTCCCAAACGCAATGAATTATCCCTACAACTCGCGATCGCCTATATCAATAAAGGGAAAAATCAAGAGGCAGAAAAACTTTTAACCCAAATTCTGCGACAAAACCCCAACAACCTGACAGCAAAGTTTCAATTAAGTCAAATCCAAGAAAAAGATAGACGATTAGCGGAAGCTTTGACGGGTTATCGCCAACTCGTCCGACTTAATCCGAATGCGATCGCTGCGAAAATCGGCATAGGAAGAATTTTACTCGCGAAGGAAAACTACCAAGAAGCCGTCAGCGTTTATCAAGAATTAAATCGTCTTGACCCCGACAATCCTGATATTCTTTATTATTTGGGTTTAGCATTAAAAAATAGCAATCAAACCGAGAAAGCGACTACTATTCTCAAAAAGTCCCGCGATCTCTACCAAAAAAATCAAAATCCGAAGGGAATAGAGCAAGTGGATCAACTATTGGCTCAATAATACAGAAAATTGCGTGCTCCAGGCAGATAATTGCAAGAATAGGCAGAATAATGAAGCTTAGTGTCGCCAAATAGCATCGGCCATGCGACAAACTTGCACCATCTCAGCCACATCATGCACCCGTAAAATATCTGCTCCATTGGAGATCGCGGCACAACAAGCCGCCCCAGTCCCCCAAACCCGTTGTTGCGGTTCAGGTTGCTGGAGAATATGACCAATAAAACTTTTGCGGGAAAGTCCCCACCAATAAGGGCAAGTCAAGGGAACGAAATTGGGATAATTGTCGAATTAAATCCAAATTTTGACTGATGGTTTTAGCAAAACCAATACCTGGATCAAGAATTAAATGAGTTTTCGGAATCCCAAAATTCAGAGATTGCTGGATCTGATGTTCAAAAAATTGTTGAATATCTGGTGTTAAATCCTCATAATCCGTCAATTGTTGCATTGTTTGTGGTGTTCCTCTCAGGTGCATGAGAATAATAGGAACGCCTAACTGGGCAACCGTCGGTAACATCAACGGATCAAAGGTTCCGCCCGAAATATCATTCACCCAATCCGCCCCCACTTCTATGGCTTTTCTAGCAACTTCGGCGCGGGTCGTATCAATAGAAATGGGAATATTCAGTTCCCTGCGTAAAGCTTCAATCACGGGAATGGTGCGTTCTAATTCTTCCGCTAAACTAATGGTTTCTGCCCCAGGACGAGTCGATTGTCCGCCAATATCGAGAATATCAGCCCCATCACAAACCATCCGATGGGCTTGCTGAATCGCAGCTTCTAGGGTATTAAATTGACCACCATCACTAAAACTGTCGGGAGTCGTGTTTAAAATTCCCATGATATAGGTGCGATCGCCCCAATGGAAGGCCGTTTCTCGGATAATTAATGGTTGCATTGCGTTTTCATAGGATTAAGGGACTTTTTGATTGCTCAATCAGACGACAGCGTAATCTATAATGATTGAAAGTTGGGATTAATTAATTGCCCGTCTGGGTTAAAAAGGCATAGTTAGTATTAAAAATGAAATCGATTGTTGAACAGTTAAATGAAATTTTTTTCGAGAGTCTGACAACAGTTTTTGGGTCAGAAATTAGCTTACCTTATCCTCTTATTGTACCTGCAACCAATCCTAAATTTGGCGATTTTCAATGTAATATTGCTTTACCTTTAGCAAAAATCTTAGGCGAAAAGCCCAGGGCGATCGCCGAAAAAATTGTCGCGGCAGTTGATCTGAGTGATATTTGTGAACCCTTAGAAATTGCTGGGCCAGGGTTTATCAATCTCAAATTAACTAACGATTATCTAATCTCTCAAGTTAAAATTATTCAAAATGATCCCCGTTTGGGTGTGGAAAAAGTTACGGAACCAGAACGCATTGTAGTCGATTTTTCCAGTCCGAATATTGCCAAAGAAATGCACGTTGGTCATTTGCGCTCTACTATTATTGGGGATGTTATTGCTCGAATCTTAGAATTTCGGGGTTATGATGTTCTCCGATTAAATCATGTAGGTGATTGGGGAACTCAGTTCGGGATGTTAATTACTCATTTAAGAGATCTTTATCCTGAAATGATCGCTCAGGCAGCAGATGAGATCAATTACGAAATTAATTACGAAGGTTTTAAGTTTTTACAATTAATCCCGTTAGGAGATTTAGTAAGCTTTTATAAACAGGCGAAAAAGCGTTTTGATGAGGATGAAGAATTTAAAGGACGAGCGCATCAAGCAGTTGTTCAACTCCAATCTGGAGATCCAGAAAGTCTTGTAGCTTGGAAAATACTTTGTGAACAATCTCGCCAAGAATTTGATGTAATCTATAGGTTATTAAATATTAACCTAATAGAACGCGGAGAATCTTTTTACAATGCTTTTTTACCCGCCGTTGTCAGTGAATTAGAAGAGGCTGGTTTACTCATAGAAGATGATGGCGCAAAATGTGTTTTCCTAGAAGGATTTAGCAACAAAGACGGCAATCCCTTACCCTTAATTATTCAAAAATCCGATGGGGGCTATAATTACGCAACAACTGATTTAGCTGCTTTAAAATATCGCATTAATACCGACCAAGCTAATCGCATTATTTATGTCACTGATGCAGGTCAGTCCAATCATTTTACGCAATTTTTTCAAGTTGCAAAAAGAGCAGGTATTCTCACCGAAAAAACAACCGTTGTTCATGTTCCCTTTGGTCTAGTGAAAGGAGAAGATGGCAAAAAATTAAAGACGCGATCGGGTGACACGATTCGTTTAATCGATTTATTAACGGAAGCCGTTAAACGGAGTCGTCAAGATATAGAAACACGATTAGCAGAAGAATCTCGCCAAGAAACTCCTGAATTTATTAATCACGTTGCTCAAGTCGTCGGCATTGCGGCCATTAAATATGCAGATTTAAGTCAAAATCGTACGAGTGATTATGTATTTAGCTACGACAAAATGCTTTCTCTCCAAGGCAATACTGCACCCTATTTAATTTATGCCTATGCTCGAATTAAAAGTATTAGCCGAGAAGGAAATATTAATTATGATGAATTAGGTGAAAATGCGTCTATTATCCTTAAAGAAGCAACGGAATTAGATTTAGCAAAAGACCTATTAAAACTCAGTGAAGTGATCAAAGAAGTTGAATCGAGTTTACTGCCCAATCGTCTTTGTGATTATCTCTATGAACTGAGCAAAAAATACAATAAATTTTATGAAAATTGTCCTGTTCTTAAAGCCGATGAACCGATTAAAACATCTCGTTTAATTCTGTGTAATTTAACGGCTAGAACGTTAAAATTGGGATTATCTTTGTTGGGAATTGATGTGTTAGAGCGAATGTAAATCGAGAACTCAAGGCGACTCGTTTAGTTGGGAACAGGTCGGAAAGTCTATTTCTAAAAATCAAATATTTCCACGCCTAAAAAATAGCGATAAAATTAACTTATATAGAATATCTGAGGGGGATAAACATGGTTATTGCTCAAGAGAAACCGACTATTGCGACTGCAACTAAAACCTTGATTACGTTGGAAGAATATCGGGCGATCGCGGAAAGGCCGAGGAACGTTATGAATATTGCAATGGAGAAATGATTGTTATGTCTGGAGGAACCGCAATCCATAGCGCGATCGCGATCAACATATTGGTTTATTTGGGATTTTTGTTAAGAGATACGGATTTTCGTTTGTATAATAGCGATCTGCGGGTGTGGATTCCTGAGCATCATTGCGGAACCTATACCGATCTGATGGTAGTTAATCATGAACCAGAATTTAATGGTGATCGCACAGATGAAATTCTTAATCCTTTATTCATTGTAGAAGTGCTTTCTCCCTCAACAGAAGCCTATGATCGCGGTGATAAATTTAGAAAATATCGCTCTATACCGAGTTTTTGTGAATATCTGGTCGTTAGTCAAGCCGAACCCTATATTGAGAAATATCTGAGATTAGAAAAAGGCGATCGCTGGCAATTACAAACCTACGATCAACTTGATCAAATAATCTATCTAGAAAGTTTAAATATCGAACTTCCGTTGCAAGAAATCTATCGTCGCATTGATTTTGACCATCTTCCTGAAGAAATATCCCCATAAAATAAAAGTCAAAATTAGAGATCGCGATTTTGAGAAAAAGTCTAAATCTCTGTTAGAAATAGATTAGGTAAGCAAATTGTTATTTGATGAGGGAGAAAGCAATGGCAACAGTTGCAATTGATATTGGTACATTGATTGTCAGAACCCCAGGTTTACATGGTGGAGTTCCCCATATTGTAGGTAAGGGAGTAACGGTGCGGCGGATTGTGAGTTGGTATCAGCAAGGTTTAATGCCAGAGGAGATTGCCCATCGCATTGGCCATGTAACGTTAGCAGAAGTTTATGCGGCGTTGACCTACTATCATGCGAACCGTGAGGAAATTGAGGCAGATTTGCAACGGGAAACATTGATGGCCCAAGCATTAGAGCAACAATATACCTAAGCAGGAGAGTCGGCTTTATGACTTCAATTCGTCTATATCTTGACGAGGATTCAATGGATTGGGTTTTGGTACAGGCTTTGCGATCGCGGAATATTGATATTAGACCTGTTGGGATATAAGAACTAAAATCGTTGAAAGCTTTACCTGGCCTAGCATTCAGCGATTTGACGCAGAGATAGCTAAAAGGCTTGCTGAGAAAGGGTTTCAAGTTATTTGAGCTTATTACCCAACAACTCTATTGTGACATTACAGGAGGTTGGAACTCAGGGTTATCGGGATGATGAGCAATTAGCTTGGGCAACGGCTCAAAACAGGGTTCTCTATAGTCACAATATTGCGGATTTTTGTCGTTTACATTCTGAATGGTTAGAATTGGGTCGTTTACATTCGGGAATTGCGCTAATGGCACAGGATACGGCGATCGGTGATCAGGTAAGGGGTCTTACGGGTTTAGTCCGTCTAAGAATGGCTGAGGCGATGGTGAATCAGCTTTTGTTTTTACGACAGTTTATTATGGGTTAAAGATTATTAAATTTGAACATTGGCGATCGCCTTCCCTTTTTAGAACTTAAACAGCGATCGCGTTTTAAATTTTTAAGTTGCGATCGTAGTTTTACGCAGAAGTCTAATCGCAAATCATCGTCCAAGCTTTTCGACAAATCATAGAACCGAATCCAAGTTAGCGATCGCTTATTTAATTTGAAATTAAATAAGCAATTCTCATTATGAAAATTCTCGCCTAAAACCCTTGCTGTTAAAGGATTTCAAAATTTAAGATTCTATTTATAATTGCAACTGGAATGCGATTTTTGTCTCCCTTTGTGTGTCATCTGACGAATTTTGACTTAATGACCGCCTTACGGTGTCTCATTTCTGTAAGATGAAAGCCTGTTTTTGCTCTCTGCATAAGGCTTTTGCCATAATGAGAATTGCTGAAATTAAATAATTTAAGCCGATGATTTTGATCTGTCATGTATTTTCATAGAACTTACAGCCCTTTGCGTATTCAAGACGTACAATAACAGCAGTGGGCAAAATAATTGCGGAGATGAACAGACGAGATCAGATATTTAACAGCCATTCTTAACAAAGCCTCTACTACAATCTTCGACTTCGGCACAAAACGGCGGATAAAAGCTTTTAACTCCCACCACAGATGCTCTATTGGATTAAAATCAGGAGAATAGCCCGATAAATAAATCACTTTTGCTCCCACTTCCTCCACCATTTCTTTGATACCTTCTACTTGATGAGCGCGAAGTCTGTCCATTAGGACAACCGCACCGTCCCATAACTCTGGTACTAAATTCTCTTTGACAAATTTCTTAAAATCTTCCCCTTTCATCGACTTTCCTATTATATCAAAGGCGATTACTTTCTCTTGGGTAATAGCTCCTACTACCGTCATTCTTTCTCCTCGATAGAATGGCTTTTTATCGTAGAGTCTTGTTCCTATAAAACTTCTTCCGTATTCTCTCATTATCCCTAGTAAAATAGCCATTTCATCGATAAATACTAGATCTTCTGACTTGACATCCCTAATTTTTTCCCAATAATCTAAACGCGCTTCCTGGTTAGCTTCTGTTCCTGCTTGGCTTGCTTTTAATGTCTTTTTTTTTCGGGTTAAGTTTTCTTTTTGTAAAAAACGGCACATTGCGCTTTCACTCAGTCCCACACCCATTTTTTCCAGACAATACTCACAATACTCAGCCAAAGTATAATCAGGATATTCTGCTACCATCTTTTTTACTTCTTCCTTGTAGTCTTCTAATTGATTTTTTCTTGTTGAACCTACTCGTTTCGGTTTTACATTCCCTTGCTCTCGATACAATTTCAGCCATTCATTGACCGTACTTTTATTTATCAATAATCTTTCGGTGATTTTTCTTATCGACAGCTTTTCTACGATATACAACGCCAATGCCCTTTCTCTTAGGTCTAGTGAGTATATTGTCATAAGTTTATTTTTCCTCTTTTTTGTTGTCTGTTCTTCTAGCGCAAAGTGCTGTATTCCTTTTCTTTCAAGTACCAATATAGATTTGCAAGGTAGTGATTTGATAGTAGTGGTGGTCTAAAGAGCTTATAAAGCAGAGATCATGTACAATATTAACTAACATCAATATTGGTCAAATCTATTTCATGAATCAACATTTTTATGACTAATATTTTTGCAATATTATTTTTTGTCTTAACTCAATTGATAGTAGAACAGCAATTAACAGAGAAATATTGTCCCTCAAAGACTAATCTTAAACAGCCTTGTCCGAGTTGTGGTTCTCTTCATACTATTAAGAATGGTTCTACCCACAATGGTAAGTCCAAATGCCAGTGTAATGAGTGTGGTCGTCAGTTTGTTGTTAACCCTAGTCAGAAGACAGTTTCAGAGGAGACAAAACAATTAATTGATAGGCTCTTATCAATACCTCTGCCAAAATAAAAGCCTGCAAAAAATTTGGCAAAACTCGCAAAATCACCCACACATAGATGTTTGACTTGAAAAGTAACACCAAGCCTCAAACCCTTATATTACAAGGAATACATTTAAAAAAAACTTTCGGAAAACCTTAACGGAATTTTTTAGGATTACTACTTCTGCCAAGCCTCGCTTGAAAGAAAGTTTACCGTTAAAGTCTTCTCTACTCTCTGGACTAAATTGGCAAAGGTATTGTCTTATTAGAACGACTTTCTCTACGAGGCATTGAAAGAGCCACAGGAGTAAGTTGGTCATGGTTACAAAATTATGTGAATGATAAATTTGCCGTGATGCCTCGTCAGGTAAGCGTTTCCGAAAAAGCACGAGGGAAATTAACTATCGAATGTGATGAACTTTGGTCATTTGTTTTCTCTAAAGAAAATAAGTTTTATGTATGGCTAGCAATAGACAGAAAAACAAGAGAAATTGTTGGCTGTTATATTGGAGACAGAAGCCATGCATCAGCAAAGAAACTTTGGGCAAGTCTGCCTGCTGTTTACCGACAATGTGCCGTTGCTTACACAGATTTTTGGGTATCTTATGAGAAAGTTATTCCCCGTAAACGTCATCGGGCAGTCGGTAAAGAGACTGGTCAAACTAATCATGTTGAAAGATTAAATAATACCTTGCGACAACGAATTTCTCGACTGGTGCGACAAAGCCTCTCTTTTTCCAAAAATGTGGAAAATCATATCGGGGCAATTTGGTACTTTATACACGACTACAATGCCCAATTAGCAAAGGCTTAAGCCGCCACCACTACCATCAAATCACTACCAAACCCGTTAACTGTTTACATTTTTTTGGATTTTGACGAATATGTTCAAGAGGAGTCATCATTTCTTATTTAGCTTTTTGGATATTTCTTTCTCTTTTTTAGCAAAAATTTAATTTTCGGACAAGTCTGTTGAGTTGCCTTAACCTTATTTTTTTTAGTGTT
>CAWEDJ010000023.1:0-13207 GCA_963807635.1 uncultured cyanobacterium
TACTTAGTCCGATCAAATAGCGATCGCTCCCAACTCTTTCTCACCTCTCTATTCAACCCAGGTGACTTTGCGATAAATATCATCTATCAGACAGCGATAATTGATACTCCGAAACTCTACTTCCTCCTCCGCGTTGTAACATTTTTCTGACCAAAATCCTGATGACTCACGCCGATAACATTCAATTTTTCGCTGACTTTGATTAATAAGAACGTATTCTTGCAATGTAGGACAGGTTTGATAATCCGTAAACTTTTCCCCCCGATCAAAGGCTTCCGTTGATTTTGATAATACCTCAATGATCAGAATAGGATAAAGAATAAAATCATCGGTATTACTAATCTCTCTTTCATCACAGACAACTGCAAGATCAGGATAATAATAACAATTTGCCTTTTCTAATTTAACCTTAATATCAGAATTGAGAACAAGACAAGGACTATGAATGAGATGATTACTTAAAATTTGAGTCAAATTACTGGCTAAAACGATGTGGGGTTTTCTAGCTCCGACCATTGCATAAACTTCGCCCCGTCGATATTCATGCTTAATCGGACTAACTCTTTCTCCTTCTAAATATACTTCGGGAGAGATATAAAAAAATTGACGATTGCTTACCATAATTTATTGATTTGATAGGAAAAGCTTTTAATTCTTCACTCTTTATTAATGATACTGTATTGTTTTAAGAAAATAAATCTCAAGTGGGCTGGAGTACAAATTATAAAAAATGCGATCGCGCACAGTAAAAATATTTATTTATGATATCGCTGTTCTATCAATCTAGGCAGAAGATAGATAGAAATCACGCGGAAAAATCATCTCCAACAGAGAATTTGTTAGTTTACTTAACTGGAAGAATAGACGACAAAATACTCGCAGTATTTGAGGAGTAAAAATCACGACTAACCAAGGTTTAAGCAGATTGAAGTAACATAATGGCTGAATAAACAATCGTAAATTATTGAGGGTATTTTTCCAGCCCTTTCCCTTATTCCATTTTGGGTGTTTCTGCATTTCTTCTTGAGCAGATTCAGCTAATGTATCAGGAGGTTTTCTGGATTTGTTCAAGGCTTCTGATTGAAGACTCACCATTAAGTAAGCACTCATGACCAGTTCCCACCACTTTTCAATTTTTTTATATTCTGTTACTCGAAAATCTGCCCATCCTAATTCATTTTTACTTTGCTTTAAACCGTACTCTACCCAATTTCTTACTCCGTACAAGTTACCAACTTCTTTATATTTAATGTTGGCTACTTTTGTCATAATATAGAAAGTGGAGTTCGGTGGTAGCGTTTCTGTATTATCTGTTACTTGCCAATATCTTATTTCTCTTTTTTTACCGAATATAATCTCTCTTATATATCTGATTTCTTTCTTTCCTGTTGAGAATATTCTGGTGAACTCTCTCCATTTATTACATCTTACTTTTTGCTCAGGTGCCAACCATACTCCGTGATTGCTCCGAATCGCTAGCACAAAGTCTAGTTTTTCTTTTTCTAAGATACTAACAAAATTATTCTCACTTTCACCATATTCACTATCTGCTAATACGATTTTAATTTTAAATCCTAACTCTTTCAGCTTTTTAATCATTTCTCCTGCAATTTTTGGCTTACTTTTGTATTCATCTCCTTCTTTTAATCTTGACTTTGGTTTGTACACTTCACTTAATAAGGGGAATGTCATTTCTCTTATTACGCCATAGGCTGTTACTGCCACTATTCCATTTTCTATCTTTCCTAGATTTCCTATGTATTGTCTCTTCACATCATCTGTTTTATTCCCTTTTTTCTATCTCCTGTTTCGTCTATAATTACTATTATTTCCTCCTCTTTTACTTCATTTAAAATTAATTTTAATCTTCTCTTTCTTACTTCCTCTACTGACCACTCTGATTTTCCTATAAAATAATCTATTCCCTGACTATTTTCTAGCCCCGCTACTTCCGCTATTACTGGAAATGTCTTTCTTTTTTTCTCTGATATTAATCCCAAATGGATGTATTTAAAATATTCATAACTTCTCACTTCTGGGAATAAGTCTCTATACACTTCATAGTATTCATCAATGAATTTCACTGTTTCTTGCGCTACCCGTGGCTTAACCATATACCACCTACCTCTTTCAGGGCTTTTTCTTAATTATAACTCTCCTTCTCTGATATAACAGCGTTAGATACTTGGTTTATTGTTGCTCTGATTAATAAACGAGATCAATCTCATCTTTTTTGATGATCGCATTTTAAAAATTTGATAAGACGGCGATCACTTTTTGGGTTAATGATAGTCAAGTGAAATTTTGGATAAAGTTCTATTATTAAAACAAATCGCTTAAGTTTTGATGACCATTGACAATTCTTAGGATCTCAATTTGGTCGTCACTCACCCGATAAAAAATAATGTATCCTTTCAGAGGTAAGCCCCGCAGTGAAGGCGTAATGTGGTTATAACTTCTTCCCATTAAGGGAAACTGAGTTAACTGTTTAATTTTCTGGTTAAAAAGTTGAAATAGTTTCTCTCCTGCGGTTACATTAACAGTCAGAAAGTAGTCTGCAATTTTGTTTAAATCTCGACTGGCAGTAGGAGCAATAATAAATTTTTTCATTACTATTTTTGCTGGACTAGGGCAAATTTAGTGAGTAAATCATTGATGACTGTTTCACCATCTAAGCCTTCACCATTATCTATTTCTTGGATGGCAACATCAATTTTTTGACGAGTTTCATCTACCCATTGCCAATAGTCATCTTGAAGATTTTCTAAAACCTTAAAGGCGGCATCTATCACCTGTTCAGGGTTATCAAATTTCCCTGTGTTTAATTGTTTTTGAATAAATTCTTCTTGTTTGGGCTGAAGTTGAATATTCATAATATATTCTTACGTTAAAATTTGTACGCCGATTATACTGTATCAATTCCATTATAGCCAGACGATAACTGAGCGCGATCGCATTTTTTAAGTTTTGATAAGAGAGCGATCGCTTTTTTTGTTGATGATAGTCATCTAACATCGCAGTTTTCTCGATTTCGATATTTTAAAAACTAATCAACTTCAAAATAGTCAAAATCAATCTTTTTAATTTTATACTCTGAAACTGTAGAGACTCCTAAATCAACATCAATCATATATTGAGCTAACTCTTCACCATCAATCATAACTAATTTTATATCGTTCTTAGGAGAATAGGATTTAGCTTGTTCAGAAAATCTAGACGTTGTAATAAAAATTCCTTTTTTAGCACCTTGTCCAGCCAAAGCACCTACAAATTTCTGAAGCTCAGGTCTTCCTACTACGCTTTCCCAGCGTTTTGCTTGAATGTAAATGGTATCTAATCCCAGGCGATCTTCCTTAATAATACCGTCAATTCCTTCATCTCCAGTTTTACCAATTGCTCGACCAGCCTCTTTAATCGAGCCACCATATCCCATCTTAACAAGTAATTCTACGACTAATTTTTCAAAAAAGTCGGGTGGGCAAGATTTCACTTTTTCTAAAATTTCTAACGCTAAGTTACCCCTAATTTCTTGATAGGAATATTCGAGTAACTCTTCAGGGGTTTGTTGATTATCTCTAATCGTCTCAGTTACACTATCTAATTGTTTAGAGACAATTCCTGTAATACCAACAAAGTCTAAATATTCGGGATATTGTTTTAATAGAGATATAGTAATCTTTTCTGGTTTATTTTTGAGTAACTCCAACCCGCGAGACGTTATTTGAAAAAATGCTCGACTAGGATATTCTAGTAAACCCGCTTTTTTAAGATGAGTTCTTGACCATCCTACACGATTAAAAAAAATTGTTTGCTTACCACTAGGTAACAATCTTTTTTGCTCATCCTCAGTTAAATTGAAATAACGAGTAAGATATTCAATACATTCCTTAAGAGAGTGTTGTTTTTCATCACTAGCAAAATCAAGAAAAGGAAGTAAAATACTTTGAAAAGCGGGAATTGGCATATTGACTAATAATTAAGAACGAGTTGTCGTAAAGGTTCAGCATTAGGTTCAGTTTTAACTAAATTAAAACCTGTTATTTTTTCTGCAATAGCTATTTCATCTTCTTTAAGATAATGAAAGGATTGCGGCGGACGAAATCTCACCCATGTTTTACGAATTTCTTCTAAAGAAAGTTTAGATGTAAATCTATCTTTAATCCTAATACCAACGCCAAAATTAGATTTTTGATAATAATCATCAAACTCTTTTTTGCTTACACCAGCATCATCTTTGACTTTTTTCCATAAAACTTGAGTTTCTTCATAAATAATTTCCTGAACTTCAAACCATCCGACTAAAGATTTAGTAGGTGAAGACTCATAGATAAGTATAAAATCCCCGATATTTAACTGAGGCTTGGCTTTACGAAGCTCAATCGTTTTTTGTTTGTCCAAAATTTTTTGAACAAATTCAGGTTTAATTGATAGAAGTAATACTTGAGGTTTTCTTAAATTCATTTGATTTCTAAATTAAATCCTAAACGATAAAGCGCAATAAATTCAGCTTGAGATATTCTGGTTGTTGATTGCATAGTAACACGTTTTTCGAGACATTGTTGTATCTTTTTTAACTCAATAGGGTTTGGCAATTGTTCAGTATGACTGAATTTTATTGCCATAACTTGTTTAGATTTTGAGCAAGACTTAATTTGTTCAAGATTATACAAACCCAGATGTTGAAATTTTTTATACAGAACTTCAGGTGTATCAATGATAACATCATCAACCTGTGAACAGGCTCTAATTGAACTGATATTAGAATAACCAGAATCTTTACATTGGCTGACGTACCAAAAGATACGAGCAGGAGCCTTTTTTAAACCACCATTACCTTGAATACTTTTATAATAAACTGTATCTAAACTTAAAAATAAATCTGATCGTCGTGAACCAAATAAGTTTTCTTTTGCTAAATTCTTATCAAATAGCTCTTTGGCATATTCGGGTTTAATGGGAATAATAAAGTTTGGCATATAAGCATCTTCTATCTTTAGAGGCCATAACAAACGTTCCATGTCCATTGCATAAAATGGGTCTTGTAATGCTTCATCTGAATCTAACCATGAGATTAAAAGCTGGCTAAGACTAGAGTATTCAGGATTATTTTTACTAGATTGATTTAAAAATGTAATAACTTTCTGTGAACTTAATGTGTCTCGATAACACGCCTTAATCCATTCAAAACCCTGCTGATTTTTAATAAAATATTGACTTTCTAGAATTTGTTTCTCTGATTCTTTTAGATGAGGATCGGTAATTTTTAAAAAAGAACAATTTTGTAAAATTGAAATTTCTAATAACTTATTAACGACAAAGTTTAACAATGTACCTGTTAAGTTCGTGTCTTGGATAATCCGTAAAATAGGCGTTTCTATTTGTCCTTTTTGTGACGTGTCATAAACAAATAAAATATATGGCTCATTCTCGTAAGCTAATATATAACATTGAAAATTAGCCTTTTGATTATTATAATTATTGAGTTTTTCTAGGAAATTATCGTGATTAGAATCCGGATAAATATCCTGAATTGCTTTGCTAATATCTTTTAAAATAGAGTCATTTAATGTCTTTAATTGAACAGATTTGTTTTCTAATAATAAAGGCTGATATTCAATTTTGTCGGTATTGCCTTCTCGAAGATCAATAGCCTCCTCTACTGAAATAATCCGTAAACCTGTCTTCTCGTAAAACAAACTTGACAAGTCTAATAATTCACTTCTTTCCGTGATAAAGTACGAAATTTTTGAGGCTAAACATCTCGCTATGTGTCTAATACTTACGACATTGAGTTTCACTTCTTTTTCAGACAATATCACTTTAAGAGATTTAAGGTATTTTTGAAAATCAATATTTTCACAATCTTGTTGCAAAAAATGGCTCTTGACTAAACTCCATAAATCTTCTTGTCTTTCAGAATATAATGTTTTAATTTCATTTAAAATTTCGCTGGTTATACAAACACCTAGATAGGAACGAAGCCATTCTACTGAATTTTCACTGGGATTTTCTTTTATGAATTTTTGTAAGGTATAAGCATCAATAGAACATTTAAGATCTAAGTTTTCAGAATTAATATACGAAAAAATAGATGGAAGATTTGGATTTATAAACCGCATTGACCAGTCTGTTAAGGTATCTCCTGGTCTTTTAGCTGGTTTATCAAAAATTGAGGAATAACCCAACGCACGCCACATTTCATCGATACCATAATAACTTTTACAATGGAATTGAATTTGAGAAGAAAGAGGACGAGCTAATTTGACTAATTCATCGTTAAGACGTTTTGCAAGTTTTTTTCCCTTGTGTTCTTGTTTGACACAAAGTTGCCATAATCGAGTATAGTTTTTATTCTTGTTAACACTCCAGATTAAGTAACCTGCCAAATTGTCATTAATAAATGCAACTAATATGCCAGGATTTTTTGCATGTTGCTGATAAAAACAATATGAACAAAAACCTAGAGTTTTCTTATTTGCATCGGCAAGATCAATGATTTCTTGAATGAAAGGAGAGTTTGCCTCTTTTATTAGTTCAATTCTTACATCAGATTCTAAAGAAGACATAAATGGTGACTCCTAATATTTGCATAAGACACAAAATCAAAAAACTATTATTTAAGTTTAACAGAAAAAATATTTTAGTCTTCTATTCCTTGCCATAGCTCCGAAACTGGTCTTATTTTTCCTTCTTTGTACTCCTGTAAAGCCCTTCTCAAACTAGCCTTAACTTCTTCTACAGGCGTATCATCGGGATCAAACTCAACTTCATCCGATTTCGTCAGGTCATTGCTCTCCTGTCCCGCTAAATGGGCCAAAAAATCAGCCGCAATTAATAGCTTATCGTTTGATAACTGTTCGACATAATCTTGAATTTGACTGCGAAGCTCTACCACACTCATAACAAAAGACCTCTACAAAATCTAGACTATTATAGCAAAATCCGTTAAGCGCGATCGCCTGCAAATATCTCAACGATTTAAAATATGTAACCCAACAGGATTTGGTATTAAAAATTGTGTAGGATTGGTATAGTGAAACTTTAGTTTAATTTAAAATTCTATGCCAAGCTCCTTAATGTACCAAGAAGAAATGTTTGTAATTCTGGAAACCGATCAAGAAGAACAGTTTTTAACCCCAGAAGAATTATTAGATAAATTAAAAATTGTTTTGCAAAATTATCCCGAAGAATTGCCCAGGGAACTACAAAAGTTTTCTAACTTAGAAGAAAAAGCAACCTATCTACGGGATAATTTTTGTGAATTGGATATTGGAGAAAATGGCTATTTGCAATGGTATGTCGTGAGACTCGAAAAATAGGCTTGACGGTATAGAAAATCAAGAAAAATTCTAATCTATAATTTTATCCGCTAATAACCATTCACCCCCTAAGTTAGAACGCCCTAAAACCGAAATCAACTGTTCATTTTCCAGTTTTAATAATTGTTCATTCACCTCTGGCCGTTCCGTGATTAATTGCCAAATTTTTGTGTTCTCCTCATCGGTATTTTTTTCAGTAAAACGATAATTCTGTTCGCCGATTTTTTCAAAAATTCCTGTGAATAATTGAGTATATTTAGGTTGATAATCCATTGTCGGACAGGGACAATTTCCATCCAAAGGATAATCTTCTGGATTGTCTAGATAATGCCGTTGCCAACTTAACCAATCGGGATGATCGGGCGGTAAATTGTAACAGGGAATCACCGCAGAAGGAGCCAATTTATCGGTTAATAATGCTTCTTGCAACTGTCGAACAGGGAGATCCTGAGGTTGACAATCTAGCTCAATACAGAGGGCGGCGGCCATTCCTGCGGCTTGCCCCAAATTCATGACAACGGGCTGTAAACGGGTACTGCCATTGGCGATATGAGAAACAGAAATATTTTTTTCACAGACCAGGAATCCTGCTAAATTTTCAGGGACGATCGCCTGATAGGGAATGGTAAAAGGAGTTCCCGTCCAACGACCTCCCCAGCGCAGGGATTTGGGTAACAAGGGAAATTCAATGCCTGGATAGTGATGATCGTTGGCATAATCCCCGATCGCGATCGCACTTACTTGATTATCAAACAAAGGTAAAGCGGCGACTAATCCACCTGATTGGGGTAAAAGATCCTGCTCAGTAATGGTAACTTTTCCCTTTAAACGTCGGCTTTCTCGGTAATAGGGATGGAGCGCGAAAGCGGAATGATAGTTCGGATTTTGTTGAGGGAAAATATTTTCCGCTAACCCAATATTTTTACCCGATTCTTGTTGGAGAAAATAGCCAAAATTATAACTATGCTCATAGGCTTCTGCTAAAAAAGCTTGTTTTTCTGAAGGGGAACCAATCAAACGATTCAAATTTACCCCATAGTCATTTCCCGCGATCGGCCAATTGATCATAAGGCGATCGCCTGGTAAACGCCCATAGTTGAGAAACATCTCGACCCCATAATTTTTCCAAGCATCCTGAAAACAAGTGGGATCATAACTCGGTAAAAGACTTAACGGAGGCGCGGGATCTTTCCCGTAATCCTGGGCAATAAAAACCCAAGTAGGCGATTGTACGGGATATTGTTCAGTCAATTCATTACTGCTCACGGGCGCACTCAATTCCCCAAATTCTTCTCGCCATTCCCAACCCCAACGATGGGGAATTTCTGCTAATGCTAATAAATCGCCTAATTCCGTCCCATCTAGGGTAATTTTGGCATTAACTTGGTAATCTTGAAACTTCGCGCCTAAAATCCGATTCTCTTGACGAATCACTTCTACAGGCGTTTGCCCCGCGATCCAAGTTAAATTCGGCAATTCTTTAACCCAATCAGCAAAAATCTCTGCCCCCACGCGAGGATCGTAGGTAAACAAACTGACCCAACTATGATCCAGTCCTCCTGGTTGTTTTTGCTGTAATTCCCCCAGAAATGCCCCCCAAAATCCTGTCTGCCACGCGGCCAACTCATTGCCATCAGGAGCCGCAACCCCCGCCACTGTTAGCATCCCCCCCAACCAATCAAATTCACTTACTAAGATTGTCGAAACTCCCCGACGAGCAGCTTGAATCGCGGCGGCAGTTCCCCCAGTTCCACCTCCTACAATCAGCAGATCGGTTGTTAGTTGAGTTGTCATGAATTGTCCTGGATTTTCTTAAAAACTAAAGAGTGATTTTAACCGTTTTCGCGCCCCAATAACGATATTGCTATCATCCTCTTTTGGGGTTAATCATCCTCTTTTGGGGTTAACCATCCTCCTGTGAGAGCTAATTCTCTCCCAAAATTGCCTTGTAACCCTTGGGTTTAATCAAAAAGATTGTATCAACTTGATTTTGAACGGGCGACCCCCTACCAAGTTATAGTGGTATACAGTGACTATATTCAGAAGAGCAACTCACCGCTCGATCCGCTATGGCAACCATTGACATTCTGGGCGTTACCCATAACTATGAGCTGACTCCTAGCGTCTCTTGTTCATCGGCTCCTACTTTGATTTTTATTCACGGTTGGCTACTCAGTCGCAACTACTGGCAACCCCTCACTGAACGCCTCTCTGCCGACTACCAATGCCTCACCTACGATCTTCGAGGATTTGGTGAATCCCAACCGATTAGTAGTTTGAACTCGACCAATTATTCCTTGAGATTCAATGAAGATGCTCAATATCCCATCAAAGAAAAGCATGAGCCTTCTCCCTACAGTTTGGCTGCTTACGCGCAGGATCTGATTATTTTATTAGAAAAATTAAATATTACTCATGCCTGGCTCGTCGGTCATTCCCTGGGCGGGAGTATTGCGCTTTGGGGCGCAGATTGCTGTCCTGAACGGGTTAAGGGGGTTATTTGTCTTAATTCGGGAGGGGGTATTTATTTAAAAGAAGAATTTACTCGATTTCGGATATTTGGCAAGCAATTAGTCCAGTTACGTCCCCCCTGGTTGCCCTGTTTGCCAGGAATGGCTCGATTATTTTCGAGGGCAATGGTGCATAAACCCCTGGAGCGAAAATGGGGAAAACAGCGTGTGATCGATTTTGTGCAAGCTGATACGGAAGCCGCTCTAGGAGCTTTACTAGATTCCACTACCGAGGCGGAGGTTCATCTGTTACCCCAAATTGTTTCTCGCCTCAAAGAGCCTGTATATTTTCTCGCAGGTGAGCAAGATAGGATCATGGAATTAAAGTATGTGCGCCATTTAGCGAGTTTTCATTGGCTTTTTCATCTCCAAGGTGGAAATATTATCGAAATTTCTGATTGTGGTCATTTATCGATGCTAGAACAAACCGAAAATGTCACCGCCGCGATCGCAGAAATCTTAAAAAAAGAAAGCGCTAGGCATTGTGTTAGTGCATAAAAATTAAAGAGTCTTGAGTAATTGGTATACTGTATACAGTACAACAAAAACCCTCGGCTAAAACCGCTATAAATAGGGGGTTAAGCGTCATAAATAATGTTCCTGTCAAGAATAAAACCATGTTAAAAACCCTCAATTTAGATTTAGCCATTGACCAAGCTCGTTTGAGCAAAACCCTAGATCAATTAGCTCAAGTGGGCAAATTAACCGAAGGGGGGGTACGCAGAATTGCCTTTTCTCCTGAAGACGTTGCCGCCCGTGAGTTAGTCCGTCAATGGATGTTGGATTTAGGCATGATGGTTGAAATCGATGCCGCAGGGAATTTGATTGGGGTTTATGCGGGCAAAAACTCAGAAATTCCGGCCCTAGCAACGGGTTCCCACATTGATACCGTGCCTTCTGGCGGTCGCTACGATGGAGCCTTGGGAGTGATCGCGGGCTTGGAAATGATTCGCACTTTGGATGATCACAATATTCGTCTCAACCATGACATCAAAGTGATTGTTTTTGCGGATGAAGAAGGAACCATGATCGGCTCAAAAGCCATTTCAGGCACGGCTTCCCTGAAAGCATCGGACTATCGACGTAGTGACGGTCAATCTATTCAGGAGTGTTTAGCCAATATTGGTGGAAATTGGGACAAATTAGCAACAGCAAGACAAACTAGCCAAAATATTGCCGCCTATGTGGAATTACACGTTGAACAGGGAGGTGTCCTAGAGGCGATCGGTCGAGAAATTGGAGTTGTTGAAGGAGTCGTGGGGCAACAGCGTCACCTCATTAAAGTCACTGGGGTTCCCAACCATGCAGGAACAACCCCGATGTCCATGCGCCGAGATGCTTTAGTGGCGGCTTCTTCTTTGGTATTAGCCGTTGAAGATATGGCGAAACATTATCCAGGTGATCCCGTTGCCACCGTTGGAGCGTTTCAGGTTTGGCCCAATGCGGCCAATATTGTGCCTGGTTATGTGGAAATGACCGTTGATATCCGCGATCTTTCCCAAACGACTATTGATCATCTCGTCGCCCAATTACGCCGAAAAATTGAAACGATCGCCGTCAGTACCCGCACTCGCATCACCATTGAACGAATGTTATCGGTACAACCCACTCCCGCAACCCCCAAGATTCAAGATGCGATCGTTGAAGTCTGTCAACAATTAGAATTAAGTGATAGCCATCTCCCCAGTCGTGCCAGCCACGATGCCCAGGAAATCGGACGATTTACCGATATGGGGATGATTTTTGTGCCTTCTAAGGAAGGAATTAGTCATTCGGAGCAAGAATACACCACGCCCGAACAATGCGCCCAGGGAGCCAATGTGTTGCTAAAAACCTTTTTGAAGTTGGATTCGTTGTACTAATCTTTTGTCAAGATTATTTTTCCCGCAAAAAATCCCTACCTGTAAATAATTAGTTGATGATTAGGTAAAATGAAGAGAAAGCAAAAAAACAGATTGTCTTAAAAAAAGGAGTAAAAAGGATGAAAGTGACGGTAGAATTCGTGATTCGTAACGAAATGGGAAATATTCTCAGCCAAAACAGCCCATTTGCAATGGAAATAGGAACCCAAAGCTTACATGACATAGAAGGAGGTGTAGAACAGATGAAACAGAAAGTATTGCCTGAAATAGAGGCAGCATTACTGGCGCAGGCACAAAACGAGTTCACGGAAAAAGTAAAAAAAACTAAACTTGTGGTGTAATGGTACGAGAAAAATCTGTATAAAAACATTACACGGTCAGTTTGAGTTTTACTTACAAAAGTATCAAACGAATAAAAAAGAAGTTAACTATTTTCAGTTATCGGAGCAATTGCAGGAAAGATTTGTGAGTCAGAGATTAGAGGAATTATGCGGTTATTACGCCAATCGGCTCAGTTATGAGAATTTGGCTGGATTAGTGGAGCGAGTAACAGGAGAAAACTTATTGAGTGACCAGACCATTTGGGGAATAGTGAAAGGGAAAGCCGAAACCTATAGCCAGCAAATCCGACAAACTGTACAAGAATCATTAGAATAGACCACATCTGAGCAGATTCAGATAAAGAAAAGCGTAGAGATTTATAACGTAGAGGAGTCAGAAATTCTCCTATTTGACGATGGTATTCAAGTCAAAGAACAAAAGCCTGAGCGTAATTCGCGTAATGAATCTACTGCCCATACTCCAAGTCCAGATACCACCAAGAATAAGACTCCCGCCGTCATTACCGATGTAGTAATGTTGCAAACACCCAAAGGGGGATTTGAATATCTCGTTTCTCCTTTTGATACTGAGGTAGAAGAACCGATAAGTCTTGCGACAGTCGT
This sequence comes from uncultured cyanobacterium, assembly GCA_963807635.1. Lineage (GTDB taxonomy): Bacteria > Cyanobacteriota > Cyanobacteriia > Cyanobacteriales > Microcystaceae > Snowella. The sequence goes on from CAWEDJ010000023.1 coordinate 12,636, forward strand.
TAGAGCGAGAATTCTCGACCTCTATCAAAAGGAATCAAAACCGTTGAATATTGTTGCTATCACCGATGGGGCAAAAGTCATTCGCCATCGCCTCTTGGCTATCTTTGGTGTTTTACCTGTTGTGATTTTAGACTGGTATCACCTATGCAAAAAAGTGCGAAATCTGATGTCTATGATTGCTTTCAACAAAGAAGAAAAATCCAATCATGTCAAGTTTTTACTCTCACAATTATGGCATGGTCAGACTGAATATTGCCCTCAACTACTTAAAACATCAGGTTGTTGCTCGCAATAACAAGGTCTTGTTGGAACTTATTGGTTATTTGGAGAAACATCACTCAGAAATCATCAACTACGAAGGTCGGCGAAAAGTCGGTAAAAGTATTGGTAGTGGTCGCATTGAAAAAGGCGTAGATTTGGTCGTTGGTCATCGTCAGAAAAAAAAGGGTGTAAGTTGGAGCATGAATGGTAGCAAGGCTTTAAGCTTTCTCAAGGTAGCTGAACTTAATCATTGCTGGACTTCTCTTTGGTTTCCTGCTCAATCTTGTTAATCATCAACTAATTATTTACAG
>CAWEDJ010000024.1:0-32703 GCA_963807635.1 uncultured cyanobacterium
TAGTTAAATTCTGGCTTCAACCTATTTCTTTGTCCAAAAATAGAGGGTTTAAAGATCATGAATTAAATGATATTTTACAACTGGTAGAAACTTACGAACAACAATTATTGGAGGCTTGGCATGACTACTTTGATACTTGAAACTGAACCCCTCGCTACCCAAATTGAAGTAACAGATGAAAAGTTAATTGTAAATCTAGCAGATGGGCGTAGTTTAATTATTCCTTTATCTTGGTATCCTCGCCTACTTCATGCAACCAAAGAAGAAAGAGAAAACTGGGAAATTTTAGGAGATGGTTACGCGATCGCTTGGGATGATCTTGATGAACATATTGGGATTGAGGGATTATTAGCAGGCAAATCTAGTGGAGAAAGCGATCGCTCTTTTGAGCATTGGTTAACAGCAAGAGTTATTTCTTCATAGATAAGACAGTATAATTTATTCTTGAAATCTTCATTCTAGAGATTTTTACGTCAACATAACAAAAAGTTATTAAATTCCAATTAACAAAATAAGTGATTAACTGGGTATTAGGTTTCTAGCAGTCGGGGGGCATGATAACTAACTCTTCATTAGGCGATCGCTCTAAACGTAAATCTCGATTTGCTGTTGCCAAGAGTTCAAATTGCTCCTGGGTAACTTTCAAACTAGCAGGAATAATTAGCGTAGATTGCATAGAAATACTCCGTAGAAATCACTAAACTTTAGCATCAGGTAAAGCTCCCTTCATCTTACCCAACCAATCAATTAAACTTTCTAATTGCTGTTTCGGTTTCACTACTCCCAAACCCCTCACCGTTACTTTTTTCGGACTAAAGACAAAACGCGATCGCAGATGTTGGGGAAGATTTTCAGCTAATAATTTCCAAGCAGGTTCTTCCATCGGTGTTTCTAAAATAATATGCTGTTTCCCATCGGATTTAATGCGCGAAAAGCCAATTGATCGGGCAATGTGTTTTAACTCAATTACCTTAAATAATTGCTCCACAGGAGAGGGAATCACGCCATAGCGATCGCACCATTCCGCCGCAACTTGGGCTAATTCTTCAATAGAATTTACAGCCGTAATTCGTTGATAGGCCGCCATTTTTTGTTCTAAATCAGGAATATAATCCGAAGGAATAAACGCCGTCACCTTTAGATCAACTTGGGTTTCTTCTACCTTGGGAATCTCTTGTCCTTGAACTTCTTTGATCGCCTCCTGCAACATTTCCATATAGAGGTCAAAACCGATCGCTTCCAGTTGTCCCGACTGTTCCGCCCCTAATAAACTCCCCACACCGCGAATTTCCATGTCACGGGTCGCTAATTGATAACCTGAACCCAATTGGGAGAATTCTTGCAGGGCTTTTAGGCGTTGTCGCGCGGTTTCCGTCAATTCTCGCTTATTAGGGTAAAGAAGCCAAGCATGGGCCTGAATGCCCGAACGACCGACCCGACCCCGCAGTTGATAGAGTTGGGCCAAGCCGAATTTTTGAGAATCTTCGACAATAATGGTGTTAACCCTCGGAATATCTAGCCCTGCTTCAATAATTGTCGTACAAACCAAAATATCCGCCTCTCCATCATTAAATCCCAACATGGTACTTTCTAATTCGGATTCATCCATTTGTCCATGCGCGATCGCAATTCTCGCACTAGGAACCATTTCTCGTAGTTGTCCCCCCAATTCTTCAATCCCTTCAATGCGGGGAACGACATAAAAAACCTGACCCCCTCGGTCTAATTCATTGCGAATAGCGGTACGAATCACTTCAGGATTATAGGAAGATAAATGGGTTTTAATGGAACGTCGAGAAGGGGGAGGAGTCGTAATTAAGCTCATCTCTCGAATACCCGATAAGGACATATAAAGGGTGCGGGGGATCGGCGTGGCGGTGAGGGTTAGCACATCTACTTCAGTTTTTAAACTCTTGACTTTTTCCTTTTGATTAACTCCAAAACGCTGTTCTTCATCAATTACTAATAGACCTAAATCTTTAAAATCAATTCCTTTACTTAATAGTTGCTGAGTGCCAACAATAACATCCAATTCTCCTGATTTTAAACGTTGTAAAATCTCTTTTCTCTCCGAAGCAGTACGGAATCGATTTAACAAGCCAATATTAATGGGATAGGGGGCAAATCGTTCTTTTAGGGTGTGATAATGTTGCTGGGTTAAAATCGTTGTTGGTGCTAATAGGGCAACTTGTTTATGTCCACTGGTAACGGCCTTAAAAATGGCTCGTACTGCTACTTCTGTTTTGCCAAAGCCCACATCGCCACACACTAATCGATCCATTGGGCGATCGCTTTCTAGATCCCGTTTAACATCCTGTACGGCTTTCAGTTGATCGGGAGTCGCTTGATAGGGAAAGGAATCCTCTAATTCTTGTTGCCAGACTGTATCTAGGGGATAGGAAAAGCCCGTTTGTTTGGCTCGTTTGGCGTAGAGATTGAGTAAATCAACGGCTAATTTTTTAACTGTTTTACGGACTTTATTTTTAATATTTTCCCACACTTTACCCCCCATTTTATGAAGTTGGGGCGGCTCGGCTCCACTATAGCGATAGCGGGATAAACTATCAAAATTCTCGGCAGGAATCCGTAAAATTCCATCAGCATATTGAATGACTAAATATTCACGACTTTCTAATTTTTCGAGTTTTAAAAATTTACCAATTCCATGACTTTTATGGACAATATAATCTCCAGGAGAAAGTTTATTGAGATCAACTTGTTTCGATGCCGCGCGTCGGCGTTTACGGATATATTCAGGCGTGGCGAGGGCGTGTTGACCAAATAATTCTCGATCAGTAACTACCGCAATGCGAAAAGTCGGTAAAATAAATCCTTCTAACTCGGCAACCCCAGAATATTTAAGCGCGATCGCTGTTTTTTGGATTTTAAACTTTTCAATGGCGCGATAATCCTTGGGATTGGGAACAAATTGCACCGTACAATCATGTTCTTGCAAAAGGGAAACGGTACGAGACGGTTGGGCAGAAATTAACCAAATGGCATAATTATTGAGAGTGAAATTCGTATAAACTTCCCGTTTTCCCCTGAGAATTTCCCCTAATTTTGAAAATTGATGGGGCATGGTGGGAATCGGACGGTTTGATAAATTGAGGGCATTTTTTTCCGTCGCGTCTGCTAGTTCGGAAACAAAAATGGTTTGAAATTGGGGTTCAATAATTTCTAAAACTTCATTAAAACTACGATGAATTTTAGGGAAATGATTATCATATTTAGATTTAATAAATTGCCATTCCTGCTCAACGGATTCTAACCAGCGATCGCTGTGGCCATGACATTGTTCGCGTTCATCAATGACACAAAGGGTATTCGTCGGTAAATAATCCAGTAAAGAAGCAGGTTTTTCAAAGGCAATCCCCAGAAAACGTTGCATTCCGTCGGGATAGTTTCCCATTTCCAGTAATTCTATTTCTTCAGGGGATAAATAACTCGAAATATCCTGTTGATTCCTTTGAATTTGTTGAGCAATAATCGGATTAAAACTAGTCGGTGTTAAGACTAATTGTTCAACCTTATCCAGCGATCGCTGAGTAGCAGGATCAAATTCCCGTAACTTTTCCAACTCATCATCAAACCACTCTAAACGAACAGGTAATTCTGCCGAAACAGGAAAAATATCGATAATATCGCCGCGCCGACTCCATTGACCCTCACCTTCTACCGACGCAACCCGCTCATAGCCCAATTTTACTAAGTTTTCATCTAAAACTTTACTGTTTTCATTCATCCCTGCCCGTAAAGTCAAACAATATTCTTGAAAAATGTCAGGATCAGGCAAATGGGGTTGTAGGGCTTTTTCGGTGGTAATAATTGCGGTTAAATGGGACAATTCTGCCAAATTAGACAATACTTGCATCTGTCCCCAGATCATTTCCGATTCTGCACTCAAGGCTTCGTAGGGAGAGGCTTCTGAAGTGGGATAAAAATTAATGGTTTTCCACCCCATGATTTCTAGTTGTGCCGCCCAGCGTCCTGCTTCTTCCAGGCTCGAAGTAATCACCAAAAGATGATTACCCAAGCTCTGAGCTAGGGTCGAACTAATTAACCCCTTGGGCAAGCGAGAAATTCCCGTGAGGGAAAGCGTCCTCTGCGCTTTTAGTTTTTGCAAGAGTTCTAGGGTGAGAGGAAGTTTTTCGAGATGACGAATGATAGAGGAAAAGGTCATGGGTAACGTTTGAAGGTGTCGTTAGCCGATCTTAACGCTTTAAGAGAAAGCAGTGATCGCGATTAGAGCAAGAAAATCACAAAAAAAAAGTAAATATTTCAGGATTAAGTTTAATTTCAGAACTTATCTTTCGCACACTATTATAGATTGTGCTTTAAGGTGGTTTATAACGAATAAAAACTACACATCGTAGTATGATTTTAGACCATGCCACTACCAACAGTAAACAATTAAAGGACAAACACTAAATATGGAATCGTGAGAACATTGATTCACAAATTACGATTGATAAAGCAAAATAGTCAAATGTTCAAAAAAAAGTAAAGTTACTATATAATTGGTAAAACTATATAGATTACAAGTGTTTACATCCAAATCCTTAACGAGTTTGCTAGGATTTTTTGCCCATGACATATACAGCAGAAGACATACGAAGAAAATCCGACTTTGGCTTGAAAATTGATTTTGGGCATGATCGGAAAAATTCTGCGCGTTTTTTTGTCACTCTATCAAAATTAATAAATTTTTGTGAATTTGTAGATCAAACCTTAGCTTCTTCCCTAGACTCCTCTCTTCAGCCCATTATTCTTTTGGAAGATTTAGAAAAAGGTTCATTACTAATATGGTTAAAAACAGCCTTGCAATTAGTAGATGATGATGCATTAAGCAATTTAAGTTTGAGAAAACTTTTTGGAAAATATGCAGTAAAAGCGAAATACATCTTGATTGATTTTTTAGAGAAAAAAACAACTATTTCTAATGCGGATGAAATCCAAGTACTTCAAGCTGAATTGATTAATGAATATTAGGAGACTTTCGGTGCATCTTTGTCACCTCTTACTATTAACCAACGACAAATTACTGATTGTATTCGTAAATACCAAGATGCTCTTCATGATTTAAATGAAGATGATAAGGTTTACTATTTATCCCCTTCCTCTAGACCGTCTATTCAATTTAATCGTACTTTTGATGTCTCTCCTGAAACGTTAGAAGATATTATTACCAAAGAAACCATATCAAGCGAACTGAATATGGTTTTAAAAATCAAAAAGCCTGATTACCTCGGTGATTCTAAGTGGCAGTTCAAACATGGAAAAAATACCATGTCAGTTAAGATATTAGATGAAAATTGGTTAAATCAGTTTAGATCAAGACAAATAACTATCGCGCCTGGTGACTGTTTGAGAGCAACTGTCAGATCAGAAATTAAATATGATTCTAATTACGAACTTATTTCAGAGAATTATGAAGTTATACAAGTTCTTGAGGTTATTCAAGCTGAATCACATATTCAGCAGAAATTAGACTTAAGTTTGCAATCAAATAATGATGAGCTTGAATAATCGGCTCGTATTAAACTAAACTCGGTTTACGAGTATGCCATTCTGTTGATTGTTCGTAGGCATAACCCACTCGAAATAACAGATCTTCCCGTAATACATTACCAATTAATTGCAACCCAATCGGTAAATTTTGTTTATCAAATCCGCAGGGAATACTCATCGAAGGTAAACCCGCCAAATTAACAGGAATCGCCATTAAATCTGATAGATACATACTGAGGGGATCGGCTGTTTTTTCTCCTGCTTTAAAAGCTGTTGTGGGAGCAGTCGGACAGACTAAAACATCAACTTTTTCAAAAGCTTGATCAAAATCTTGTTTAATTAAGGTTCTGACTTTTTGGGCCTTTAAATAATAGGTATCATAATAACCCGCTTTTAATTAGACAGCCAACTAAATAATTGTTGTACCGTTAATTGCAGATCTTGAGCAAAGGTCGGAACGGGTAAAACCGATTCGGGTTCATCATAAAATGTCACTTCTTGATCCGCAACATACACAAAAATAACCTGTTCTTCTGGATCAATTAACCAAGCCATTTGTGTGCCACTTTTTAGACAAGAGAGGATTTTTTTGATGGTTTTTGTCTGAGTTTGATCAGGGGATAAAATCTCAATAACCCAATCAGGCGCGATCGCAAAAACATTCGCCACCGAACCATTCTCTTCTCTAGGAATCCTATCCCAAGTAAAAACTGCTAAATCGGGAATGATTGATTTTCCCGAAAAAGTACATCGTAATTCAGGAAAAGCTCTAGCAATTTTAGGCGATCGCACCACTGCATTAATCGCAGTTCCTAATTCCATTTGAATCGCACTATGTTTTCCTTGGGGCATGGGTTTTTGAATAATTTGTCCATCAATAAATTCACTGCCAGGCTCGGTTTCTGGTAATTGGAGAAAGTTTTCTAAAGTTAAAGATGGAACTAGAGTTTGTAACATTTCAAATACCCATCAAATTATTAAACTAAGGGTGGTTTTTGAGTATGCCATTTTGTTGATTGTTCGTAGGCGTAACCCACTCGAAATAATACATCTTCCCGTAACACATTCCCAATTAATTGCAACCCAATCGGTAAATTTTGTCCATCAAATCCGCAGGGAATACTCATCGAAGGTAAACCCGCCAAATTAACGGGAATCGTCATTAAATCTGACAAGTACATACTGAGGGGATCAGCCGTTTTTTCTCCTGCCTTAAAAGCCGTTGTGGGGGCAGTCGGGCAGACTAAAACATCAACTTTTTCAAAGGCTTGATCAAAGTCTTGTTTAATTAAGGTTCTGACTTTTTGGGCTTTTAAATAATAGGCATCATAATAACCCGCAGAAAGGGCGTAGGTTCCTAACATAATGCGGCGTTTTACTTCAGTTCCAAAACCCTTGGCACGAGTCTTGGTGTACATCTCAATAAGGCTATCGGCTTCTTCTCGAATTCCGTATTTGACTGCGTCATAACGGGCTAAATTGGCCGAAGCTTCGGAAGGGGCAATGATGTAATAGGTGGGTAATCCATAGCGAAAACGGGGGCAAGAAATTTCCTGAACCGTTGCACCTAATGATTTTAATTGCGCGATCGCCTCTCGGACTCTTTCTGCCACAATCTCATCTAAACCTTCCCCAAACGTTTCGGTGATGACTCCTACTTTGAGTCCTTTCAAATCAGGTTTTAATGCTTGGGTATAATCGGGAATTTCAACTTTCAAACTGGTCGAATCCTGGGCATCATAACCCGCGATCGCTTGTAACAAAATCGCCGCATCTTCCACCGTGCGACCAAAGGGGCCAATTTGATCCAAAGAAGAGGCATAGGCCACCAAACCAAAACGAGAAACTAAGCCATAGGTCGGTTTCATGCCCACAACCCCACACAAAGAAGCGGGTTGACGAATGGAGCCGCCCGTATCCGAACCCAAGGCCACCACACATTCCTCTGCCGCCACTGCCGCCGCCGATCCCCCCGACGATCCCCCTGGCACTCTGCTTAAATCCCAGGGATTAGCCGTCACCTGATAGCCTGAATTTTCTGTTGAACTACCCATCGCAAATTCATCTAAATTTGTTTTACCCACCATCACCGCCCCTGCGTCCTGTAATTTTTGGGTAACGGTGGACTCGTAGGCGGGAACAAATCCTTCCAAAATACGGGAGCCGCAAGTGGTGGGAATGCCCCGTGTACAAAGATTATCCTTAATGCCGATGGGAATGCCTTCTAACAATCCAATGGTTTCGCCCGCCGCAATTTTTGCATCTACTTGTTCGGCCGACGCGATCGCCTTATCCGCCGTCACACAGAGAAAACTATGGAGTTTGGGTTCTAGCGTTTCGATTCGTTGTAGGGTTTCTGTGGTAATTTCAACAGCAGAACGCGCTTTTGAGACCAATTGTTGATGCAATTCGCGGATGGATGCCATGTGTACTAAACGTTATTTTGTCAGTAACCAGTGTATCATCGAATCTGGGAGCTAGGATTTTTTTACGATTATAAAGGCGTTATTGAGAGTCTAACCAGAGAAATGGATCGAGTTGATAATAATTTTTTAAAATCTGAAAAAGTTGGGGATGAAATTGTTTTAAGATCTGGGCTTTTTCTAAAAATAGTTCAGTCACAACGGCAAAAAATTCGGCGGGATGGGTTGCACCGTAGGGATCAATGGTGAGTTTTAAACCATTTTCAATTTGACTTTGTAATTGTTGATATTCTTCGGTAAAAATTCTAGACCATTGTTGATAGTCTGCTTGATTTTTTAAGGGTGGAACGCCATTAGCCATTCCCTCTTGCTGGTCTAATTGGTGGGCGAATTCATGGAAAATAACATTATGCCCGTCTTGCCAATTGGCTAAATCTTGTTGAATAATGTGCCAGGATAAAATCACTTGTCCTTCCTTTCCCCAGGATTCTCCACTGGCAATATTTTCTTGTTCTTCAACGATATATTCATCTACTGCGATCGCCCGTTTAATTTGAAAAATATGGGGATAAACTAAAATCATCTTAAGCTTAGGATAATAATTTTCCCGTAAATTTAAGGATAATAAACAAGCTTGAGCCGCGATGATGAGGCGAATATTATCAGTAATATTTAAACCCTGACAACCAATAAATTGTTTTTCGGCTAAAAAAACTTGAATGTGGGATCTGAGACGTTGTTTAATGGGTTCGGGAAGATGGTTATAGAGGGGTAATTCCGTTTCTAAAATTTCTAGCCATTCTAAGGGAAAAGGTCTTTTTTTGAGGGAATCATGACGCAGTTTTCGTAAAAGCGGTTGTCCCCAAATATAGGCAATGATGAGCAAAAGTAAACTCAGAACAAAAAGAGTCGGTCGCATAATCGTTGGGGGTTGGAATTGAATTTCAGCAATAGAAGGATTTGGCGATCGCGTTTTTGATCTCCCATAACGGGAACTAAAATGATAGGATTTTGAAACAAAAACATCAAAATTTTTCACCGTGGCCAAGGTTGTTGTCGAGAGTCTCTATAAAAGTTTTCCGAGTCGGGGTGGAAGTTCGATTTCCCCTATCCCGCCTAACCAAGAAAATATCACCGTTACTGCCTCAGAATCTAAGGGTAACAAATCCAGTCAAGTCAACGTTCTACGATCCATCAATCTCGCCATTGAAGACGGAGAATTCATGGTCTTGGTGGGGCCATCGGGCTGTGGGAAAAGTACATTATTGCGTCTCATTGCAGGATTAGAAGACGTTACAGGCGGAAATATTCTGATTGGCGATCGCGTTGTTAATCAAATTCCATCAAAAGCACGGGATATTGCGATGGTTTTCCAGAGTTATGCCCTCTATCCCCATTTATCGGTGTATGACAATATTGCCTTTGGTCTGCGACGGATGAACACTCCTGATGAAAAAAACCAGGGGAAATTTCCCCAATGGCTAGAAAATACCCTCACGGGACTCACTCGCAAATTACCCAAGGGACTGCGGCATCGTTCAGAACAAGAAAAAAAGATTGAGCAGCAGGTCAGGGAAGTGGCGGCCCGCTTACAGATTGACTCCTTACTCGATCGCCTACCGAAAGAGCTTTCAGGGGGGCAAAAACAACGGGTCGCATTAGGAAGAGCGATCGCCCGAAATCCGCAAGTTTTTTTGATGGATGAGCCGTTATCAAACTTGGATGCCAAATTACGAGCCGAAACTCGCAGTCAAATCGTCAAACTCCAACGTCAACTAGGCATTACGACGATCTATGTGACCCACGATCAAACCGAAGCGATGACAATGGGCGATCGCATTGCGGTGATGTATCAGGGAGAAATTCAACAGTTGGCGCGACCGTTGGAACTTTATAATCATCCTGCTAATCGCTTTGTGGCGGAATTTATTGGCTCACCCCCGATGAATTTTATTAAAGTCGAGGTAGAATCAGCAAAATTAGTTACCCATGCTCAATTTCAGTTAAATTTATCGGAATATTGGCAACCCTTTGTCAGTTTTTATCCAGGGCGATCGCTACTCCTGGGTGTTCGGCCAGAGCATTTTTCGGTGAGTACCGCGAGTCCCGAAAATTTAGAAGTTGAGGTCGATTTAGTCGAAGCCTTGGGCAATGAAACCTATTTATTCGTCCATGTCGTTGACGATCCAGATCTGCACCTCCAAGTCCGTATGTCTCCTGATCACACCGTTCAACGAGGAGATACCCTTTGGCTGGCGATCGCGATCGATAAAGTTCATTTCTTTGATGTCAAAACCGAAAAAGCCATTAATCTGGATTAAATTTTGTGATGATTCTTTGTTCTGATCTAGAAATTTATTTCAACAAACCAACTGATTATTTACTTGCCAATCGACAATCCTTAATACCCGATTGGGATTGGAAATGGGAACAACAAACACCGACCCTCGCATTGATTTTATTGCAAGCTCAGTTTCCTTTATTAGAAATTTCTGAAACAATTCAAGCTGAAAAAGATCGATTATTAGGCAAATTTATTTGTCTGGCTCAAAGTATCAAATTAGAAAGCGATCGCCATAATATCTTAACTGAAATCATCTTTCCCGTTGATGGAAAACCCCTCTTTTCAAGCACAGGCGATCGAGTTTTTAATTTACCTGCCTTAATTCAAGATATTTTAGATTTTCCTGTCGAAAAAACGGCCCAGGGTTGCCAGGTTTTTATCCATCCTCAGTGGTCTTACGCAGTGTATCCTGGATTAGTCTTAATGAATACTTCTATCAACAAAACAGAGGTTGTGGTAAAAAAAATACTGCTCTCCCACTAACCTCAAATGTTGAATTATTTGACAGTTGCATTATTGATTTAAAGCTTTTAAAAATCGGTTCATACTAGCAAATAGGCCTGACTTTTTAGCTTTAACCGTTTCTTCACTATTTGCGGTTATTGGAGTCGTTTTTTCTAGAATCAAATTTTCTAAAGCTTCTCCCAAGGGTTTTTCAGGAACTTCCGCAATTAATTCATAACCGTTTTTATTTTCTAAATGAACTTGCCAAAGGGAAGGATAGGCTCGCAACACCACCGCTCCCTCTAGGGGACGAAAATAGTAGCTGGTTTCTAAGGTTTTGAGGAATCTTTCTCGTAATGCTCGGGCCGCGTAACCAATGCCAACAATGGAAACATCTTCTAGTTGGGGAATCAGCAGAACTACGGGGCGATCGCCTGCCAAATTACAAAGTTTTTCTACCGATTGCACTTCTACCGAGGAAGGAGAAACTAAAAGAAAAGCTTGATCTTCATCGGAAATTTTCTGATCAACGGGAATATAACGACTTCCCAAATCACTAATCCGAAAATCCGTTTCTCCCCAATCCCGTCTGGCTAGGGCAGCGGCTCCTGTATCAGGAAAAATAACCTTTAATCCCGCCCCATAGTCTTGAAACAACGATGTAAATTCTAATCCCAAGGACTGGGCTTGTAGCGCAATTTCAGGAATGACTAACTCCACTTGTAAACGAGTACGTCCATCCGCTAGGGCTTGTTTGGTAAAAATAATGGCTTCGGCGATCGCTTCTTCTAAAAATTGGGGAACCATATTGGCAATGTTCAATGTTCAAGAGTAAAATTTTAGACTAGAACTAGAATGTTCGTTTATAATTTTTATAATTTTCTGACAGGATCATCTTACTATTATCAGTATCGTTTATCCGTATCATTCAGTTGTATCATCAGTGATATTGGTTACGGGTCTTAAGAGGCCGCCAACCCGCCTGCCAGAGAGAGCGATCCTTTAGTTGCTTTGCATTAATCCAAAAACGAACCTGTGGATCACAACAAGCAACCAATTCGGCAAAAACCCATTCTCCCTGATTCCGACGATTAACGACCTGGAAATGCTGCCATCCCCAGGTTTTGTGTTGAGATGTCCACTTTGAACCCAATAGATATGGAAACTTTTGTTTATTTTTCATCTGCCGACAATTCATCCTTCTCTAGTGGGGGACAAGGTATATTATCCCAAAACCATGATTTTCTGATCAGATACTCTAACATGGGTATTAGAATTTAATAGCGTCAATGCTACTTAACAAAGTCCTATATTAGAGTAATAGTTTTTATGAAATTTTCAGTCCAATCCTCCCCTAATCTCCGCCTTTCTGGCCCTATCGCCCGCGCTTGGGTAGGCAGTCTCTTGTTATTGACAATGGGAATTGCTCCCTTGCCCACTCTAGCAGGAAATTCCCCCTCAAAATCTAAACCGACTACGACCGCAGTCAGCCCCTCCGTCTTTCCCTCTTCGGTCGCTCAACCCAATGAATCGGACTATCTTCTGGGGCAGGCAATCGGCTCCGTATGGATGTCTATCAGGTGGAAGAATTTAGTAAAAGTGAATATCAAGTTTTAGTCGATGGAACTCTGAGTTTTCCCTTAGTAGGAGTCATTAAGGTCAACAACATGACCATTCCCCAATTGACGGCGGTTCTCAACAAAGAATACTCGAAATATATTAAACGTCCCTTAATCACCATCGGGCTTCTCCAACCCCGCCCCCTAACTCTAACTCTCGCAGGGGAAATCAACTCTCCAGGCTCCTATACCCTGCCCATTGCCCAGGGACAGAAATTTCCCACCCTAACAGATGTGATCCAACAGGCAGGAGGATTAACCCCCTCAGCTAACGTGAGCAATATTGTCGTACGACGCACGAGTACTCCAGGTGGCAGTCCCCAAACCCTTAACCTCAATCTGTGGGAACTTCTACAAAAGGGAAATAGTAGTCAAAACATTACGATGAGGGATGGAGATACCATCGTCATTGCCAGTGAAGATAAAACTGACCCTAATCAAGTCCGCCAATTAGTCGATGCCAACTTTGGTATTCGCTTTGATTCAGAAATCAATGTCGCAGTAGTCGGAGAAGTCTTTCGCCCAGGAGCCTATAAACTCAGTCCCACCAGAGCCACGAGTAATATTCAGGAAGTAGGGGGAGCAGGGGGAACTGCCAGAACACTGCCAACCAAAATGGTGTCCGTCAACCCGTCCGTTTGACCCAAGCCCTCCAGGAAGCAGGAGGCATCAAACCGATCGCTGATATACGGAATATAGAAGTCCGTCGTCAGAACCGTTCAGGGAAAGAAGAATTGATCACCGTGAACCTGTGGGAACTCTTAGAACAAGGTGACTTAGATAAAGATTTAGTTCTACAAAATGGCGATACAATTTCCGTCGTTGAAGCAAAAAGCCAGACTTCGGAGCAATTTGATACCCTCGCAACGGCCAACTTCGCGCCCAAGAGTATTCGAGTCAATATTGTCGGAGAAGTCCGTAGTCCAGGGACGAAAGAACTGCCTCCCAATACGACCCTCAACCAAGGATTGCTAGCGGGTGGTGGTTTTGATCCGCGCCGAGCAGACAGAAGTAATGTTGAGTTGGTTCGTTTAAATCCCAATGGAACGGTGACCAAAAAAACCATCAAACCCAATTTTGGAGAAGGCATTGATGAAGCCAACAATCCCACTCTCCGCAATAATGATGTCATTTTTGTCAACACCAGTGCCTTAGCCGCCACAACGGATACCATTGGGACTATTTTTAGTCCTCTTGGAGCCATTTTAGGAGGTGGTGCTTTGTCTCTTATCAATTTATTTACTAATTAACCCTTTAACCCAATGCCTAAAGAACCTGACACATCGATAATCTATAGCCGGAGAAGAGCGATGGAAGAAAGTCTGAGTAACCCAGTTGCTGCTGCGAAGAGTCCTACTAATGAAGTAGGACCGTCTTCCTACACTGTTGCTAGGGGCAGAGGGACAAGCGAAGAACTGAATTTGCGTCAGGTTCTCTTTATTCTCCGCCATAGATTATGGCTTATCTTAGCCATTGCTGGTGGGGTCAGCTTTGCGGTTTTATTGTGGACACTCCAACAAAGACAAGTGTTTGAGGGGAATTTTCAATTGTTAGTGGGTGATCCTATCGTCCAACAGGATCCCACTAAACAACTGGTTTTGGATCAACTGGGTGTCAAAGAAGTGGATTATGATACTCAAATTGCTGTATTGAAAAGTTCTAGTATTCTAGAACCCATTATTAAGGAAATATCGCTTCAATATCCTGAAATTAGCTATGAAAACCTAGCGGGAGGAAACAATCCTTATTTAGCGATCAATCAACTTAAAGACACTAAGATTTTACAAGTGTCTTTTCTCGATAGCGATCGCGAAAAAATTGAATATATTCTGAATGCTCTTTCAAAAGCCTATCTCTCCTATAGTTTGGATGAAAGAAAAATCCAAATCAATCAAGGAATTAAATTCGTTGATGATCAGTTACCCAAGCTACGGCAACGGGTTAATACGCGACAAGCCCAACTACAAAAATTTCGGCAACAACATAATCTACTTGATCCAGAACTCAAGGCAAAAGAACTTTCCGATTTAGAATTCTCTTTAAAAGCCAAATATATTGATCTTCAAGTCAGCACTAGGGAAGTGATGTCTCTCTATAGTGTGTTGCAACGTCAATTGGGTTTAAGTTCTGAGGATGCTCTGGCCTCTAGTGACCTCAGTGAATCTCCCCGTTACCAGAATTTACTCAACCAGTTACAGGCCATTGAATTAGAACTCGCTAAACAATCAGCTCTCTATTCTGATGAAAATCCCATTATTCAGAACTTAAAAACTAAACAAGAAAACCTCAAACCTCTGCTGCGCCAAGAAGCTCAAGCGGTATTGGGCGATCGCTTCAAGACAATGGAGTATCAATCTTCCCTAAGTTCTCCTGGTGCTTTGCGGCTTAATCTGAATCAACAGTATATTCAAACTGCCAACCAATTACAGGTACAAAAAACAAAACTGGCTGCCATTGAACAAGAATTAAATGAGGTTAATAAACAAATCAAGCAAATGCCCACCCTCGCTCGGCAATACATGGATTTACAGCGAGAAATGAACGTAGCAACGGACAGCTTAAGTCGTTTTCTCGAAGCCCAAGAAAAACTACAAATTGATGCCGCCCAACAAACCATTCCTTGGCAATTGATCTCTCCTCCTTCTGTAGACGAGACGGCGGTTTGGCCTAAGCCCGCCCGTAATATCAGCTTGGGTATCATTGCAGGCCTATTGTTTGGCGTTGGAGCGGCTTTCTTGCTAGAGCGGTTAGATCCTGTTTTTCACTCCGTTGAAGAACTCAAGGAAGAAACCCAAGTGCCTATTTTGGGCATGATTCCTTGGCAGAAGGATCTCCAGCTTGTTGAAAAAGTTGTGGGGGTTAATGTCTCTCCCATGATTTCCTCTCCTGCGACCCCCAGTGAAAAATCGACGAAACAAACAAACCGTTCCTCTCGTTCGGGTTACCGCTCCTCTGGTTTTTTAGAAGCTTTCCGTTCTTTCAATACGAATATTTGGCTTTTGGGTTCGGATCATCCTATTCGTTCTCTGGTTATTAGTTCTGCGACTCCTGGGGACGGCAAAACCACGACTTCTCTTAACTTAGCTCAAGCTGCGGCCGCGATGGGACAAAAGGTATTATTGGTTGATGCCGATTTACGCCGTCCTCGTGTTCACCATTTCTTTGGATTAGTTAATGCCCAAGGGTTAAGTAATGTCATTGCCACGGGGTTATCGGCAGAAGAGGCGATCCAAAAAGTCCCTCAATGGGATAATCTTTCTATTTTAACGGCGGGTTCCATGCCTCCCGATCCCATTCGACTCCTCACTTCTAGGCGGATGCAAGAGTTGATGGATTCCTGGGAGCAGAGTTCTGCCTACGATCTGATTATTTACGATACGCCTCCCCTACTCAGTTTTGCTGATGCTCGCATTATTGCTTCTGGAACGACGGGTTTGATTTTAGTGCTTAAGTTAGGAAAAACTGACCGTTCTGCCTTTAAACACGTTTTGGATGATATAAAAATGGCTCAGGCTCCTCTATTAGGAATTGTGGCCAATAGTGTGAGTCGCAATGATTATGGGGGTGCTGGTTACTACAACTATTACAGCTACAGTCAAGCCCGTGCGTCTTAATGGATAAAGTTCAGTTGCGCCGTCAACTTCTTCAACAACGCCGATCGCTTCCCACCACAGTATGGCAAGAAAACAGCGATCGCCTTTGTCAAAACCTCATCTCTTTACCACTTTTTCAGGCGGCGAAAACAATTCTAGGTTACTTCAGTCTCCATCAAGAACCTGACCTTAGCTCTTTGTTTCGCTCTTCTGTTACTTGGGGCTTTCCCCGTTGTGTCGGACAAAATTTAGCTTGGCATCGTTGGGCTGTGGGAGATTCCTTGCAAATTGGCCCCTACGGAATTGCTGAACCCGAAGCCGATTCTCCCCCATTATCCCCCTCAGAAATTGATTTAATTCTTGTTCCTGCCGTTGCTTGCGATCGCCGAGGTTATCGGTTGGGCTACGGTGGAGGATATTATGATCGACTATTTTGCTGATCCACTTTGGGCAAATATTCCCACCGTTGGAATTATTTTTGAATTTGCCTATTTATCGGCCTTGCCCGTTGAACCTTGGGACATGACCGTATCTTTAGTTTGTACAGAAAATAGGGTTTATTTTCCTCATAAAATCAACCAATAAGTATTATTACTCAAGTTAATACATTAAGTTTTATTGAATGAAAGTGGAGAGAATCAAATCTCTTTGCTAGGATAAAAACTGCTATCAAAATAATGCAATATCGAAAGTTTAAGAACTTTTTATTATTGATTAATGGTGGCAAAATTACAATAAAAGTATCTATGATTAAGCATTTTTGTGATGATTGGGTTCGGGAATGGTGCGATGATAACGGTTGGACGGATCTGTTTATGGAACGTTCCAATAACTATTGGGCTTTTCCCCCTGGGGCGGTGATGCCTGAACCCATTCCCTCTAAAACGCTACGCCTGATCAAGTCACAAAAGGGTCTATGTCCTGAAGAACGAATTTGGTTGACTTCCGCTATGCTGATTAGTCTGATTGCGATCGTTTCCAGTTATTTTTGGGAAATCCCATGCCCTTGGTTTTGGCTTTTGCCTGTGCGGCGGTCACTGCGGGTCAATTAGAAATAGAAGAAATTTAGGGATTAGTGATTTAGGAATGAATAAATTAAAAGGGAAAACAGGATTAGTGAGCAATCCATTGGGCATCATTCACAATAAAAATACCCCCTAGTTTATTCAGTAAAGGCTGTATGGCATTAGATAACGGTTCTATTATTTCTGAATGGGGACAAATAATCATGATGTAACTATTCGTGATGAGGTCGTCTCCATAGGAACCATGCTCACCACAACCCGATACATTATGAATGATGGTGTATCGTTCAATTCCATGTTTTTTAAGAACTTTTAAAACAGAAGGAACTTCGGGGTCACTCACAATAATTTCAATTTTTTTAACAGATTCTAACATTTTTAAATTCCCAATAATTTAATGGCTTGTAGATAAATCGGAATACCAACAATAATGTTGAAAGGAAAGGTGATCGCTAGGGCCATCGAAACATAGAGGCTAGGATTGGCTTCAGGGACGGTCATCCGCATGGCGGCGGGTACGGCAATGTAGGACGCACTGGCACACAGCACGGCAAACAAGAGAGCATTTCCTTCACCCATGCCAATGATTTTGGCGAGTATAATCCCTATGAGGGCATTGGCGATCGGCATTAAAACAGCGAAACCGATGAGGAACATACCCGCTTGGCGAAGATCTCGAATGCGACGGGCGGCAACGAGTCCCATATCTAGCAGAAAAAACATTAACGCACCATAGAAGAGGTCTTTTTCGACAAATAAATGAACCTTTCCCCAACCAGTAGCACCCGTTAGCACTCCTGTTATCAGGCTACCAATTAATAACAAAACTGAGCCATTTAAAAAAGCTTCTCGTAATACTTCACCCCAGGACGTTTCCTCAACTTCGTTTTCATCAGTAGAAATAGTCGCTTTTTTAGTGAAAACTCTGACCAGAATCAAACCTACTACGATCGCGGGAGATTCCATCAGGGCGAGGGCGGCTACCATGTGACCCCCGTAGTCGATCTGTAATTTATCGAGCAGGGAACTGGCAGTAATAAAGGTTACAGCACTAATGGAGCCATAGGTCGCCGCGATCGCCGCCGCATTGTAATTATCGAGCTTAATCCGCAAAATAAAGAAGGAATAGACTGGCACAATGGAAGCCATCAAAATCGCTGCCAATAAAGTGACGATAATGGAAGAACTTAAACCACTCTCAACCAGTTCATGTCCACCTTTAAAGCCGATCGCGACTAGTAGATAAAGGGAAAACAACTTGGGTAAGGGATTGGGAATTTCTAAATCGGACTGAACAAAAACCGCTATCATTCCCAGAAAAAAGAATAAAACGGGCGGATTTAAAATATTTGATAGAATTAAACTGCTATCCATTGCTTATTTGAAATTTTTCACTTAATCTGGCAGGATAAGAAACATATTAGGACAATCGGGATCAGATTCAGCATTCTGTATCAAATCAACAACATTGCAATTTAAGGCTCAACTTGAGGTTCACCGAAACCACCGCCGCCTGGGGTTTCAATGACAAAGGTATCCCCTGCTTCCATACTCACCGATGCGATCGCACCGAGTTCTTCCAAACTTCCATCCTGGCGAATCAGATAATTGTGTCCCACCTGACCCGATCGCCCACCGTTTAAGCCAAAGGGCGGAATAACCCGATTTCCCGACAAAATATTCGCCTTCATCGATTCCAAGAAGCGAATCTTCCGTATAACCCCATCTCCCCCGTTAAATTGCCCTAATCCACCGCTATGGGGACGAATCTCGAAACTTTCAAGTAAAACAGGAAAACGCCATTCCAAAACCTCTGGATCGGTTAAACGGGAATTAGTCATCTGAGTTTGTACCGCACTGGTTCCCGCAAAAGTCGCTCCTGCCCCCGATCCACCGCAAATTGTCTCGTAATACTGGTATTTTTCATTGCCAAAGGTGAAATTATTCATGGTTCCTTGGGAAGCCGCCATCACTCCCAACGCACCGTAAAGAGCATTTACAATGGCTTGAGAAGTCTCCACATTGCCAGCAACAATCGCGGCGGGATAGGAGGGATTGAGCATCGAACCTTCAGGAATAATCAGGGTTAAGGGTTTCAAACAGCCATGATTGAGGGGAATATTTTCATTAACTAAGGTGCGAAAAACGTATAAAACTGCGGCTTGACAAACAGCAACGGGAGCATTTAAATTACTCTTTAATTGGGCAGAAGTTCCCGTAAAATCGATAATTGCAGAACGATGCTGATAATCAATGGTAATTTTGACTTGGATTTTTTCACCCCCATCCATGACATAACAAAATTCACCCGCTTTTAAAACCGCGATCGCTCTGCGTACCGATTCTTCTGCATGATTTTGAACAAAATTCATATAGGCTTGAACGGTGAATAAACCATAATGTTCAACAATTCTTTGTAATTCTTCCACTCCTTTCGCGTTAGCATTCACTTGAGCAATTAAATCCGCAATATTTTGATCCAAATTACGAGCAGGATAAGTATTATTTGAAAGTAATTCTCGTAATGCTATTTCTTGAAATTCACCCTGTTGAATTAGCTGAAAATTATCAATTAAAACACCTTCTTCAGTAATATTGTGACTATTCGGTGGCATAGAGCCAGGCGTAATTCCCCCAATATCTGCGTGATGGCCCCGCGAAGCCACATAGAAAAGAATTTGAGTTCCTGTTTGATTAAAAACAGGCGTAATTACCGTAATATCAGGTAAGTGAGTTCCGCCATTGTAGGGATTATTCGACGCATAAACATCGCCTTTTTTTAAGTTATTTCCTACCGCTTCGATTAAACTATGAACACTCGCTGACATTGACCCTAAATGAACAGGAATGTGGGGAGCATTAGCTACTAAGTCACCACGCTGATCAAAAATTGCACAGGAAAAATCTAATCTTTCTTTAATATTGACCGAAGTGGCTGTATTTTGTAGCGTAATTCCCATTTCTTCGGCGATAAATTGAAACAGATTTTTGAAAATTTCTAGACGCACAGGATCGGGTTTTAAAAGAATTTGTTCTACTGCTTCTTTTCTTAAAATTTTCTTGGAATTGATTGGCTCTAAAATCAGAGAATTACGATTCGTTAAGGTTGCTTGCCAATTCGGTTCAATGATATTCGTTCCTGTTTTTTCGACAATCATTGCAGGGCCAATAATTTGATCATCGGGTTGTAAGTCTTCTCTTTGGTAAACAGGCGTGTCATACCATTGATTTTTAGTAAAAATTTTAACTTCGGCGATCGCGTAAGGTACACCTTGAGAAGATCGTGAAATTATGGGTTCTTCAGGAATTGCGATCGGTTGAATAATTTCCACAAAGAGGGAATCAACAATCAGATTTTTGTGAAGTTGAATAAATCCATAACGTAATTGGTGTTCTTGCTCAAAAGCTAAACGCATTAATGCAATATCTTCCTGAAAATCAATTAATAACGTTGAATCGGTTCCTTGATATTTTAAGCGGACTTTAATCAAGATTTGATTGTCTTTTGAAGAATTTTCTAGACTCGCCATGATTTCTTGTTCGGCGGCTAATTGTAATTCAGTAATGACTTTTTTTAGTTCCTCAAGATTATCGGTTTGTAAACACTTTTCAATGCTACATTGTTTGACCACTCGAATATCTGCTAAACCAATCCCATAGGCAGATAAAACCCCAGCATAGGGATGGATAAAAATTCGTTGAATCCCTAATTTTTCGGCAATGAGACAAGCGTGCTGTCCTCCCGCTCCCCCAAAACAAACAAGGGTATATTCTGAGACATCATAACCCCGTTGCACCGAGATTTTTTTAATCGCATTAGCCATATTTTCTACGGCAATTTCAATAAATCCTGATGCGACGGATTCGGGCGTGTAAAAATGACCTGTTTGGGCTTGAATTTGTTGGGCTAATTGGGTAAATTTTTGTTGAACAATGTCTGAATTTAGGGGGAGATTTCCCGTAATGCCGAAAACAGACGGAAAATATTGACTTTGAATTTTTCCTAATAAAATATTGGCATCGGTAATACACAGGGGGCCTCCCCGACGATAGGAAGCAGGGCCTGGGTTTGCTCCTGCCGAATCTGGCCCGACTTGATAACGATTATTTTCAAACTTTAAAATTGAGCTTCCACCAGCCGCAACCGTGTGAATGGCCATCATGGGAACCCGCATTCTAATTCCCGCAATTTCTGTCTCGAATTGTCGTTCGTATTCTCCATTAAAATGGGCAACATCGGTGGAAGTTCCCCCCATATCAAAGGTGATAATTTTGTTAAATCCTGCCTTTAAACTAGTTTGTACTGCGCCGACAATTCCCCCTGCGGGGCCTGACAATAAACTATCTTTTCCTTGAAAATTGTTAGCATTCGTTAATCCTCCATCGGATTGCATAAACATCATTTTAATGGATGATTTTTTGTGGTTATTTAATTGATTAGTCACTTGATCAACATAGCATCGTAAAATAGGGGAAATATAGGCATCTACAACGGTAGTATCTCCCCGTGAAACCAGTTTCATTAAGGGGCTAACTTGATGGGAAATGGATATCTGAGTAAAACCAATTTCTTCGGCGATTTTAGCAACTTGTTTTTCATGATCAGAGTAACGATAACTGTGCATCAAAATAATGGCACAACCCCGAATGCCTGATTGATAAATTTTGATTAAATCTATTTTAATTTGTTCTAAATTAAGCGGTATTAATTCATGACCTTGAGCATCAATTCGTTCTTCTACTTCAATCACTGCTTCATACAATAATTCGGGTAAAATAATTTCACGAGCAAAAATATCAGGTCGATTTTGATAACCAATTCTTAGGGCATCTTTAAATCCTTTAGTAATCATTAAAACTGTGCGATCGCCTTTTCGCTCTAATAAAGCATTTGTCCCGACCGTTGTACCAATTTTGATGACTTCAATTTCTTCTGAGGTCAGTGAATCTTGGGGAGATAGCCCTAAAATATCTCGAATCCCTTGAACGATCGCATCCTGATAAAGTTCTGGATTTTGGGATAATAACTTATAGGTAATAATTTGATTATCTGGGGTAATGGCAACAATATCGGTAAAGGTTCCCCCGCGATCAGCAAAAAATTTCCAAGGCATCATTTTATTCCTGTTATTAATAGTGGGGAATTATATCTTATAAAAAACACAATATCTTTAAAATAAAACGGCGATCACCTAATATAAAGTAATGTAATTTTTGAATTTTCTAATCCATATTAAAAGCAAACCAAACTGCCCAAACGAGCAGACTTCCAAAAAAGATAGTTCCAAATAACAAAACAATGGTATTAAAAGTTTGAGAATCAATTAAAGTCATACAGAATACGGAAATAAACACTACTTTCTGTATTAAGCGGGATCAATCAACCATTTGTCAATCCTATACAGGAGGGAAAACCTAACGATTTATAAAGTTGACCTGTGATCGCGTCATAGATCTAGAAGGATTCATGGCACAATTAGAGGTTAACTAGATGTTTAAAATCTGCTGTTAATCTTCCTTCATTCCCTAATAAATTCACGATGTTACGGCTTATCCCCTGGTTTCTGCACATCATTGACCCCATCCTCATCCCTCTTTGTTTTTGCTTTGCTTGGAGCTTCTTATTTCTGTTGGGATGGACACTCTGGCAAGGCATTAAAGATACTGCTACGCGATCGCGACAAATGCACCAAATTCCCTGCACCCGTTGTCAATTTTTTACTAATTCCCATTACCTCAAATGTACTGTCCGCCCTAGCATTGCCAATACGGAACAGGCGATTTATTGCTCCGATTATTATTGCCAGGATTGAATCAATTAATGAAAATTGGCATCGTGGGATTGGGATTGATTGGGGGATCATTGGGTCTAGATTTTCGCGCCCAGGGGTTTTCGGTATTGGGGATTTCTCGTCAGCCAGTAACTTGTATTAGGGCAAAAGAAAGAGGAGCGGTCGATCAAGCGAGTGTGGACTTTTCCCTATTATCGGAGGCTGAAATCATTTTTCTGTGTACTCCGATCGCGGCCATTATACCGACGCTCAAATCTTGCATTCCCTACTTAAAATCAGACACTCTAGTAACCGATGTGGGATCGGTAAAAGCTTCGATTGTCGAAGAATGTTCGCAACTTTGGCCCAACTTTCTCGGTGGGCATCCAATGGCAGGAACGGCGGATCAAGGCATTGAAGCGGCTCAATTGGGACTATTTAAAAACGCCCCCTACGTTCTTACGCCGACACAGCAGACAAAACCGCAAGATTTAGCCCAAATGGCAGAACTGGTTAACGCTTTAGGCGCAACCTTATATCAATGCGATCCCCAGAGTCATGATCAAGCCGTTGCCTGGATTTCCCATTTGCCCGTGATGATTAGTGCCAGTTTGATCTCAGCTTGTCAGGGAGAATCCGATCCCGCTATTTTGCACTTAGCCCAAAGTTTGGCGAGTTCGGGTTTTCGAGATACCAGTCGCGTTGGCGGAGGCAATCCTGAATTGGGGGTGATGATGGCCCAATATAATCAGACCGCCCTGTTGCGATCGCTGATGGCTTACCGTCAGCAATTAGACCAGATGATTGATTTAATTGACCAGAAAAAATGGCCCGCATTGAATGAACAATTACAGGCGACTAAGCGCGATCGCGAATTATTCCTCTGAAGACGGTTTTAGCAAACTGCAAGTATGCAGTAGCCCTGAACCTCAACTATTGATTATCGGCGTTGCTAATTTAAAGTATGTTTTTGCCCCCCTAGCCCCCCAACTTTGGGGGGAATAATTCATTAAAAGTCCCCCAGAATTGGGGGATTTAGGGGGCATTTAAAAAGTCATTGTGACAGGAAATTCATATCCTGATTAAGCAACGCCGATTAATCTTCATCCCACGCTTCAACTTTTAATACTTCGCCAATAGGATCTTGCATTCCAAAGCCAAAATCTTCTAGTTCTTTTTTCCAGAAACTCCATTCATCGCCATAGAGCAAGGCTAATTTCCAGAGACTATCGTTGGGTTTAATGGCTTTCGACTCGACAAGGGAGGCCATTTTGCGCTGAAACTTTTCCATTGGATGGGCAAGTGTTTTTGTCATAAATTTTGGTTAATTTACGGATATTTACTAAATTGTTGAAAGATTTTACAAGGAGGGACTGCTCTGAAGAAGTCGTTTTTCTAAAACAGGTGTCAAAAGCGAGAGCAGTGAATAGGGATACAGCATCCTTGCTTCTTCTATTCTTACTTTATTTATCTTCATAATGCAATAGTTTAGCTCAGAAAGTACGGTAATTACTACTCCAAATTCCTTAAAATCAACATAAATTGGCAAGTTCTTGGTCTGTAACCCCCTTGATCCTCTATCAAAAATTTTATATTTCAGATTTTTCATTGCTATTTTCTAAGGCGATCGCCCAATCGTGCATCGTTAATAACATCGGCTTTAAACTTTCTCCCAAAGTGGTTAAGGAATATTCAACCCTGGCAGGAACTTCGGCATATACCACCCGATGGATCAATCCGTCCATTTCTAGTTCCCGTAATTGTTGCGTTAAAACTTTTTGGGTAATCTTGGGAAGGCTTCTTTGTAACTCATTAAATCGTTTTACTTCAGAAAATAAAGCTTGTAAAATTAGGATTTTCCAGCGACCACTGATCATCTCTAATACTTTTTCTGCGGGACAAAAAGCATCTTTTTTAGGTGAAAAATTTCCCATAATGACTCAGTATCTTTTAGGTAACTTACCTACTATCCAGTGCCTACTTTCACTCTAATTCAAAATTTGTTAATCTTGAAAATAACAACGGAAGAATCATTATCACAAACCATCGAGGAAACTATGCTGGAATTGCGTAAATCACAGGAACGGGGTTATGCCGAACATGGATGGCTCAAAAGTTATCATAGTTTTTCCTTTGCCGACTATTATGACCCTAATCATATCAGTTTTAGAAGTCTGCGGGTTATTAATGAAGACCGTATCGACCCAGGCGCGGGCTTTCCGACTCATGGACATCAAGATATGGAAATTATTACCTATGTCCTAGACGGCGAATTGGAACATAAAGACAGTCTGGGTAGTGGTTCTATCATTCGTCACGGTGATGTTCAACACATGAGTGCGGGAACGGGCATTGCCCATAGTGAATTTAATCCGTCTAGAACTAATCCTGTGCATTTATTGCAAATTTGGATTATGCCGAATCAAAAGGGATTAAAACCTAGTTATGAGGAACAAAAAGTCGATCTAGAGAATGCTTCGGGTAAATTTCAGTTAATGGTTACGCCTGATGGTCACAATCAAACGATTAAGGTGAATCAAGATATGACCCTATCGGTGGCACTCCTCAAAGCGGGTGAGGAATTTAGTCATGCTCTCGATTCTCAACGTTACGGTTGGTTACAAGTTGCGAAGGGCAATCTCACCCTCAATGATCTACCGCTTCAACCTGGGGATGGAGTCGCGATCGCCCAGGAATCCGCATTGAACATTAAAGCCGAGAGTGATGCGGAAATTTTACTCTTTGATATGGCTTAAATAAATTGGGCTTTCATCCTAAAAGAACCTTTAGGGGAGAGCCTTTTTTCATTATTTCTAATTTAAGGATGGGGAGTAATAGCAATAATGGTTATTTCCTGCTGATTCGGCCCATAATGCCAAAATATCCGAAAAGCCCCAGGTGTTTTATTTTCGACATAGGATTCAAACACTTCCTCACCCTTTTGACCTCGAATTGCGTTGTATTTATGGGTCTGTAAACTGCGATGGCGAAGATTTATTTGCATTAAACCCAATGTTTTCCGAACTTTTTCTAGTTTTTTAGGATCATCGATTTCAAGTTCTGTTAAAGCTGTTTGGGCTTTAGGTTGAAATATTAGTCGAAAATTCATCAGTATATCTAAAATGTAATGTTACAAATTCAACCTAGTTGCTTTAGCTACAAATTGGAAATTTAAGGTGAAAGTTCACCACAGTCGTCTATCTCCAAATCGGCATATTTAGCAAAAAATCCGATATATTCCCCTTTTCCTTCCGCAGACTCCTTTAATCCCTGCTTGACTGCCGCTAAAGCTTCAGGATTTTCAAACAGCCAACGCTCACGTTCGGGAATATCGACGATGGGTTCTAATAGAATTTGTCCGAGATCATTGGTTAGAACACGGTAAGTTTTGCTTTTTATGCCAGTCTCAAGGGCAATATTTCCTTGACTATCGGATTGAACAACTTCTTCTATAACGCGAAATTCAGTGTCAAGCATGGTACTTTTGGGATTTAACTAAAAATATTGACAAAATCTACTATAAAGAAAGTTAATTGTCGATTTTCATTAATATAGCTCAGACTTCTAATCTTAACTTAAATCATAGCGAATCAGAATTAAGATTAAATCTGTAAATTAATCTCCTGTTTACTAAACGGTAAATCCTGATTAATCGCATCAATTTCATCCTGTTCCATTTGATTGATCTCATCAATATAGTGGAGCAGGATTTGGCTCATTTTTTGATTATAAAAGCGGTGTAAACTGTAATTTGGCGTTGCAGGAAATCCCCTTCTGCGTTTATGTTGACCGCCCGCCCCTGGATCAAAAAGCGTAATCCCTTGTTGAATTGCCCAATTAATCGGTTGATAATAACAGGCTTCAAAATGGAGACAATCAAACTCTTGCAAGCTTCCCCAATAACGACCGTAGAGATTTTCATCCTTGCGTAAACAAAAGGACAATCCAACGGGATGATCGGGATTATTTTCACTGAAGGCCGCGACTAAAACGACTCGATGTTGATAATTGGGATAGAGATTTTCAAAAAACTGACGGGTTAGATATTTACTACCCCAATAAAACTTGTCACAGGTACTACTATAAAACCGATAAATGAGAGGAAATAAGTGATGGGGAATTTCTGCTGCTGCTAGGGTTTTAATGGTTAATCCCGCTTGTTCTACGGATTTACGTTCCCGTTTAATATTGCGCCGTTGATTGGCATCAAACATTTTTAGGTAATCATCAAAACCGCTAAAACCTTGATTTTGCCAAATATAACTGTGGTGTAACCAACTCGTAAATCCGTAGTTTTCCATTGTTTTTCGCCATTGGGGATCAACAAAAAGAAAGTTACAACCCGATAGACCGTTGCGATCGCAGAAATGATCGATCTGGGAAACCATAATTTCGGTGAGGGTAAACTCATCTTCCCCTGGAGCCATCAGAAAACGATACCCTTCGGCGGGGGTAAAGGGAGTCATGCCCAATAATTTGGGGTAATATTCAATGCCTAAACGAGCGGCTAGATTTGCCCATTGATGATCAAAGACAAATTCACCGTAACTATGCCCTTTCACATAAAAAGGAGCCGCCGCCACCAGTTCTTGACCTTTCCAGATTGTTAAATGACAGGGTTGCCATCCTGTTCTTGCCGTTGCACTCCCAGAAATTTCTAGATTATTGAGCCATTCCCACTCCAAAAAAGGCGTTTTCAACGGTTGAGCTAGGGCATCCCAAGCAGCTTGGGGAATATCGGCCATGCGTTGTTGCCATTTCACGGAATAGGGAGATTTGAATGATTTAAACATGGCGATGGGGTCTTCACCTCAATTGGCTTTTTTATAGGTTATCGCAACTATTTTGAATGTGACCCTTGTAATGTAAGAAAATTTCCTGTTCTCGTCTTTCTACGCTGATCAACTGTAAGCTTTTGGCGTTGGCGAGAGTAAAACCTTCTCCTTCGACGGGAGTGGGAGCCATTGTTCCACCGACTAAAAAAGGACAAATGGTTAACCAAATTTCATCAATGTAATCTGCTTCTAATAAGCTACTAATCAGGGTTCCGCCGCCTAAGACTGCTAATTTTTTGATTCCTGATTCTCCTAGCTTATTGAATGCTTTTTCCCAATTTATCGCTGATTCTGGACTTTCAATCTGAATAACTTTTTCAAAGCCAGCAGATTTTTGCGATCGCCACTGGTCTGCCCCTTTATCGGTCGTCAAGAGCCAACGCGGGACAGGTTGAGAAAAAAAGGGAAATTGGGGATCGAGCCGTCCTGAAGCCGAACAAACAATCTGTACGGGTTGGCTGGGTTGCGATCGCGCTTGTCGTTGGGCAAGTAAATCAGGATTTTTAATCGATAAAGTGGTTCCGTAGGCTCTGAGGGTTTCCGCTCCAAAAAGGACTCCATCGACCAGGGCAATCTGAGATTCCAGATGATCTTTATCCTGTTGTGAACCGAATCGAGCGGCGGTTTTGTGGCGATCGCTAATTTTGCCATCAGCAGTCATCGCTAATACCACAGTGGTATGGGGTCGTTGCATATTCATCTATAAAGAATCTGCGACTAAATAGGTGTAACGTCTCAGACTTTGTTCATAATCATCCAAAAGACGTTGAGCCTCTTCAAAGGTAATTTTTTGTTCCGCCAGAGCCGCTTCCGTATAGCGACGCATACTTTCCAATAAATCCGACCCACATCGTACTGCACATAGCTCAACACTTCCGTCATCGTATCCCCTCGAACAATAGATTCAATCTGATAACCCTTGGGATTCATGGCGATATGTACCACATTAATATCCCCAAAAAGATTATGTAAATTTCCCATAATTTCCTGATAGGCTCCGATTAAAAACATTCCCAAATAATAAGAATCTTTTGTCAGGATTTTTTCGGATTTGCCATCAGAATTAATGGTGCTTTTTTTGCTGGATAAAATGGGATGTAATTCTAAGACAGACTTCACATCCCTCAGATCAATAAATTGATCGATCTTACCGTCACTATCACAGGTTAAGTCGGCTAAAATCCCCCGCTCTGTGGGTTTTTCCTTCAGACGATGGATCGGCATGATCGGAAATAATTGATTGAGTGACCAGGATTCGGGGGCAGATTGGAAGACTGAAAAATTCACATAGTAAATAGAAGCCATGATTTTTTCTAGATCTTCTAAATCATCGGAAACATAGTCCTGATGACGAGTGATTTCTAGAATTTTATGACAACGAGCCCAATATAATTTTTCTGCCCTGGCTCGTTCCGTTAAACTCAAATAACCGAAGTTAAATAGACTAATGGCTTCTTCCTTAAATTGAATGGCATCGTGATAAGATTCTTGGTAATTTTTTTTAGAAATAGAGTTATAAATTTCCCAAAGATTTTTAACAATTAGATGTTCTTTATTATCTAAGGGTTCGGGGGGATTGTAGGGAATATCACTGGTACTTAATACATCAAAGACTAAAACCGATTGATAGGACGCGATCGCCCTGCCGCTTTCACTAACGAGGGTGGGAACTGCAATGTTGGCTTGCTCACAGGCTTCTTCAATCGCCCCTACAATATCGTTGGCATAATTCTGCATATTGTAGTTTTTCGACGCATAGAAATTCGTATGAGATCCGTCGTAATCTACCGCTAAACCACCTCCTACATTGAGATAGCGCATTTTCGCGCCCATTTTAACCAACTGAATATAAATTTGGCTGGCTTCGCGCATTGCTTCTTTAATGAGGGTGATATTAGAAATCTGGGAACCGACATGGAAATGCAATAATTTCAGACAGTCCAACATTTCTACCGCTTCCAGTTGATTCACCATTTTGAGAATTTCAGGAATGGTTAAGCCAAATTTAGAGCGATCGCCGATGGAGGTTTTGGCCTGTCCCCAATCCTTGGGATTTAACTTAGCTCGCACCCCTAAAATGGGCTTAATATTTAATTTTTGACTAATATCAATCACCAGATAAAGATCCTCTAATTGATCAATCACAATAATCGGTTTGTGGCCTAATCGTTTGGCTAATAAAGCGGTTTCTAAATATTCTCGGTCTTTATAACCGTTACAAATAATTAAACTTTTCAGGACTTTTTCATTGCGGTCTAATTGGGGCGGCAAAGTGGCTAGGGCAATCATTAATTCGGGCTTGGAACCTGCTTCTAACCCAAATTGATAGGGTTTTGCCATAGTGAATGACGGCTTCCACAATATGCCGTTGTTGATTTACATTTAATGGGATAAACCCCTTGATAAATGCCAGGGTAATTATAACGAGCGATCGCCTTAGCAAAACAAGCATTTAAACGTTCAATACGGTCAGCCAAAATATCAGAAAAACGGATCAAAATGGGCAATCCCAAATTCCGTTTACGCAGAGATTCTACCAATATCCAAAGATCCAACGACCCCGCGATCGCCCTGGGGAGAAACCGTCACATGACCCGCCGCATTAATCGAAAAATAAGGATCACCCCAACCCTGGATACCATAGAGATTTTCACTATCCTCGATTGTCCAGAGAGGAGCCTCTTTTTTAGATTTTTTCATGACTTTTTCGGCTTTAGAAGGCAAATCTTCCAAAAAAATCTCTAGTTCAGGTTTATTATCCAAATCCATCACTGACTCCTCAGACATACGAATGATTCCTATCCTATCTTGCCACTGTACTAACCTAGTTTAAGGGTAAAGCGTGATACAATTGACTGGTTTTGTGGGTCACGATTGTTATTGTTAACGGTTGATATTGAATTTTTATGAAATTAATCGATTCCAAAGGGCGTTTACTCGGTAAATTTAGCATTCTCGATTTAGGAGCCGCTCTAGTTATCCTGCTAGTCATTATTGGCATTTTTGTTGTTCCTGGCACCTCTGGCAAGAGTATGATGGCCCAGGTACAAACCAAATCCATTGAAGTTGATGCAATGGTACGGGGTCTGAATGTCATGAATCCTGAAGATTTGCTCAGAGATTTTAAAGAAGAGAAAAAGACAAACATTATTATTCGCAATCAACCCGCAGGTCAAGTCGAAATTGTCAACGTCCGAGAATTAGCCCGCACGATCGCGGTTCCCCAACCCGATGGAAGCCTCAAATCCTTACCCGATCCCCGTCCTGATAATTTTAGTCAGGATATGATTCTCACCCTGGGCGGAAAGGCTGAGATGACTCCAACAGGGGCGGTATTGGGGAATCAGAAAATTAAAATTGGTACGGTGCTTGAATTAGAAGGCAAAACCTATAATTTCAACGCTAGTGTGATTGCTCTCCGCATTAAGTCCTAAAATTGGTCTAATTATGTCTGAACCGATTATTTATTTGGCGGCAACGGGTCACGGATTTGGCCATGCGGTACGGGTGGCTTCAGTTGCTTCAGTGATTCAAAAGCTCTGCCCTGAAAGTGTCCTGATTTTAGCGACGACGGCTCCCCGATGGTTGCTCGATTCTTACATTGAGGGCGATTTTATTCATCGTCCCCGTGCCTTTGATGTGGGAGTGATTCAGGCGGATAGTTTACAGATGGATAAAGTGGCGACTCTGGAAAAATTACAGGAGATTTACGCCCAACAGCGATCGCTCATTGCCTCAGAGGTTAATTTTCTACTCACCAATCGAGTCGGGGTGATTCTTGCCGATATTCCTCCTCTGATGACCGCAATCGCCCAGAAAGCAGGTATTCCCTGTTATATGATGAGTAACTTTGGTTGGGATTTTGTTTATCGCAGTTGGGGTGAACCCTTTGCTGAAATCACTCGTCAAATTGAGCAGAATTATCAAGAATGCGATCGGCTTTTTCGCTTTCCGTTGAGTGAATCCATGAGCGTTTTTCCCCATATTACCGATGTGGGTTTAACAGGCGGCGATCCCCGCTATGGAGAAAAGCAATTACGTCAGCAGTTTGGATTAAATAAATCCCCTGAAAAAACCGTTTTATTGACCTTCGGCGGTTTAGGTTTACAGGCAATTCCCTATACTAATTTAGAAAAATTTCCCGATTGGCAATTTATTACCTTTGATCGGAATGCGCCCGATTCTTCTAATTTAATTAAAATTACCGACAATCAATATCGTCCCGTTGATTTTATGCCGCTCTGTGGAAGGGTGTTTTCTAAGCCTGGGTTTAGTACCTTTGCGGAAGCCATGCGTTTAGAAATTCCCGTTATTTCTTTGACGCGAGATGATTTTTCTGAAGCGGAGGTATTACTCACGGGGTTAAAAGATTATTCCTATCATCAAATTGTTACTCCGAAAGATTTTTTTGAAAGTAACTGGGAGTTTTTAGAAATGCCTTTAACGTCTCCTCGAAAAGCTGAAAAATTAGATAAGCATGGTGCAGAGGCGATCGCAGAGGCAATCCTAAATCTTTTTTAATTTTTCCGAAGATTTTGCCAGAAAACGGTTAAAAGTTCAGTTTTGGGTTCATAGTAAATTTTTATCCGTGCCATCATAAAATCTATCAAGCAAAAACAATCCTCCTTTAGGTTCCGGGAATTTCTCGACTTAATGCTTGGGCTATTTCAATCCATTCTTGAATAATAACTTCAGCATTTTGTAAGGCTTCTTGATAAGTTTTTCCCATCAGCCATACAGCCAAATAATTCAGGAACTTCAACAATGGAAGGTTTAATCTCTTGGCTCCAGTAGATAATCATTTTGTAGGCAGTTTTCACAATCACTCGCTATGACTAGGGTTTATTGATCAATGGTGAAAGCAATTTGTTCAAGGTCTATAATATTTCGTTGAGAAGCATTCAAAAATTCTAACCTGATCGGCTCATCGGTTTCATCATAACTGATAATAACTCCGCCAGGTTCAGAGATAGCATTTACGGGAAAAGTATCTCGTAAAACAATCATAAGAATATCTGTTTCTTTGTCATATTTGATTTTCATGGTTTTCCTCTTGCCAATAGCGGTTAATTTGATTTGTCCAGTATAGATTTAAGATTCGTTTAGTGTTGCCAATGATTACAAAGGGAATTCTAAGT
>CAWEDJ010000025.1:0-11457 GCA_963807635.1 uncultured cyanobacterium
ACCACAAGAGAACGGAGAATTACCCCATAATCTCAATGACTTGCTAGAAGATCCCAGCCAATCGTTAAACTTAGATAAACTGAAATCTCTTTTAATCCATAGAATTAATATATTAGTCTTTTTAAGACGATTATTAACTTTTTTTCAACTGTTTATTTGGTTACGAGGAATTGCATTTATCTTAACTCTTTTTCCCTACAGCAGAAATTTTGGTATTGTTTTTGCTGGAATTCCCCTTTCCTTACTAACTATTTGGTTACTCATTTTTCTGGCCATAAAAATTATTGAATTAATCATCGATCTTAGCCTCCGTACCTGGTCAGATGATTTGGGCTTGATTCAACAGAAATCTACTCGACAAACCTTTCGCATTCCAACCATTAGCAGTTCCATAAAAGGAGCTAGCTTTGTGTTTCTGATTTGCTTGGGAATTCTTCTTTCCCTAACTATTTTCGATGTTCCGATTTCAACCGTATTAGCTGGAGCAGGAATTTTAGGTTTTGCTGTTTCTTTCGGTTCCCAAAGTTTGATTAAGGATTTAATTTCAGGCGTGATTAACTTAGTGAATGATGCCTATGCGGTGGGGGATTTTGTCATTATTGGCCAGGATGATGGATTAGTCGAAAATATGAATTTATTTGTCACTCGAATTCGCAGTGCTAATGGAGATTTGATCACCATTCCTAACGGTTCAGTCGGTACAGTTCGCAATCAATCGAAAGACTGGTCGCGGGTTGATTATAAAATTCAGGTATCCTATGAAACAGACATTTCTAAAGCTTTAGATATTATGTTGGCGATCGCCGAAGAACTTTATACCGATTCCCATTGGAGTTCTTACATTTTGGCTCCCCCTGATTTAAAAGGGGTAGAGGATCTTTCCCATCAAGGGGTACTGATCCGCCTTTGGTTAAAAACTAAGCCTGGAGAACAATGGATGGTCGGGCGGGAACTTCGCTTACGAATGAAAGAAGCTTTTGAAAAAGCAGGTATTAATATTGGTATTCCGCAACAAGCTTTTTTATGGCAAAATAGCCCTGAATTGAATCAAAATACCATTCCGATTTTAGAAAATGATTAATCTTTATTCAGAACTCAGCTAGTTTAGATTAAAAAATTTAATTCAGTTTGGCGATCGCCTCAAAAAGTGGATCTTCCGTTTGAAAAATAATATAAAGTGGCGTTACTGTTTTTGTCCAATATCCAAGGGCGGCCAAGAGAACATCTATCACCGTTTCCCATTCTTTTGGATCTTGGTGAGCGAATTTTTCGGGTTGGTTATAAATGATGATCCGAGGTGTTAGCTCGCACCATTCTAGATCAAGTAAACAATCATCAAACGCATCCCAATTATTCCCAAAATAATCAGGAAAATTAAGGGTCTTAGACCAGATATCTAGAAAAGTTGCTTTATCAATAATACCTTCACCTTTAATGTAAAAGAACTGCCAAAAATTACTTTCAAAATATTGTAATAACTGCTCAATTTTAGTCTCTGGACTAATTCGATAAAAATAGCAAGAATCCTTTGTTTTAAGGATATCAATTAGGTTTTTCATATTAATATTTAATTCGATAAAAACTTTGATAATGGTCTTGGGTATAATAGGCTTCTTGCTTTTGTCCTGTTACAATTCTTCGCGCTCCCCTATTCTTAATTCCTGGAGTCGGAACAGTATATTCTCGATAGTAACCAGTAGGCGCAATAGGAAGAATTTTTTCGCGATTTCTAAAAACAATACCATCTCTATCGTAAGGAAAGGGGCCGCCTTTCTTGATCAAGTCTAAGGTTCTTTTTGCTTCTATCGGTAGTTTTTCAACACTAACAACGGGAATTTGAGTAATTAGCGTTCCGTTAGAATTTGCATCAACAGAGTGAAATAAATTGCCAAGGGAGATTAGAGTAAAGAGTAAAGCAGCAAAAAATAAGCTGAGGGACTTAGCCATGATTCAATGGGATTCTGATATTGAGATCGTTTTTTAGAATATACGAATTAAAACAATTTTGCAATTTCTTTATTGTAATATTCACCGTTAATCATGATTCCCTAGCTCTTTAAAGTAACTATCCTGCAAGATCATGAATATCGCACGTTGAACCAATTAAAACCATAATCATTCCTTTTGATAGTCGCTCTTCAGGGGAGGGATTAATCTTAAATTTTTCATCACTACCGATCGCCAAAAGATTCACCCCATAATTTTTTCGTAGTTGTAATTCTGCTAGAGTTTTTCCATCAAAATTTTCGGGAACTAACATTTCCACAATACTGTGTTCGGGATCAAGTTCAAAACGATCAACGATGGAAGGCTTCGTTAATCGGTAAGCTAAATCTCGTCCTGCTTCTTGTTCAGGAAAAACAATCAGATCAACTCCCAGACGTTTTAAAATATTTTCATGGGTATCGGAAGAAACCTTTGCCACGACATATTTTACTCCGCCTTCTTTGAGATTTAAACTCGTGACAATACTTTCTTTTAAATAATTGCCGATCGCAACAATAACCGTTTCAAATTCAAAAATCCCCGCTTCTCTGAGAGCATTAACATCCGTTGAATCCAGGGCGATCGCATTAGAAACAACTTTTGCCGCTAGAGCTTCTGCCACCAGTTTTTCATCCTGATCAATCCCTAAAACTTCGTGACCACTTTGATGTAAGGTTTCACAAACAGACCGACCAAAACGCCCTAAACCAACAACGGCAAATTGGCGATTTTCTTGACGAAGAATTTTGAGAAAGTTCGTTTTTTTCATGATTTTAAGATGTAATTAAATTATCATTAACCGATTAATAAATTTTCTTCAGGATACTTAATCGTACTAGGACGCGGATCTCCAATAATTGCTGCGATTAACAAAATAATTCCAACCCGACCAATGTACATCATAGCAATAATTAAGAGTTGAGATAAAGACGATAAACTAGCCGTAATTCCCATCGATAAACCCACTGTTCCAAAGGCAGAAACTACTTCAAATAAAATAGCAACTGCGGCAACAGGCGAGGTTAACTTAAATTCAATGAAAGTAATTAAACTAGTGACAATAATCACCGTGATAACAGAACCAAATACCACCGCAATCGCCTTTAAAACTAAAGGGGGTGGAATCGTTCTTTTAAAAACAATGACGGATTCTTTTCCCCTGAGTACCGAACGAGTACAATTCGCCAAAATACTCACTGTTGTCGTTTTAATCCCTCCTCCCGTACCACTAGGACTTGCTCCAATAAACATCAGAATCATCGTAATTAATAAAGAATTAACGGCTAACTTTCCATTATCAATTGTATTAAAACCTGCCGTTCGGGTCGTCACAGATTGGAACCAGGCCGCCATCAACTTATCCTTCAGATTAAATTCTGCGATCGTATTGGGATTTTGAGATTCAATAAAAAGAAAAGCAATAGTCCCCAAGACTAAAAGTAAGGAAGTCACTCTAATAACCACTTTAAAATTTAAGGAAAAATAAAATCGCGTTTTCTTTTTTGCCTTGAGATGTTCCAACCATAGGTAGATCTCAATAATAACCTGATAGCCAATTCCCCCAAAAATAATTAGACCCGTAATCACAAAATTCACAATAATTGAGTCAGAATAGCCCATTAAATTGTCTTTAAATAAACTAAATCCTGCATTATTAAACGCACTAACACTGTGAAAAATACCTAACCATAAAGATTCACTTAAATTATATTCCTGTGAGAATTTATAGGTTAAGAAAAAACTGCCTGTTAATTCAAAAATCAGCGTTGTCGCAATAATTGATTTAACTAAATTACGACTTCCTTGCAAAAAAGGACGATCAAATGATTCTTGAATGGCAAATCGTTGCTGTAAATCAAATTTACGACCAATTAATAACATTAAAAAAGTCGTCATTGTCATATATCCTAGCCCGCCAATCTGCACCAACAGCACTAAGATAAATTCTCCCCAAAAGGAAAAATAAGTATTGGGGTCAACAACTGCTAATCCCGTCACACAAACCGCAGAGGTTGACATAAATAGCGCGACCAAAAAATTGCCCCAATGCCCTTCTGTGATGGAAAAAGGCATCATAAGGAGCAAAGTCCCTACAGAAATTACGGCGATAAACCCTAAACAGATTGTCCGAGAAATTGTCATTTGATTACTGCTGAGAAACAGAGTAAGAAAAAATTCTATAGAGTAAAAAGTGGATTCATTTTATTGGATCGTCTTTAGATTCAGTCATTTAAAAATAATTTAATACTAGAGATTTATTATAAGACTGTAATAGATTTGTGTAAAGCTTTTCTAAACGATTAATATTCTCATGAAAAGTATAACGTTCTAAAACTCTTTCCCTGGCTTTTTTCCCTAAAAGTTCCGTAATTTCAGGGTGATCTCGAAATAACGGCAGTAAAGTTTTCAACTGAGTTGTTACACCCTGGGTTCCTAAAATTGCACCTGCCCCTCTTTCTAACACTTCTCCATCTGCTCCCGCATCGGTGGCTAAACAAGCCGCACCACAGGACATCGCCTCTAATAATGAGAGGGATAAACCTTCAACCAAGGAAGGTAAAATAAAAACATCTGCCGCCCGTAAAATATTAATTCGAGTCGTTTCGTCTGCAATAAAACCTAGCCAATTAATGCCATATTCTTTGCCATAGTTAGCTTGTAAAGAAGGTTTTAACGGGCCATCTCCCACAATTAATAATTGACATTCATTGCCCATTTCACAATGTCGCCACGCTTTTAAAAGGGATTCAACATTTTTTTCGGGGGCAATTCTTCCTAAATAAACAAATAAGCGTTCCGCCTTAAATTTATTTTTAATGGGAGATTCTCCAGGAGAATATTTATCAACATCAACTCCATTGGGGATAATCACTAACCGACTGCGAGGGACACCCAGTTTAACCAATAAATGACGTTGTAGTTGGGAAAAAACAATCACTTTATCGTACTGAGCTAAAAATGGTGCGTAGAGTTGGTAGGTTAAAAATTGGGTACTGGAGGAAAGATTGCGTAATTTACTATCAAAAGGAGGATGAAAGGTCGCAACCAGGGGAATCTTGAGGTCTTCACAAATTTCAGGAAGCCGAAAATCTAGGGGAGAAAGGGTTAAGGAAGCATGGACTAAATCGGGCTTGAGTTTTTCAAGTGCGTCGGTTAAAACTTTGCTAGATTTGGGCGTGGGAATGGTATAAATAGTTGATTTAAATAAAAAAGGAAGCAAGACTTCTGCGTAATCTCGCAAACTCTCATCGGGAGAATCTTCCTGAGCAAAATGCAGAAAACTAACTTTATAGCCCCGATCTAGTAAGGCATTGGTGACTTCTCGACCATAGGTTACATTTCCGCAAAAAGGTGTTTTTTTTCCTAGCCAAGCAATGTGCATTGAATATTAACCAGAAATTTAGATACAAAGTGAATAAAAAAAGTTTTAAAAATAACTTTGATAATCATAGACTAAAAGCGATCGCGTTTGCCTGGAGATTTTTCGACAGAAATAAGTTACCAGGGCAGTTATACCCTGATAACTATCGCTTAAACGAGCAATTTTAAGCACTCAATAAGCTACTCATTGCTCTCGCCATATTTTGCGGTTTTAGGGCATCTAATGCGGCGGTTGGTTCATAGCCACAATGCACCATACAATCGGCACATTGGGGATTCTGGCTCTTTGGCCCGTAGTTTTCCCACTGGGTCTTATCGATTAACTCCTGAAAAGTCTGATAGTGACCTTCGTTGAGGAGATAACAGGGTTTTTGCCAACCTAAAACGCTATAGCTAGGACTTCCCCAGGGAGTACAATCGTAATCTTTTTCACCCATTAAAAAATCTAGAAAAAGGGGATTGTGGTTAAAACTCCACTGTTTTTTGCCTGTTTTCCAAGGAGTGAGAATTTCTCGAAACAGGGCGCGGGTTTGTTCGCGTTTAAGAAAATGTTCTTGATCAGGAGCCCACTCGTAACTGTAACCTGGAGACAGCATCATGCCGTCTAGGTTTAGAGTTTGCAGGAAATCAAAAAATTCTTGAATTTCTTGGGCATTAGAGCCTTCAAAAATGGTGGTATTGGTGGTAACGCGGAATCCTTTGGCTTTAGCGGCTTTAATGGCTTGGATCGCTTTATCAAAAACCCCTGCTCGATCAACACATTTGTCGTGATGTTCTTTTAATCCATCTAAATGAATACTGAAGGTTAGGTAAGAGGAGGGTTCAAATTTAGAGAGACTTTTTTCCAACAGAATGGCGTTGGTGCAGAGATAGACAAATTTTTTGCGGGCAACTAATCCCTTAACAATTTCATCGATTTGGGGATGCAATAGGGGTTCACCACCAGGAATCGAGACAACGGGCGCACCACATTCTTCTACGGCGGCAAAACATTGCTCTGGTGTTAGGTTTTGGGTGAGAATTTCCGTCGGGTGCTGAATTTTTCCACAGCCCTGACAGGCTAAATTACAACGAAATAAGGGTTCTAGCATTAAAACTAGGGGAAAATGCTTGTTCCCTTTTAATCTCTGTTTAACGAGATAACTACCCACCACTAAGGCTTGTTTGAGTGAAACAGCCATAAATTTTCTCTCACCACACTATGTTTTGATTTTTTGTCATTATAGAGGTTTTTCGGCGATCGCGGGGATGGATCATTCTCTCAAAAAAGTCAGCAACAAAAAAGCCCACGGGCGTGAGCTAAAAATTTTTGTATTGAACTTGTATGCCAAACAATCCAAATTCAGAAAAAGTTGATTTACTGAACAATAACTTTGCCGACCATGCCAGCACCGCGATGAGGTTCGCAGTAGTAGGGATATTCACCCGCTTCGGTAAAGGTAGTTGAGAAAGATTCACCAGGGGAGAAAACTAGGGCTTTGTGGGAAAGTTTAGTTGCAACCGCGCCATCCATTTTGCTACCGTCAAAAACAGCGTTATGGGGGGCTAATTTATTATTTACC
This sequence comes from uncultured cyanobacterium, assembly GCA_963807635.1. Classification (GTDB taxonomy): domain Bacteria; phylum Cyanobacteriota; class Cyanobacteriia; order Cyanobacteriales; family Microcystaceae; genus Snowella. The sequence goes on from CAWEDJ010000025.1 coordinate 6,930, forward strand.
CACTCAACCGTATCACCCACTTTGATGGTAACTGTTGCAGGCTCAAATCCTAAAGCACCCGCATCGGTTCCCATTTTGACTTTAACGGTATCCGCAGAGGCGGGACTCACCGACAAGAAAAAGCTCGTCACGATGAGAAGCAGGCTGGCTAACAATAATCCTAATTTTTTAGACATCTGTGTTAATTTCCTAAAATAATTCTATTGAGAGCGGTTTGACCATTTGTTTTGGATGCAAGTCTCACCGTCTTTTTTTTCACTAGGAATATCTTACTACGAAGTTTGACGCTTTGTCGTTGGACAAGTCAAAAAAATATAAAATCTCCTAATTTGGGTCTATCGGTTATCCCTACCCCCCTAAACAGTCATAATTAGGGAAAATAAGGTTATACAGATAGTGTCACAAAATCCTGCTATGAAATTTCCCATCCAGTCTCTCTACGGTTTTTATCGCAACGCTGTCCGTAATCCCCGATATCGCTGGTGGATTGTTCTTGGCACATTGGTTTATCTCCTCAGTCCCTTTGATATTTCCCCTGATTTTCTGCCAATTTTAGGTGAAGTTGATGATTTTGTGCTGTATCCATGCTTCTCACCGAAGTTTCTTCCTTAGCTTTTGAAAAATTCAAGTCTCGCGGCTCCAATGGTCTGGAAACAGAAAATGACCCTACCACAGAAAAATCGGCTCCTGCGATCGATGTTAAAGCAGTTTCTGTTGAGTAAAGATTGCTGGGTTATCTATCAAGTTTGATCCACTCGATCAGCGATCGCTGATAGTCCCCCTATATAAAAAAGCTCAATCGATCACTGGCTACTTAATTTCTGCCTTTAAAAGCCTTTTGAAAATTTTTACGATAGGCGGGATTAATCACCAACAGAGCGGCCAGAGCAAAGAGAGCGTAATCCGAGTTGGCAAACTACGACCAAAATTTGTCTGAGAATAACCCGACCAAAATTTCCAGATCCCCCCGACATAAACAAGCCCTAAAACCAATCCAATAATTCCACCCATAATTGCCACAAATTGAATAAACGACTTTGAATAAAGATTCAGTCCTATTTTATCAACTTTGGCTGATGACTTCCAAAGGACGAACCTGATTTAATAAAGATTGTAATTCATCGCCTTCTAAAACCTCCGTTGTTAATAATTGACTGGTCATCGTTTCCAATAACTCTCGATTATCCCGAAGAATTTGTAACGCTTGCTCGTAGGCGACTTCTACAATCTGTTTAACTTCCTCATCGATCGCCTTACCCGTATCTTCACTCAAGGAACGGCGGGGACTACTTTGCCCATTTCCTAAAAAATTATTAGAGGAACGTTTTTCGTAAGCTAAAGGGCCTAAAGCTTTACTCATGCCATAGAGAGTCACCATTTGTTCCGCAATATCCGTTGCCCGTTGTAAATCATCGGAAGCTCCATTGGTCACACTTTGAAAAATCAAGGCTTCTGCGGCTCTTCCTCCTAGTAACATGGCGATTTGTTGGCGAAACTCGATTTCTGTCATCAAAAAGCGGTCTTCTGTCGGTAATTTAAGGGTATAACCCAAAGCGGATAGACCACGCGGCACAATGGAAATTTTGGAAACCTTGCCACCGCCTGGCATAACCGCTCCAATAACGGCGTGACCAACCTCGTGATAGGCGACAATTTTTTTCTCCTGTTCCGATAAAACACGGCTTTTCTTTTCTAGACCTGCAATCACCCGCTCGATCGCCTCTTGGAAATCCTTGAGAATCACTTTGTCTCGTTGATCACGGGCCGCCAAAAGAGCCGCTTCATTAACCAAATTCGCTAAATCCGCCCCAGCAAATCCTGGTGTTTGGGTTGCAATTCCCTTTAATTCCACTCCCTCTTCTAACTGGACTTTTTTGGCATAGATCTCTAAGATCGCCAATCTTCCTGCTAAATCAGGGCGATCGACTAATACCTGGCGGTCAAATCGACCTGGACGCAATAAAGCAGGGTCAAGGGTTTCAGGGCGATTAGTCGCCGCTAGAACAATCACCGTCGAATCACTGGCATTAAAGCCATCCATTTCCGTCAATAACTGATTAAGGGTTTGTTCCCGTTCATCATTACTTCCACTCGAAGATTGACCGCCACTACGAGACTTGCCGATCGCATCCAATTCATCGATAAAAATAATACAGGGAGCCTGCTCTTTAGCTTGGATAAATAAATCGCGTACCCGTGCGGCCCCCGTTCCCACAAATAATTCGACGAACTCCGAGGCAGAAATACTAAAAAACGTTACCTGGGCCTCTCCTGCCACCGCCTTAGCCAATAGGGTTTTTCCCGTCCCTGGTGGCCCGACCAATAAAACCCCCTTGGGGATACGTGCGCCAATTTTATGAAACCGTTCAGGATTTTTTAAAAATTCTACGATTTCCACTAATTCCGTCTTTGCCTCTTCTGCCCCTGCAATATCAACAAATGTAATTTTTTCCGATTCTCCCTCCACGTACATTTTCGCCTTACTCTTGCCAAAGGCTAACGAATGCTTATCCTCTCCCCGATACAAAATAAACTGCATCGCAAACACCAAGATCAGGGGCGGAATAACCCAAGCTAATATGGTTGAAATCCAATTGGGGGAAGGAGCGGGCCGCTTCAAAGAGAACTCCTTTTTTTTGTAACCGTTCGGGAAGTTGGGGATCGTAGACGGGAATAGTTCCCAATAATGGTTCTTCGTTGCTCTCCGTCGGACTATTGGTATTTTCACTCATGTCCCCCGTACTATGAAAGGGATTGTTGGATTGCGTCTCCGTCTTCAAGGGATTACTGGGCATCTTAAACAGATCGGCCCCAGGTTGGAGTAAAGAAGGTTTGAGTTGGTAGAGGATCAATCGATCGCCGACCTTCACACGGGCAACTCTTCCCTTATCTACGTCATTGAGAAATTGGCTATAGGGCTGTAACGGAATTTTTTCTGGCGATCGTGGGAAAAAAAAAGCAATCAGCAAAACAACACCCGCTGAAGCCAACAACAAACTGCTCAAAGGGGATAAATTCGGTAATTTTAGCTTTTTTTTAGGGGTTAAACTCATGAACTAACTCAAACCATTAGATCTATAGAATCACACAGGATAAATGCGGGAGGGCAATCAGCCCAAACTTAATCTTAACTCAAGAGCTTGGTGATTCCCCTCGACTTTACGAATGTTCTTTCTTGACTAGATTAACCCAAGGGATCACAACAACCTTCCAATGGTCGGCAGAAAAAATAAACTTCCTGCTTGTCAAACGTCCATATGTTTGTTAGAATAGTTAAGCACGAAAAAAAGCCGGGATAGCTCAGTTGGTAGAGCAGAGGACTGAAAATCCTCGTGTCACGAGTTCAAGTCTCGTTCCTGGCATCGTTAAAATCCATACTTAGTAAGCACTCCATAATTAAAGAGTTATGGGTAGAAATGGTATGAACTGGCTCTTACTATAAACTGACATCAATTAATGAAGAAAAAGTTTGTAACCCCTATTCCCCAGGTTCAAAACAACCTTTAAACAAGGCTAAAGAAAAAAGGGGCCGAAGCCCCCCATTTAAAGTGATTGAGAAAATTATTAGACTAACTAAACTTAGTAGTCGAAGTCGCCGCCACCAGGTGCGCCAGCAGGAGCTTTTTCTTTCTCAGGTTTGTCAACCACAATACATTCAGTGGTTAAGACCATACCCGCAATAGAAGCCGCATTTTGCAGAGCAGAACGGGTGACTTTAGCAGGGTCAACAATACCCGCCGCAATCATGTCGGTGTATTCGTTGTTAGCCGCATTGAATCCAACATTGAAGTCTTTTTCTTTGACTCGTTCAGCCACAACCGCACCGTTTTGTCCTGCATTTTCTGCAATCCGTTTTAAGGGAGCAGGTAAGGCACGAGCAACGATTAAGGCACCCGTTAACTCTTCATGGGTCAAGTGTGCGTTGGCCCAGTCTTCGAGCTGAGGAGCAAGGTGAGCATAGGTTGTACCGCCACCAGGAACGATACCTTCTTCAACTGCGGCTTTGGTTGCGTTGATCGCATCTTCTAGGCGCAATTTGCGGTCTTTCATTTCGGTTTCCGTTGCCGCGCCTACTTTGATAACTGCCACACCGCCCGCCAATTTAGCCAGACGTTCTTGGAGTTTTTCTTTGTCGTAGGAAGACTCGGTTTCATCCATTTGACGACGGATTTGTTCGCAACGGGCTTTAACCCCAGCTTCATTTCCTTCGGCAACAATGGTGGTGGAGTCTTTGGTGATATTGATGCGACGGGCTTTACCGAGACTTTCGATCTTGGTGGTTTCTAGTTTTAGACCTGCATCTTCACTGATGACTTGACCGCCTGTCAGAATGGCAATGTCTTCTAACATTTGTTTACGGCGATCACCAAAACCAGGAGCTTTAACAGCTGCGACATTCAGTACACCGCGCAGACGGTTCACCACTAAGGTTGCAAGGGCTTCTTTTTCGATGTCTTCAGCAATGATCAAGAGGGGCTTGCCTTGACGGGCAACTTGCTCAAGAACAGGAACTAAATCTTGGACTAAG
>CAWEDJ010000026.1:0-49919 GCA_963807635.1 uncultured cyanobacterium
TTTGATTGAATAGTATGGTTTTGCGGAGAAGGAGTGGTGATGTTAACTATTTTTTTCATTGAGATGAGAGTTTTAATCCAGATTTCCTGATTTTTCGTGGTTTGATTAAAGAGAGTGGGTTGGGTCGATATGCAAGGTCATCGAAGAGGTCTATCTAGTTATGTCAATACGTCAGGTTTTACGATCGCTCAGTGCCGTTACGCGATCGCAATCTTTTTTACTGAGTATGGGCTTGGGTGTTATTGCACTCTCAGCCGTAGCGGTGGCTAATACGAAAACGCTGAAATCCATTCCTGAACCTGTTGTTAAAAGTTCAATCGTGGCGAGCCAAGGAAAACAAGTTGCTGTGTTTGCTGGGGGATGTTTCTGGGGGGTGGAAGCGGTTTTTGAACACGTTAAGGGGGTAACAAATGTCGTTTCTGGATTTTCAGGTGGTAGTTCGGCAACAGCCAATTATGACAAGGTGAGCGGGGGAGATACGGGACACGCTGAAGCGGTGGAAGTTACCTATAATCCGAAGCAAGTGAGTTATGGTCAATTATTAAAAGTCTTTTTTGCTGTGGCCCATGATCCGACTCAACGCGATCGCCAAGGTCCCGATTGGGGAACACAGTATCGTTCGGCTATCTTTTTTGTCAATAGTGACCAAAAAAAAGTGGCTGAAAGTTATATTAGACAGTTGAATCAGAAAAAAGTTTTCCCGAATCCGATTGTTACGGAGGTGTCTGCATTAAACGCTTTTTACTTTGCTGAGGAGTACCATCAGAATTTTATTCAACATAACCCAACCTATCCCTATGTCGTTGTCCACGATTTGCCGAAGTTGGAGGCGTTGAAAAAACAGTTTCCTGATTTCTATCGCTCTAATTGAAAGGGAAATAGCCATACCATCAAAAATTAAGGAGTGTGATGTTTTAGAAATTCCCGTAATCTGAGCAGACTAAGGGTTTGTCCTAAATTTAGGGGTAATAACGAAATTCCTTCTAAACGAGACTGAACCCAGCCATCTCCCCAATACCATTCGTGATAGCCGTCAATACTTTGGCTTAAAAGCAGTCTGATATGATTTTCGCCGACTCGTTCAACTTGATGCTCAACGGTAATCGACCCTAACCGACTGGTAAAGGTTAATGCTTGTTCTAGGGTTTCGGGTAAGCCTGGGGAAAGGGTTTGAGGCGTTAACCATTGGCGTAGAGTGGAAACCGTCAGCAAACTATCCTTGATGGAATGGGCATTGGCATCAAGTTCTATCCGAATCTGACTTTGTTGGAAGGTGCCAAACATAGGAATTAAGCCGTTTAGGATTTACATATTCAAAATCTTAACTAACTTCGATCAATTTCTGCCAGGATTTCAGCGAGAATTTCACCTGCTCCTTCATCTCTGAGACGATCAGCGAGGATTTTACCTAATTGGTCTGCGGTTTCAGCAGGGCCACTGACGCTATCTTTTACCAGGCGTTGACCATCTAAACTGGAAACAATTCCTGTTAAAGTGAGGATATTTTCCTCAATATTCGTATTAACACCGATGGGAACCTGACAACCGCCTTCTAGCTCTCTGAGAAATGACCGTTCTGCAAAACAGCGATCGCGGGTTTCAGCATCTTCTAACACTTTGAGAATTTCTAGTATTTCGGGATCATCAGTGCGACATTCAATGCCTAAAGCTCCTTGCCCAACCGCATGAAGGGAAATTTCGGCGGGAATGGTTTGGTGGATGCGATCGCCCATGTCTAAACGTTGCAAACCTGCCACCGCCAGAATAATGGCATCATATTCGCCCGAATCTAATTTAGCCAGACGAGTATTGACGTTACCGCGCACATCTTTAAAGACAAAATGGGGAAAGTGATGACGCAATTGGGCTAATCGTCGCAGGGAAGAAGTTCCAATGACTGCGCCTTCGGGTAGGGTGTCTAGCTGTTTATCCTTATGTTTTTCATGGACAACGAGGGCATCGGCGGGATCGACTCGTTTCGTCACACAACCGAGCATTAAGCCTTCGGGTAAGTTGGTCGGTAAATCTTTGAGGGAATGAACAGCCAGATCCGTGCGTTTCTCTAGCATTCCCACTTCTAATTCTTTGGTAAATAGTCCTTTATCGCCAATTTTAGCTAGGGCAACGTCTAATATAATGTCGCCTTGGGTATTCATGGTTTCTACTTCAAAGGTTCTATCGGGGAAATGCTTTTGTAATTCCTGCTGTACCCAGTAGGTTTGGACTAGGGCTAGTTGGCTTTTACGCGACCCAATGCGGATGGTGCGGGGGGAAGTAGAAACGGTCATGAGGGTTTAGGGATAAGGTCTTTTTTTCACTTTTTCGATCATATCATCCGTTGGAACGCTTAGGTGGTTTCCATTTGTGCGATCGCGGTTTATTCTGGACGCAACGGCTCAACAAATTGAAGGACTCAATGCTCGCACTGATCAACTTCAACGTGCGGTTGAATATCTTTTGAGTCAGGATCATTGAAGCGAAATCCATTGATGTTTTTAGCAGTAGAAGGAAAGATTAGGCACAATTTTTTTTTGACACAGCCCTTAAACTTGTGGTTAATCAAAAATGTTGTCTATCCTTATCAACTGGCTTATGATTACTCGCCACAATTGGCCGCGAACTTTGGAGGGAATTCTGATTCCCTTGGGGGCCGTTTTAGTCGCACTCCTGATCTTTGGTCTTTTTTGTGCCACGATGGGCGCGAATCCCTTTGCTGTCTATGGATCAATCTATAAAGCCGCCTTTGGAAACTGGAGTTCTTTTCAAAATACCCTGATTCGTGCGTCTCCTTTAATGTTGAGCGCGCTCTGTACCGCTATTCCTGCCCGTTTAGGATTGGTGATTATTGGGAATGAAGGGGCTTTGGTGATGGGGGGACTCGGTGCAATTGCTATTGGGTTAACCCTAGCATCCGCTCCACCCCTAGTTTCTCAAATTGGTATGGCCTTGGCGGGAATGCTCGCAGGGGGACTCTGGATTATGATTGTGGGAGCTTTGCGTCATTATCGGGCGGTCAATGAAACCATTAGTAGTTTGTTGATGAATTATATTGCGATCGCGATTTTGAATCATTTAGTCAATGGCCCCATGCGCGATCCGAGTTCTCTGAATAAACCTTCGACTTTTCCCATTCCTGATGTGAATATGTTGGGCAGTTTGCCTGGAACTCGCATTCATTACGGATTGATCTATGGACTCATTGCCTGTGCGATCGCCTATTTCTTAATTCAACGCACGACTTTTGGGTTTGCCGCCAGGACAGTGGGGGGAAATATTCAAGCGGCCCGTTTAGCAGGTTTACCAGTGGGCAAATTAACCCTCATTATTTGTTTTCTCGCGGGTTCCTGTGCAGGTTTGGCGGGAATGGTCGAAGTTGCCGCTATTCATGGACGAGCCAATGAATCTCTCAATGCTAACTATGGTTACGGGGGAATTTTGGTTGCCTTTATTGCCCGACAAAATCCCCTAGCGGCAGCGGTTATTTCTATCTTATTAGGGGGGATTTTAACCAGTGGCGGCATTCTACAACGGGTTCATTCCCTGCCTGATGCGACGGTGTTACTCTTCCAAGGGCTGGTCTTTTTGGTCGTGTTGTACAGTGAATCGCTCTACGGAAAATTTGCTATTTTTCAAGAAAAGGAAAAATCCGATACTTCTTCCCCTGCAATTGCCGTGTAAATTTTAAACATCAAATCTAAATTTAACCATAAAACAATGACAACAGAAGCGATCGGTTGGTGGGGCGTTCCTCTCGGCATTTTAGGCGGAACCTTGCGGGGTAGCGCACCTTTTCTCTTTGTTAGTTTGGGGGAATGCCTCACGGAAAAGAGCGGCAAAATTAATCTCGGACTAGAGGGAACCTTACTTACGGGAGCCATGACGGCCTACGCGGTTTCCTATACAACAGGTTCTGCTTGGGTCGGCGTAATTGCGGCGGGTTTAATGGGCATGGTTTTGGGGGGAATTCACGGTTGGCTCTGTCAGCAACCCAGGGTCAACGATGTGGCGGTTGGTATTGCCATGATTATTTTCGGCAGTGGCATCGCCTTTTTCTTCGGTAAACCCTTTATTCAACCCCAAGCTCCCCAATTACCCTCTATCGAATTAGGCGGTTGGACTGGTATTTCTTCCGTTCAATCTGCCTTAGAAATTTGTCCTTTGTTTCTGGTCGGTGTGGCGATCGCGCCTTTGATGAATTGGTTTTTCCGTTCAACTCGTTGGGGCTTATACGTTCGTGCCGTTGGGGATAGTCCCGATGCCGCTAGAGCAATGGGTTTATCGATCTTTAAGGTACGGATGTTGAGCATTATTTTAGGCAGTTTTTTAGCAGGCATTGGTGGAGCCTATCTTTCCCTTTATTATCCAGGCGTTTGGAATGAACGAATTTCCAGTGGTCAGGGACTCATGGCTGTAGCTCTCGTGATTTTTGCCCGTTGGAATCCCATTCAATGTCTCTATGCGTCTTTACTGTTTGGTGGTGCCCAGGCAATCGGCCCCGCGTTGCAATCCGTTGGAGTGGATTCCTATTATTATCTTTGGAATGCTTCGCCCTATATTTTGACCCTGGCCATTATGATTATCACTTGTTCACCGAAACGAACCCTCAGTAATGCCCCTGGTGCTTTAGGAACTGACCATTAATTGAAAAACTATGACTGAAACTTTGCCCCTTGCTGTCAATGGAACCCTCATGCGGGGACTGGAACTCAATCCTAATCTCCTCAATGTGGGAGCGACTTTTCTACGGGAAGCCCAAACAGAAAGTGCCTATCGTTTATTTTCGATTAATGACATTCATCCCGCGATGTTACGGGTCAAAACGGGCGGAAAGGCGATCGCGGTAGAAATTTGGTCTGTCCCCTCAGCAGGATTAGGCAAAATTTTAATGCAAGAACCCCCAGGACTTTCTATTGGCAAAGTCACCTTGATCGATGGGGAAGTCGTTTTAGGAGTCATCGGCGAACCCATTTGCTGTGAAAGTGGTCTAGAAATCACTGAATACGGCGGTTGGCGCGAATATATTAAAACTAAATCTGAGGTTAGAAATTAACAAGGGGCTTAAGCCCCTTGCCTGTATGCGTTTTAGATAATGAACAGCTTAAAACCAAATATCCAAGAAATTAACTCAATTTAGGAGAAAAAAGATGACTTATTTTGTAAAAGCCGAACCCTATGCCTATCCCTACAATGGTGATTTACGCCCTGACAATACGGCTCTAATTATTATTGATATGCAAACCGATTTTTGTGGGGTCGGGGGTTATGTCGATAAAATGGGTTACGATTTATCCCTCACCCGTGCGCCCATTGAACCCATTAAAAAAGTGCTAACTGTCTTTCGAGAAAAGGGTTTTCTGATTATCCATACTCGCGAAGGTCATCGACCTGATCTCTCGGATTTACCTGACAATAAACGGTGGCGCAGTCAGCAAATTGGTGCAGGAATTGGCGATCCTGGCCCCTGTGGCAGAATTTTAACAAGAGGTGAAAAGGGCTGGGAAATTATCGAAGAATTAGCTCCCTTACCAGGGGAACTGATTATTGATAAACCTGGTAAAGGGTCTTTTTATGCGACGGATTTAGACCTGATTCTTAAACTTAAGGGGATTCAAAATATTATCCTGACGGGCATTACGACCGATGTTTGCGTCCACACGACCATGCGAGATGCTAATGATCGGGGCTATGAATGTCTGATGTTGTCGGATTGCACAGGCGCGACGGATTATGGTAACTATGAGGCGGCTTTAAAGATGATTAAAATGCAAGGCGGAGTTTTTGGGGCAGTTAGTGATTCCGCCAGTTTACTCAACGCGATCGCGGCTAATCTTCAGTAAACGAATGATAACCATCTAAGCCGTTCTCAGAGCCACAATGGGATCTAGACCTGCGGCCCGTTGAGCAGGAATGACTCCAAAAATAAGCCCAATACTGCTCGAAATCCCCAGGGATAACAAGATGGCAATGCCTGAAATCCCTGGAGAAAGGGGAGAAATTAAGCCGATCACTAAAACGAATCCTGACCCGATCGCGACCCCGACAAGGCCCCCGACCACAGACAAAATCACTGCCTCAATTAAAAATTGCATCAAAATATCATTTTTCCCCGCTCCGACCGCTTTTCGGAGGCCGATTTCCTGGGTTCTTTCGGTTACGGAGACCAACATAATATTCATGACTCCGATACCGCCCACAATTAAAGAAATACTCGCGATCGCGGCCAGCATAATGGTTAATCCACCACTAACAGTACTGACAACTTCTAACATTTGTTTGGCAGTAGAAACCCCAAAATCATCCTCATCGTTTTTAATTTTATGACGTAAACGGATCAGGTTTTCGATTTGAAATTGAGCCGCTCGAATCGTTTCTTCATTTTTAGCTTTCACATTAATCCAACTCAATTCAATTCCAAAAGGAGAAGTCCGACCTACAATTTGACTCACCATTGTTGTTAGGGGAATAAAGACCGATTCATCCTGATTACTCCCTAAAAAAGAGCCTTTTTCCTGCATCACTCCCACAATTTCAAAGTTAATATTGTTAAGACGAATTTGTTGACCAATGGGATTTTGGGTCTTAAAAAAACGGTTCGCAATTTCAGTCCCAATCACCGCAATTCGTTTATTTCGTTCTAAATCCATCGGTTTTAAAAAACGTCCTTTATCTACATAGAAACTGCGAATTTCTTCATATTCTGGCGTAGTCCCGATGATCATTCCATTGGTGTTTTGATTACGATAGCTCATCAGTTGTCGGCGATTAATCTCTGGCGCGACTCCTGCAACGGTCGGTACTTGTTCGGCGATCGCTTCGGCATCGGCTAAAACGAGGGTACGGGGGAGATCAAAGGTTGCATTACGGGCTTTACGAGAGCCAGGTAAAACAAACATGACATTCGGCCTCAGATCGGATAATTTTTCTGTGGCGAGTTTCTGCGCTCCTTGCCCAATGCCAATCATGGCGATCACAGAAGCATTGCCAATAATAATGCCCAACATGGTGAGAGTACTGCGGAGTTTGTTGGCCATCAGCATGGATGAAGCCATTTTTAAACTTTCTACAAATTCCATAATCTTAAAAATGTTGTGTTTAATGCTAGTTGGTTCACAGAAAAACGCGATCGCTGTTCTCAGTGTAAATGAATCTCAGAATCGCTTTTTTTTCCAACCTACTGATTTTCCCTGAAAAATTTGCCAAATCAAGAATAAACAAGTCAAAAAATAGCCAGAGGTCAATAATCCGTTGAGATAGAGTAACCGCAAACTTAACAAATCCGAGGTTTGCAATCCGCCGAACCAGAGTAAGCCGTAAGCCAAGAGCCAACCGCTCGTTAATCTGACCGCTAATCGACTGACCGCTTCGGTTTCAGGATTACTCGTTTTTCTATTTAAAACCCAAATAGAGACGATCGCCCCAAAAACAGGAATAAGATGGATAGATAACTGTAGCTGTTGCAGTTTTTTGTCCTTAAATGGGTCATTTTCTGTCATGAATAATTTCCCCGCGACGAACCTTACTGCTATTATCCTTGCTGGTGGGCAAAGTTCGCGCATGGGTCGGGATAAGGCATTTATTCTGTTTGCGGGCGTTCCTTTTTTAACGAGAATTTGTCAAACTGCCCAAGGCGTTGCTAGTCGGGTTTTAGTGATCAGTCCCTGGCGATTGCGTTATCAATCCCTAATTCCCCAGGGTTGCGTTTTTGTAGAAGAGATTCAACCTCAAGAAAATCAATCCCCTGCCCGTTGATCGGTTTTTCCCAAGCCTTACCTTTGGTTAAAACGGAATGGGTTTTGTTATTAGCCCAGGATTTACCCTACCTAACCATTGAAATTTTGCAGGAATGGTCACTCAATTTAAAATCCGTTGCACCCGATGCGATCGCCTATTTACCCCGTTCAGAAAAAAATTGGGAACCCTTATCAGGTTTTTATCGAGTTGATTGTTTACCGTTACTAAATAACTATATAAACAAGGGAGGAAAATCTTTTCAAGGTTTCTTAAATGAGCATTTGATTGAAGAATTATCTATCGGCGATCGCACTGTATTATTTAATTGCAATACCCCAGAAGATTTGCAAGCACTATAACAATATAATCACCAAAAAAAAATCCCTCTGCTTATACAAAAGGAGTTTAAATTTTAGCTATCAACCTTCTAAATAGAAGCAATTTCAATTGCTCACCATTAAATTAATTATTCATGATGATGGTCACTACCCCCTCGTTTTCCTGGAAGAATAATATTTAATAACAACGCTGTAACCGCACCTGCTGAAATTCCAGAGGAAAAAATGTCTTTAATCAATTTAGGCATTTTGTCTAAGGATTCAGGGGCAAAGGTTACTCCTAACGCAAAGGCCAACGAAACCGCGACAATCATTGATGAACGCACATCCATTTCCACTGTCCGAAGAATATTAAGTCCAGCAACGGCAACTGAGCCAAACATAATAATGGTTGCTCCTCCCAATACAGGACTAGGAATAGTATTTAAGACTCCACCAACAATCGGAAAAAGTCCCAGAAAAATCAGAATGACTGCCAAATAATAACCAATATAACGACTGCCTACGCCTGTGATTTGAATTAATCCGTTGTTTTGGCTCATGGTCGTGTTGGGAAACGTGCTAAAAACGGATGCCAACATAGAATTAAGTCCATCTCCTAAAATCCCCCCTTTTAGCCGCTTAAAATAAAGTCCTCCCTTAATCGGCTCTTGCGTCACCATACAAGTGGCGGTAATATCTCCCATACATTCAACGATGGTTGCGACATAAATAATGGCAAAAGGGATAAAAGCAATGGGATCAAAACCTAAACCAAAGCGGAAAGGGATTGGTAAATTAATAGGTGGTAAACCTTGTAAAGAACTAAAATTTACCATTCCCAAGGGAAGGGCAATCAAATAGCCTACAATCAATCCAATGACAATTGATCCCATACGGATGTAGCGATTAGCACTAACACTCAAAAAAGTAATTAATAACAAAACAATCAGGGAAACACTCCAATTTTGAACACTCCCATAGGCATCAGTTCCCATCGTGGCAAATCCACCTGCCATGTCCGTAATTCCCACCTTTATTAAGGTCGTTCCAATAGAGAGAACAACAATCCCTGTTACCAGAGGCGTAATAATTTTTTGGGCGAAACTCAAAAATTGGCTGAGAATCATTTGGAGTAAAGCACCAAAAAAACAAAGTCCAAAGATAAGTCCGAGAGTCGATTCTATGGGTTGACCGTTGGCTTTAGCTCCTAAACCGATCGCAATAATCGGGCCAACAAAGGAAAAACTGGTTCCTTGGATGCTCAATAAACCTGTGCCAATGGGGCCAATTCGATGGGCTTGAATAAAGGTAGCAACCCCCGAAATAGCCAAAGACATTCCTAGAATCATAGAGGTAGTTTTAGCATCAACACCCAGGGCATTGCAAATAATCAGGGGCGGTGTGACAATGGGAACGAAAATCGCCATGACGTGCTGTACGGCAACAAAAATCCCTTCGTAGAGGGGCGGCTTATCATTGAGTCCGTAAATTAATTTACTACCTGTTTGGTTCAATCCGTCGTTTTCTAATAATTGATTATCTGTTGTCATGGGAAATATTTAAACAATAAAAATAACTATTTTTGGATTGATCGCTACATCAATTGATCCATGATTTTTTTCAAAAGAAAAACGAATAAAGGCTTTACTCCTTTAATCTAAGGAGATCCATGTCAAAGTCAACTTCTGAAAAAATCATCCTAAGCCTTATTTAATCAAGAATATTGGAATAAAAATCTTGATAGTCTCTTGTGAATTCTAATGGATTGATCGCGATTCGTTGTATCCAAATACACAATGTATACACATTTGTTTGATGCAATAATTGAATAGCTCTACAATCATCAACTAAGGATTGCTCAATCCGTCCAAGTGCTTTATTGTGACGATAGTTCTGTGTTTTGGGTAGGAAGAGTTGATGATGAAAACAGCTAATTTACAATTTCTCACGGGAAATTCTCTAGTTTCTTTTGGGTTAGGCAGTATTCTGATTTTCTGCTTGTGGATGATTTTGACTTTAGCCACCCATCTATTTTCAGGGATAGGGATTAATCAATTGGTTGTGATTGATGCAAGTGTGGAAAATTTTTACAGTTTAGCTCTACAAATTAAGCAAAATGCTCCCCATGCCGAAGTTTTCATTCTGCCCGATGATCAACAAAATTCTATCCAAAAAATTACAGAAACGTTATCACCCTATCACCATCTACAGGCCATTCATCTCATTTCTCATGCTAGTGCAGGTTATTTGGTACTGGGTCAAGAGGAGATTAATTTGGATAGCTTAAATCGTGATCAATCTTTTTTGCAGAAATGGCGATCGCATCTCAGCCCGAATGCAGATTTATTGTTATACGGTTGTAATTTAGCAGAAAATGAGACAGGAAAAGCGTTTATTCAGCAATTGCATCATTTAACGGGGGCAGATGTCCAGGCTTCGACTGACATAACGGGGAATCGGGAATTGGGGGGCAATTGGAACTTAGAAATTGCTACAGGACAGATTGAAACCCGTTTAATTATTCAAGGAAAATTATTGGCAAGCTATCCAGGGACTTTTCAAAAAATTGCCGTAACAACTACCGAAGATACCAATCAATCGGGATCTCTGCGCTGGGCAATGGAACAAGCCAACCTCGATGCAGACTCGGATGTGATCGATCTGTCTTCGGTAAAAGGTGTAATTACTCTGACTGGTTCCTTGCCGACCATTCAAACGGATCTAACGATTTTAGGGAACGGTGACGATACCATTAGTGGCAATAAAACCCATCGTGTTTTTGAAATCGAAAAAGGCAATGTGACCCTGGAAAGTTTAAATATTATTGAAGGGTTAGCCCAGGGAGAGTCGGGGAAAAATGGAAGCGGTGGCGCGGCAGGAATGGGTGGAGGGCTGTTGATGAAAGGGGGAAAGGTGAAACTCTCGGAGGTGACATTTGCAGAAAATCAGGCGATCGGTGGAGATGGCAGTCATCACAATCCGACGGAAAGAACCAAAAGTTTTATTACTCAATCTAACGGGAAATTTTCAGTGAATCGGGGGGGAATTACGGGACTCAATGGTATTACCCTGGGGGGTTTAGATCCGAATCAACTGAATTTAGAGGGCATTAATATCACCACAGACGGCGAAGAATTATTAGCGAATCGGGGCGCGATCGCGGGAGTAAACGGCATTGGAATTAGTGGCATCGGCAGTATTGTTTTTGGAGGCGGGGGAGGATTTGGCGGCTTTGGCAACGCAGGAAACGGCGGGAATGGGGGAAACGGCGGCTTAAACGGAGGAAATGGCGGTAATGGGGGAAATGGTGGTCAGGGAGGAGTCGGTTATTTTGGCAGTTTTGGAACCAATAGCGGCATTGGTACGATTGGCAGTATTGCCTTCGGCGGTGGTGGTGGTTTCGGGGGTTTTGGTAATGCAGGAAATGGCGGTAACGGTGGAAATCTCTGCACAACGGCCAGTAATGCGGATTCTCAAAATAGTAAAAGTCCCGACTATGGCATGGAGGATCAATCTGATTCAGAGATTGATTTGGATCAAAAGTTTGATGAAAAATTCACTCTAGACAGCAAACCTAATTCTTCTATTCCTCAACCGAATGTTTCTCCCAGTGCTGCCGCTCCGAAAAAAGTGGTCAGCAAGCCCAGCAAATCATCTAAAAATTTAGCCAAGAATCCCGAAAAAGCTCCTAGTCCTGAAATTGCTCCTATCTTTTGCGGTGAAGGGGGAGATGGAGGAAACGGGGGAAATGGGGGCTTCGGTGGGGGTGGCGGTAGTGCAGGGTTAGGCGGTAATGGCGGTATCGCAGGAAAAGTCGGGAATGCAGGTTTAGGAGGCTTTGGGGCGGGAAATGGCGGGGTTGGTGTTGGAGGCGGTGGCGCAGGTTTGGGCGGTGCGATCTTTGTGAAAAGCGGGATTTTAACCCTAGATAACACAACTTTTATTCATAATTCGGCGATCGCGGGAACAGGGATTCATCCAGGTTTCGGCAAGGGCGGTGCTTTGTTTATTCTCCCCGACGAACTGATAGAGCAAGCGGGTGTGACGATCGCCCCTCAAGTGATGGCAATTAAATTATTCCCAGAA
Source organism: uncultured cyanobacterium (assembly GCA_963807635.1). GTDB lineage: Bacteria > Cyanobacteriota > Cyanobacteriia > Cyanobacteriales > Microcystaceae > Snowella. The sequence continues at coordinate 12,138 of CAWEDJ010000026.1, forward strand.
TTTCAAGGCAATCAGGCTCAGAATGCAGGTAGTGAACCGACGGATAATAATGATATTTTTGGCAAGATTGAAACGCGTTCGCGCATCAAACTCTTAGGCGATTTATCGGATTGGTTAGAAGAGACCTTTGGTTATGAATTATCAATTTAAGTTTTTTCCCTACCAAAGAAAATTCAAAATTCCCCTACAAACCCGTTATGGCCCTTGGTCAGTTCGGGAAGGTATTATTTTGCAACTGATTAAAAATGAGCAACAAATTGGCTGGGGAGAAATCGCACCGTTGCCCTGGTTTGGGTCGGAAACGTTAGAACAAGCTTTACATTTTTGTCAGTCTATCGGCTCTAATTTACACGAAAAAATTATTAATGAAATTCCTGATACCTTACCCGCCTGTCAGTTTGGCTTTGAATTCGCATTAAAAAATTTATTAGTTAACAAACCCTTACTTCCCATTGAGTTAAATGAGGATGAATATAGTTATCTATTACCCACAGGAAAAAAGGCTCTAGATTACTTTTCTAAAATAAATAAAAATAGACAAAAACTTGTAGACGATCGCGAAATTCTTACCTATAAATGGAAAATTGGAGTAGAATCCTTTAGTCAAGAAAGTGCAACTTTTAAAAAATTAATTGAGCGATTACCCCAAAATGCCCAACTCCGTTTAGATGCCAATGGGGGACTAACTCTAGAAGATGCTCAACGTTGGTTATCTTTGGCCGATCAAGTCGGAAGCATTGAATTTATCGAACAACCTTTACCGCCTGATAAGTTTTCTGAGTTATTAACTCTCAGTCAAAATTTTAAAACCGCGATCGCCTTAGATGAATCGGTTTCAAGCTTAAAACAATTAAAGACCTGTTATGAATTAGGCTGGCGAGGAATTTATGTGATCAAAGCCGCCATTATAGGATCACCTAAACAATTAGAAAATTTTTGTCAAAATCACGCGATCGATGCGGTTTTTTCTTCGGTTTTTGAAACCCTCATTGGTCAACAAGCAGTTTTAGCCCTAGCCCAGGAGTTGAAGAGTTGCGATCGCAAAGCGGCACTGCCTGATCGCGCCTTGGGATTTGGGGTGAATCAATGGTTTGCAGATTCTGATCCCAATTTTTTAGATCTCATTCCCTAGACAATCAAGCGAGATAATGTGCAGAGATTACCGCGATTTTGTAGAATAGGGATCTAGGTATGTCGGATTTTCCCGCGTCCTGCTGATCAATACGCAATGCTGAAACGACTTTTATGATTTCTCAACCCCTTATCAGTCAGACTGTTATCAACAATGGCTCGAATAAAGTTTGTCCCCAGTCTTCAGCTTGTCGTTGGCGCGGATTAATCGAAACCTATCGTCCCTATCTTCCCGTTACTGCCGATACGCCCGTTATTACCCTGCTTGAAGGAAATACGCCTCTCATCCCTGTTCCCGCGATCGCCGCAGAAATTGGTCGGGGTGTCAAAGTTTTCGCTAAATATGATGGTTTAAATCCCACAGGTAGCTTCAAAGATCGGGGCATGACAATGGCAATTTCCAAAGCCAAGGAAGCAGGAGCCGAGGCCGTGATTTGTGCCAGTACAGGCAATACTTCAGCAGCCGCAGCAGCCTATGCTCGTCGGGCAGGAATGCGAGCTTTTGTGTTGATTCCCGATGGTTATGTGGCTTTGGGGAAATTGGGTCAGGCTTTGATGTACGGTGCAGAAGTGATTGCCATTAACGGTAACTTTGATGAAGCGTTAACGGCTGTGCGTGAGTTGTCGGAAAATTATCCCGTTACGTTGGTTAATTCAGTCAATCCTTACCGCTTAGAAGGTCAAAAAACTGCCGCGTTTGAAGTGGTGGATGTGTTAGGCAATGCTCCCGATTGGCTTTGTATTCCTGTGGGCAATGCGGGCAACATCAGTGCCTATTGGATGGGGTTTTGTCAATATTTGGAATTAGGAAAAAGCGATCGCCTGCCGAAAATGATGGGATTTCAGGGCGCAGGAGCCGCACCGTTTATCCAAGGTCAACCTGTTGCCAATCCTGAAACGATCGCTACTGCTATTCGTATTGGGAATCCTGCTAACTGGGAAAAAGCCTGGGCGGCATCAAAAGCCAGTACAGGGGAATTTAATTCGGTGACGGATACAGAGATTCTCGCGGCCTATCGTCTCTTGGCTTCCCAGGAAGGTATTTTCTGTGAACCTGCGAGTGCGGCCTCGGTAGCGGGTTTATTGAAGGTGAAAGATCAAGTTCCGACGGGAGCAACGGTGGTTTGTGTGTTGACGGGTAATGGTCTTAAAGATCCTGATTGTTCGGTTTCCCATAGCGATAATCGAGTTAAGTCTGGAATTAAACCCGATATTGATGAAGTTGCTAAAGCAATGGGTTTTTAATTTGTGCGAAGTTATTTTTAGAACAAGAGGATTGATGAAGACGCGATCGCTTTTAACGAAGCTCAATTAAAGGAGGACAGGAGAATGAATTCTAATGTATTTCAGGAGTTAAAGCAATCTCTAACTGACTTGTATCAAGAAAAGCTAGTTAAAATTATTTTATACGGTTCCCATGCAAAGGGGACGGCAACCACTGACTCAGACGTGGATATTTTAGTCGTATTAAAGGATGAAGTTTCTGCGTTTGATGAAATTCTAAGAATGGCAGAAATCACAACAACTATCGGTTTAAAGTATGACGAATTAATTTCTATTTTTCCTATTGCTGAATCCAGATTTTTAGCTCAATTAACACCTTTGTTGAAAAATATTAAAAGTCAAGGTATCGTATTGTGAATCGTATCAAAATATTGCTAGAATTAGCTAGGGAAGAGTTACAAGTGGCTGAATTGGTTTTGAATAATCACTATTATCGAGCTTGTATATCTCGAATTTATTATGGTATATATCATGCCACCCAAGCTGTTTTAGAATCTAAACAAATTAACCCTTTGACTCATCGTGGTTTGATTCAACAATTTGGTCAAAATTTTATCAAAACAGGTGAATTGTCTAAGGAATTATCTATAATTCTCAAATCAGCCTATGATTTACGACAACTGAGTGATTATGACGAGACTGTTGATTTTGACCTTGAGCAAGCGCAAAAACTGTTGACTTCTGCTCAATATTTTATTGAACAGATTGAAATTTATCTTTCTAAATCTGTATTTCAAAATACTGATGAATCGAGTTAATTATGAATTAAGGGAAGGTCTGTATTAATTTTTGTTAAGAACAATTGTATTGTTTGCTAACTATGGGAAAGATAATATTGGTAATGATGGAGTCAGATAAATGAATGGGCTGAAGTTGTTTGAACAGGCACAATTGTATTTAGACCAAGGCGATTATCAAAACGCGATCGCGCTTTTGGAGGTATGTATTGGGTAACACAAAAAATTGGCATTAGACATCATTAGAGTTAACTGAAATCTTTTATAAACAATATGAATAGTCCTACCGAAACTTATCTTGAATATATACAAAAACATTGCCCTACATTAGAATCAAAAATATTATCACAAATTACTTCTTGTCTCGAAAAGACTAATTGGGATGAACCAACCTCGACAACAGATTTTAATAATATTGGGGTTATTGCGTTAATTGAGGCAGAAAACTGTCAAGATTTATCGCTGAGAAGTTTATATTTAGAGATGGCAAATGAAGCCTTGGATAATGGCTTAACGATGGAAAATCATCCTTTGTGTGCTGCCCATCTATCTCTTTTAATGTCTATGACGGGTCAATTAAAACAAGCGGTAGAGCTTACCTGGCCTGCTTGGATAGCAACGGTAGCAAATTTAGATAATAAATTAGATAAAACAGGACAATCCTGTATTATTTATCTTCCTCACAATAAGAATCATCTCGGTAATCTAGCCCAATTTTTTGAGACAAATTTTAATGAATCAAAGCTTTATAGTCAATATCTGATGATGTTGAGTCAAGCCCTTTGTTATTCCTCTCTTTGTTTTTATAATAGTACGGGAATTCGTTGGCTCCGACTTGCTCTTCAAAGTTTTCCTAACTCGGTTGAACTAAATTTTAAGTTGGGAGTTGCTTATATTACAAGTAATCAATGGGAGGGATTATTTTTTCGATCGTGCCAAAGAATTAGCCCCAACTGAAGCAAAAATTTTACAAGCTCTTTATCTGGCTTATCGAGATTTAGGGAATCTCCAACTAGCGAATCATTGGCTTAATTTGGCTACACAGTTACAGCCGCAATTTGTCCATGATCCCGATTGGCAATGGACAACTTTAGCAATGGATAGTCCTTTTACCTATGTCCAGTTTGAATCCAATCTTTTAATGGCTGTTGAAGCAAGCTTTAAAAGCATTGTCACCAGTGTTTTAGTGGCTGAAGGTGATTGGTTTGAAAAAGAAATGGAGTTTTGGCGTAACTGGATTAAACCAGGCATGACTGTGATTGATGTGGGGGCAAATGTCGGTGTTTATACGTTTAGTGCGGCTCAAAGGGTTGGTTCTCAGGGTAAAGTATTGGCGGTTGAGCCATTTTCTGGGTGTGTTCGTTGCTTAGAAGAAACTTGTCGGATTAATCAATTCAGTTGGGTTAAAATCTGTGCGGGGGCAGCCAGCGATCGCGTAGGGTCTGCTCGATTATCTCTTTCTGCGTCTAGTGAATTGAATGAATTAGTTGCTAATAATGCTAGTATTTCGATGGAATCAGGAGCATTTGAAGAGGTTGCTTGTTTTACGTTAGATAGTCTTAGGGAACAAGAGAATCTCCAGCAAGTCGATTTTCTTAAAATTGATGCAGAAGGTCATGAATTAGCGGTTTTGATGGGTAGCCAGAGAATTTTATCGGAATTTTCTCCTATTATTCTCTATGAAAATATTGCAGGAAATCAAGACAGTAATCTTCCTGTTGCTCATTATTTGATCGCTCAAGGCTATAATTTATTTCGTTATCAGCCCTATCTTCAGGATTTAATACCGCTAGATAATTTGAATACTTTACAAGAAAATTTAAATATCATTGCTTTGCCCAAATCAAAAATTATTGATATGGGATAATACGATAAAAATCTAACTTTATTAAGTTGAGGAAATAATCTAGATGTCTGTTTTTCTAGAAAGTTTAAAACGCAATGGTCATTTAGAGTCACTTCACATGACAGTTTTTAATGTAGGTTCCCGTAAATTAAGTACTATTATTCTTAACTTGTGTACACTTACGAAAATAAACAAAATCAATGTTAATTCAAGACTTGTCATCACAAAAACGAAAAAATTTCCTATCCTTGGCCAAAAAGTGTGTACAGTCAAGAAGCAGATTAACCTCAATTAATACAAATAGGGGCAATTGTAAAACAGTATCTTTTAAATGCAGAAGAGGATTTAAAAAGTCTTATTCTGTTGGATAAACTAGAGATAGGTTATTAAATCGGGATTTAAAATTATGTCATTTAATGCTTATAAAAATATTTCAGATGTTATTCAAGATTTCCCTGTTCATTATCAAGAAAAAGACTTTGTTCAGGAGCTTCCCTTTGTGATAAATGATTCTTTTCTCCAGCGATTAGAGTTGATTCTTAGAGAAGGTGTTGTTTTTAATTCAGAATATGCTATCTGTGAAAATATTATTTCACCTATTCTCATTGAGGTTTGGCAAAGCTATAAGGAACAATTATTAGTGTGGATTCATCAACCCTTAAACTACGATGAACAATTGTCAGGGATTCCTGATTATATGGTTGCTAAACGCTCTGCTAAGGGAAAGATTGTGTTTGAGGAACCCTATCTAATTGTGGTTGAGGCAAAAAAGGATAACTTTGAAGAAGGTTGGGGACAATGTTTAGCCGGACTGATCACCGCTCAAAAACTCAATAAAAATACTAAGACTGAAATTTTTGGCATTGTCTCCAATGGTAAGTTTTGGGAGTTTGGCAGGCTCCTGGGTAATGGTTTTGAGAAAAATATTAAACTTTACAGTATTTCTAATTTAAAGGAATTATTTTCTGCTATAAATTATGTGTTTCAAAAAAGCCAATCTTATTGTTTATAATGAGCATAGTCTATTAAAGCTAACTCTGATTTTCTTTAACATAAATTTCCCCCATTTGTTGGTGGGGATTTTCTATTTCTTAATGTGTGTCCCATTATCCTTAACTTGTGTACAATTTCAAAAGTAAACAAAATCAATGTTAATTCAAGACTTGTCATCACAAAAACGAAAAACTTTTCTATCCTTGGTTAAAAAGCGTGTACAACCAGGAAGTGGCAGTAGTCTTAGTTTTTTACAGAAACGAACTTGGTCTTATTCCGTGAGTAATTTAAATTTAATTTTAACACAAGCCCCTTTTGTTATAGTTGGTGGTGTAGCGACAAGGCTTTATATGCCAGAACGAATGACTTTAGATCTTGACATTCTTATTAAAGCTGAAGATGCTAGGAAAATTTATCAAGATTTAGAAAATGCTGGAGGTAAAAAAATCGGAATTTTGAACATTTCTGGTAGTCAATGGCAATTACCAGATAATACCTCCTTGGACGTTTTAGAAGGTGATGATGAATGGGTAGCGGAAGCTGTGAGCAAACCCAATTATGCACCCGATGGCTTACCAATTATTGATTTATCCTATTTAATACTAATGAAATTATCTGCCAGTCGTACTCAAGATTTGGCTGATGTCAGTAGGATGCTAGGATTAGCAGATGAAACCCAATTAATACAAATACGGGCAATTGTAAAACACTATCTTGCCAATGCAGAAGAGGATTTAGAAAGTTTAATTATCTTAGGTAAATTGGAAATGAGTAGTTAATAAATTTCGCCATGTTTAATTAGAAAAAGTTTTTTATTATAATCAAAATATCGTTAATTAATAGAGGTTAACCTAGTTCCAAATGAATGAATTACAAATGTGTGAACAGGCAAAAGTATATTTAGAACAAGGTAATTATGAGCAATCAGTTGAGCTTCTAGAACAGTGTATTGAAGCTAATGAAGAAAATGTAAATTATTATTGGTATTTGGGTTTAGTTTATTTGCTACAAGGGCAAGAAGAAAATGCCCAAACTACTTGGTTATTGGTGATGAGTCAAGGGAATGAAGAAGACGTGGTACAATGGACTCAGGAATTATTGACAATTTTAGAAACAGAAGCCCAGCGACAAGAGCAAATAGAAAATCTAAAATTAAGTTGGTTGATTCGGGGTCATATTCGAGAAATAGAGCCAAGCTTAATTAATAATTTATTACACCTCATTGATTTAGAAATAAATTTGCAATATTATGAGCCTGAGCATTTAGAAACTTGGCAAATTGTTCATTATCTAAACGATAGTTTGATTGAAAAAATTGATTTAGAACTATTATTTAAGATAGTACCTAGTATTTTGAATTTTTCTGCTTTTGTCAGCATCGATTTCCTTAATGCTTCTTTACAATATATTACTCATCATCAAATTTTTATTGAAATGCTAACATCAAAGGCTATTGAAATGGCTTATGATCGCCACGAACCATTCTATGCTGTTGATTTAACGAAGGTTGCTTTAACGCTACAACCCAATGATTTTTTGTTAATGAATTGTCTTATTCAATTTAGTTCTCTTACTAAAGATTATGCCCAGATATTGCAATCATCACAAGATATTTTAAACCAAGCTGAAAGTCCTGAACTTAAGGCTTTTGGGTATCATAAAGTTATAGAAGCTCTGATTAGCCGTGGTGAGTGGTTAAAGGCTCAAGAAATTATGCCAGACTATGTTAAATCTTTACAAACAATGATTGCATTAAGTCCAAAATCAATCAATACAATAATCCAGAGTTGTGTCCATAGTTTTGCTGGATCTTTAATATACTTACAGGATAATCCTTCAAATTATCGCCAAATTCAAAATCAACTATCCCATCTTTCTCAAAATTATTTATCTAGTTTGTTTATTGCTTCCGATGTTAGAACTGAGGTGAATCATTCCTACCCTAGAATTTTAAAAATTGGCTATATTGCGCATACCCTAAGACGACATTCTGTTGGCTGGCTCAGTCGTTGGTTGCTTCACTACTATAATCGAGAACAATTTCAAGTTTATCTTTATTTAATTAACCAACAAGAAGATGACATTACTCAAATGTGGTTTCGAGACAAGGTAGATTTTATTTATAATTTTCCTTTCGATATCCAAAAGATTATTAATCAAATTCGACAAAATGAGATTGACATATTAGTAGATTTAGATAGTTTTTCTCATGCTATAACTTATCAAGTTTTAGCTTTTAAGCCTGCTCCCATTCAAATAACCTGGTTAGGGTTTGATGCGTCAGGTTTACCCGCCATTGATTATTTTATAGCTGATCCCTACGTTCTACCAGATAATGCCCAAGACTACTATAAAGAAACTATTTGGCGTTTACCACAAACCTATCTAGCTGTTGATGGTTTTGAAGTTGCTGTTCCTACTCTAACACGAGACGACCTCGGCATTGCTAAGGATGAAATTATATATCTGACTGTACAAGCAGGACACAAGCGTCATCCCGATATAATTTGTTTACAAATGCAGATCCTTCAGGCTGTTCCTAATAGTTATTTATTGATCAAAGGAGAAGGAGATCAACAGATTATTCAGCAGTTATTCAAAACCATTGCGGAAGAATATCAAATTAGTTTAGATAGATTGCGTTTTTTAGAAAGAACCCCTTCAGAAGAAATTCATCGTGCTAATTTGAGCCTTGCTGATGTGGTCTTAGATACCTATCCCTATAATGGAGCTACAACTACTTTAGAAACGTTATGGATGGGAATCCCCCTAGTGACTAAAGTTGGAAAACAGTTTGCGGCCCGTAATAGTTACACTTTTATGACTAATGCGGGTTTAACAGAAGGAATTGCTTGGACTGATGAGGAATATGTTGATTGGGGTATTCGTTTAGGAACAGACGAACAATTACGTCAACAAATTAGTTGGAAGTTGCAACAATCAAAAAAAACTGCTCCCTTATGGAATGCTAAACAGTTTACAAAAGAAATGGAAAAAGCTTATCAACAAATGTGGCTCAAATACCTTAATGCTTTTTTTGAAAAATAGAAAATTCTTTTTTCAATAATTTCCATGAGCAAGCATTGTATAGACATAAAACTAAGTTTATTTATTCTAATGAATTGAATTAAGGAAATTCCCTAAATGTCCATTTTACCAGAAAGTTTAAACCCCATATTTAATCAAGCAAAGAATTGTTTAAATCAAGGTGATTATCACCAAGCAATTGAGCTTCTAGAGCGTTGTATAGAAAATGATTCAGAGGATGTTAATTACTATTGGTATCTCGGTTTAGTTTATCTATTACAAGAGAAGGAAGAAGAAGCACAAACTACTTGGTTATTGATAATGAATCAAGGCGATAAAAATGAAATTGATCAATGGATAAAAGAGCTAATCACAATTTTAGAAAAAGCAGCACAATATCAAGAGGAAATTGAAAATCTTAATCTTAGTTGGTTAATTCGAGGTCATATTCGAGAGATAGAGCCAAGTTTAATTAATAATTTGCTACATCTTATTGATTTAGAAATACAACTACAATATTACGTCCCTCAACATTTAGAAGATTGGAAACTTATTGATTATTTAAAAAATAATTCGATTGAGGTCTCAGATTCAGAATTGTTTCTCAAAATAATCCCTAATATTTTAGAGTTTCCTGTTTCCATTAATATCGATGTAATTTATGCTTGCTTAAAATATATTACTGATATTGATACCTTAATTGCGATTCTAAAATCGACGGCAATCAAAATGGCTTATGATCATTATCGTTCCTCCTATGCAGTTGAACTGATAAGAATCTGTTTAGAATTAAAACCTTATAATATCGAACTTCTTGATCGGCTCTATTGGTTTGCTGTAATGGCTCAAGACTACTCTAAAATGTTGGTATCAGCAGAGCAATTTTTGAACCAATCTGAAACTTCTGACTTGAAGGCTTTTGGTTACTATAAAGTTATAAACGCAATGATTGTTAATGGTTTATGGTTAAAAGCTCAAAAGATTTTACCGATTTATATTGCCTCTTTACACAAAATGATTGCTTCAAGACCAAAATTAATTAATCCAATCATGGAAGGTTCTTTATATAATTTAGTAGCCCCTCTGCTCTATCTAGAAGATAATCCTTTAAACTATCGTCAATTACAGAACAAGTTTTCTACTCGCTTTCAAGAAAATTTACCTAATTGGCTACCTTGTTTTTATGGTAAAGCCATTTCTAATATTAACTTCCCTAGAACTCTAAAAATTGGTTATATTGCTCATACCCTAAGACGGCATTCCGTTGGTTGGTTAAGTCGTTGGCTCCTTCACTATCATAACCACGAACTATTTCAAACTTATCTTTACTTGATTGATCAGCTAGAAGATGACGTTACCCAAATTTGGTTTCGAGAGAAGGCAGACTTTGTTTACAATTTCTCTCCTACCCCTCAGAAAATTGCCGAGCAAATTCAGCAAGATGGAATTGATATATTGGTAGATTTAGATAGTGTCTCTAATGCCGTAACTTGCCAAATATTAGCACTTAAAGCTGCTCCCATTCAAATAACCTGGTTAGGGTTAGATGCAACTGGTTTACCTGCTATTGATTATTTTATTGCTGATCCTTATTCCTTACCTGATGATGCCCAAGAATATTACCAAGAAACTATTTGGCGTTTACCTAATGCCTATTTAGCTGTTAATGGTTTTGAAGTTGCTGTAGCGACTTTAAAACGAGAGAATTTAGGTATTAATAATGATGCTGTTATTTATCTGAGTTCCCAAGTTGGAGAAAAACGCCATCCTGATATTATTAATTTACAAATGCAGATTCTTCGAGAAGTTCCTAATAGTTATTTATTAGTTAAAGGAAGAGGTAATCAAACAGCTATCCAGCAATTATTCTTAGAAATTGCAGAGAAACATGAAATTGCATTGAATAGATTGCATTTTTTAGAAAAGTCTCCCTCTGAGGAAGTTCATCGTGCTAATTTAAGTATTGCCGACGTGATCTTAGATACCTATCCCTATAATGGAGCAACAAACACCTTAGAAGCCCTATGGATGGGAATACCATTAGTAACCAAAGTTGGGCAACAATTTGTGGCGCGTAATAGTTATACTTTTATGATTAATGCTGGATTAACGGAGGGTATTGCCTGAACCGACGAGGAATATGTTGATTGGGGCATTCGTTTAGGCCGTGATGAACAACTACGTCAACAAATTAGTTGGAAGTTGCGACAATCGAAAAAAACTTCACCCTTATGGAATGCGAAACAATTCACCAAAGAAATGGAAAAGGCTTATCAACAGATGTGGATAAAATATCTTGATACTCATCTATCAGAGTAAAACGATTAATAAGTTCTGCTTAATTTAATTTTGTCAATACTATTAGGTTATCTATGAATCAATCAACTCCCAATAAAGAAGAACTCAATGAAAAAATTCGTCAACAGTACGACTTTCTTCCTTATCCTGAATCAGAAATCGAACTTTTCCCTGCAAATTCAGAACAACTATTTGTCCATAGTCTAGCAACTCCTCATTATCTACGGTATCGAAAAGTTCTTAATACCAAAGATAAAATCATTTTAGATGCGGGCTGTGGTAGTGGACTACAAGCTTTAGTTTTAGCCTTGGCTAACCCAGGTGCGAAAATCATTGGCGTTGATCTATCAGAAAAATCGATCGAAGTAGCACGTCAACGCTTTGCTTATCACAACATTAGTAATGCTGAATTTCATGCTTTATCCCTTGATGATATTCAATCATTAGGATACCAATTTGATTACATTAATTGTGACGAGGTTCTTTATCTCCTGCCCAATCCAGGAGAAATGTTACAAAAACTTCAATCCGTTCTCACACCAGAAGGTATTATTCGAGCCAATCTTCATAGTTATTATCAACGCATTGAGTATTATAGAACCCAAGAGGCTTTGAAGTTTTTAGGAATGTTTGAAGAAGAATCAGTAGAAGTCTCCCTTGAAACAGTGAAAGAGACTATTGATAGCTTAAACAATAATATTAGGATGAAAATTTTCTATCGAGATTTTGAAAATGCTAAGCTTCAATCTTCTAATCCTGAATCTAAAGCTAAGCAACTAGATGGATGGCTCATGACAAATTATCTTTTGCGAGGAGATAAAGGCTATACAATTCCTGAACTTTTTGATTTTCTAGATTTAACTAACTTAGATTTTCTGAGTATGGTTAATTGGCGACATTGGGACATAACCGAAATTTTTCAAAATCCCGATAATCTACCTCTTTTTTGGCAATTTGGTTTGGAATCTGCAACTGAGGCTGACAAGCTGCATTTATTTGAGCTATTCCAACCTATTCATCGTTTAATGGATTTTTGGTGTGTTCAGAAAAATGAGCAGCCGTGTTCCTCTTCTCCTGTTACTTGGAATCAAAATGAATGGCTAAATTGTTTGGTTTATTTACACCCAATTCTACAAATAGACCAGGTTAAAGAAGATGTTTTGATAGCTATTTCTCAGCATCAGGAGTTCGAGTTCAGTAAATACATTAAATTACCAACCTTAAAACCTGTCACGGTAGATAGCACTTTAGTCGCTTGTTTATTACCTCTGTGGGATTCCCCTCAACCCTTTGTGCAATTGGTCACTCGTTGGCTAACGATTCAATCGTTATCTCCCGATACTTTAGAACTTAAAACAGAAGAGCAAGCCTTTTTAGAAGTTAGTGAATTGCTAACAAAACTGGAAACCTTCACTTATATTTTGCTAGAGCAGATATCGTAAAGTTGAAATTCAAACAAATTTTGGCATTGCTAATTTTAGGCATATTTTTGCCCTCTTAACCTTTCGACAAGCCCACGACAAGCTTTTGGGGGAAAACTGATTGAAATTTCTCCCACATTGGGGGATTGAGGGGGCAATAAAAATTGTTATTATAGCGAAGTCATTGTCCGATTAAGCAATATCCAATATTTTAATCTTTTTCGGGAAAGGTAATCGCTAATTTTCCATTAGCAGTGATATTAGCTTTTCCGCCTAATGAAATAATTTCTTTGATAGCTCTTTGTTTCGTTTCTTCTGTTAAAGCATTTTCTAAAATACTCATCCAAGCGGCAACCTGTGCTTTTTTACTATTAGGATTTTTTGCTAAAAAAGCAGCAGTTTCAGCATTACGTTTTGCGACTGATTTAGCATCCTTCCCTCCTGCCTCTAATGCCCATTTGGCAGCCATTTCATAGGAATGATGGGATGCTTTAATATCTCCGAGAAATAACATTTCATCGACTCCTTTATATGTCCAGACATAGGGAGCAAGGGGGCTGAGTTGAGGTGTGATGGTTTTTAGAGCTTGGTTTAATAATTTAACCGTTGTTTGAGGACTGAGTGCGTAGAGAGAATTGGCACTAGACAACATCAGCATTGCTTGGGTAAAACGAGGGTCATTGTTAACAAGAATTTGAAAAAATTGGGGGATTAACCCATAATCTGTTTCTTTACGAGCAGGTGTATCGCCAAAGTATTGAATAAATTTTAATAAAGTCCAGTCTGCCAAAAGGTTGTCAAAACCCAGGGTTGGTATTCTGCTCTGTACATCTAAAAAAACCTGATCAGATTTTGCTTCTGATTTATACAGTTCTGATGGAGTCTGTGCGTTTTGATGTAGAGATTTTTCTTGTAAAAAAACTATCCCTGCTAGAGGTAGGCCTAATCCGAACAACGTCGCTATGATGTGGATAATTTTCATAAATTGATGAAAGCGTCCAAATAATAAAGCTGTTTTAGCGAAAATTTCGCATTTTCTTTATGAATATCATATAGAGAATTGATAAAATATTTATTGAATCTTAATACCATTCTCGGTACAATCATCGGCGGCTAGATCACCAACATTAACAGAACCTCCGACTTGAGCCGCTCGACAAGTTGCTCGTTCGTACGCACCACCATCAAAATAAACCCCTATTGCATAATTCCTGGTTTGATCCTGTCCAGAATTTTTGGCAGTAGCTTGATGTTTGACCTTCGTTGCATCTATGTCACCTGGAGCAGGATCGAGAAAATTGTAGTAATTAGAGGTGATAATACCATCACTCAAGTTAAGGGTATTTATCGTGGGAGCAAATTGAGTTTTTTCATAATGGTAGGCTTGCTGGGAACGAGCCATTGCTCCCAATTTCATTTGTAACTCTGCTTCTCTAGACTTTCCAATCTGACCATAAAAAGTGGGGATGGCAACAGCAGATAATACTGAAAGAATGAGCATGACAACCATCAATTCTAACAAGGTAAAGCCATCTTTTTCCTTTTTAGCATACGATTTAAGAAAAAAGGTGATATGTTGATTAGCTTTTTCACCTGTTGAGATTAGCATATGGAAGTCATCTCATTATAAGGATATAGCAAACCCCTTCTCAAGGAACTTTACTTTTTATTTAGGCTGAATGAATTTGAATTATTCTCTTTTCCAAGTTAGGTGATACACTTGTTTAGATTGAACATACTGCTTTTTTTGTCAAGTACCTCCTCCTCAAAACAGTAATTCCAAATTCAAAATTTGATAGTTCTCAAAGCCTTACACAAAGAGGATTTTACAATTCTTGATAATTTGCTTGATCGCTGAAACGACGCAAAATTTTTCTGAATTTATTTTTGCTGTCCTCAAACAGCTAGTCCGACGTACTAAAAAAGTTCGATAGATAGCTGGGTATATATAGGATAAAGTAAGTTCATTGTATTTTTTATTCAATGAAAAGCAAAAGAGGTTGCAGACTATACAGAAAATATTTCCCCACAGAACTCAGTTTTTTGAACAAGGTAACTGTGGGGAAACAAATACAAATTATGTCAATAAAACTATTTAACAGCTGTCATGTTAGCTGGGCAGGCAGCAGCAGTAATATTAGCACTAGTTGGAGCCGTACCCGCTACCGTACCACCTGTGTCGGCTTGGCAGATAACTTGGTTGTACTGACCCGCTGTAGAGATAAAGTTAATGCCACCCGTGTAGTCGCGCGTACCTTGGGCTTTACCGTTATCTACGGTTGTAGATCCATTTGGCACTCCTAGAGCCGTTGATGTTGACAGAGTAACACCTGTAGGAGCATTAACAGCAAAGACATAGTATTTACTGTTTGGAATGATTACACCAAGAACATTATTCGCTTGCAGGTCGGTATTGGCGAGGGCACCTGTAAAGGCAGCCTTCTCAAAGTGATAGGATTGCTGAGAGCGGTTAATGGTTCCTACACCGTTTTTGGCTTCAGTTTCTCTGGCTTTACCCACTTGTCCCAAGAGGTTAGGTAGAGCGACGGCAGCCAATACACCGATGATGATAACAACAACTAATAATTCAATTAAGGTGAAACCTTCACCTTCTTTTTTAGCTTTGAGGTGAGAAAGCAATTTGAACTTAAAGTTACTATTCATAATAATCTTCTTCCTTTAATAATTTGGGGTGGGGCGGGCTTTTTTAACCCTTCTATTCGTAACTTACCCAAACCCCATCATTTTCCTATCACCCCTCTCCCAAATATTTTCTAAAATCTCATAAACCCTTGCTGGATAAGCGAATTTCTCGTTTTTTGTTTATAACAAAAATATTAAGATTCCTTAACAAACACAGAAAGTCGATTGATATGGCAAAAAATAAGCGGGTTAAACTGTCACGAATTTTAGATTGCATCATGATTCGGTTGACAGTCTTGTAACAAAAGGCTTAAGCCCCTTGCCTGTAGGTGTTTTAGATAATTAACAGCTTATGAACCGATTTCACAGCTTGTTTCCGCTCACCCTTCGCTAGAATAAACATCATACTGCCGCAAAAAAAGCTATGACCACCACCCTAGAGGAAGTTTGGGACTTATTTAAACAAGTTGCCCAGTCCCAACAAAAAACCGATCGCCTACTGCAAGAAACCGATCTCCAACTACAAGAGACTGACCGCTTAATGCGAGAACAATCCCAAGAAACAGACCGCCGCTTCCAAGAAACCGACCGCCGCTTCCAAGAAACTGATCGCCGTTTCCAAGAAACCGATTGCCGCTTCCAAGCCAGTGTGACTGAAAATGAAAAAATCCTGCAAAGACTCAGTAAACAAATCGGCGATTTAGGCGGAACCTGGGGTCTCTTTGTGGAAAACCTCGTTGCCCCCGCTTGTGAAACTTTATTTCTAGAAAGAGGTATCCCTGTCCATCAGGTCAGCCAACGCATCAAAAAAAGAAAAGAAGGGGAAACTCTAGAGATTGATATTTTAGTCCTTAACCAAGATCATACCCTGGTCGTAGAAGTTAAAAGTCGCTTAAGTGTGGCAGATGTTCAAGAATTTATCGCAGACCTACAACGCTTCCGTGACTTTTTTCCTGAATATGCCCAAAACCAACTCTACGGAGCCGTAGCAGGCATCATCATCGATGAGGGGGCAGATCGTTATGCCTATCGTCAAGGTTTATTTGTGCTGCCCAATCGGGTGAAACGATTACACTCCTCAATAATGACGAATTTCAGCCGAAAGCTTGGTAAATCTCAAGCCTAACCCTATTACAAAGATAACCAAGCAAACATTTCCATCACCGATAACCGCCAATCCTTCAGAGCTTCTAAGCTTGGCAGTAAATCTTCTTTTTCCTTCACCTCTGGCAACGTTTGGGGATAAAAGACCGTCACCGACTGATCATCAGGATCGATCAACCAGGCTAATTGACTTCCCTGTTTGAGAGAAAAGACAATTTTTTTGATCACCTTATTTACCGATTGTTCAGGAGAAAGAATTTCAATCAACCAATCAGGAGCAATTTCAAAACGATTCGCAATTTTTCCTGCTCTCGTTCGAGGAATATTCTCCCAAGCAAACACCGCAATGTCGGGGATGATCGCCATTCCCCCAAAAACACAACACAATTTAGGAAACGCATAGACAATCTTAGCAGGATTGCCCGCTCGATTGATATGAGTTAACAACTCGCTCTGTAAAACACTATGTTCACCTTGAGGCATGGGTTTTTGAAAAATTTCTCCATCACTATATTCACTCTTCGGGTTTGGTATCGGGTTTTTCTAAAAATTCCGCTAGGGTTATCTGATTGGCAAAAGTTCTTTCAATACTGATAGTCATCCTCTATCTTCCTGAATATAGACAAAATCCAAACGCGAATAGGCTGATTGCAAATGTACGATAAGACGCGATCGGGCTAACGATGAGATACCATCTAAGACTATCTTCTTCTAAATTATTACAGAAGATTTTTAAATAATTGATTATTATTCCATCGGTAAATATTAAAATCTCGGCGATCGCTAGTTAAAATTCGCCCGTGTCCCAATTGTTCAGCTAAAACAACCAGAGAAGCATCAGCAAAATCCATTGGGAGATCACAGTAACGTTCCATCAGTTCAATCATCCGCAGGATATCGTTGTTCTGAAAATCGAATACTTTAAACGCCTTCTTCGTGATCGACTTTAGAAAATTAATTTGAGAATGATGACCGAGACGATTATAGAGTAAATAACAGGTTTCAGTCACGACGGGGTAGGTTGTGATTAAAGGCTCTGAAATACTGGAAAATGAGGCTCGTGCTGATGCATGATATTCATCATTTTTATTAAAAAGACCAATAAAAGCTCCTGTATCCACCATTATCATAGTGAATTTTGTTCTCCTTTTTTATTCAAATAACCTAAGACAACAGTTTTATAATTTGAGGAGAAATTAGGCTCTGCATTGATACAGCCGACTAAACCAAGCTCTTCAAAAATTTGTAACGGACTTTGAGGCTGGAGTTGTTGGTAATGTTCATCAATTAAAGCCGAAATATTACGGCTAACAAGTTCTGATAAATCGAAATTTGTTTGTTGTTGAATATATTGCAGTTTGCGGATTTGTTCATCTTCAAGGTTAAGACTGATATTAATCATCGTGATACTTTCCATTGAGTTTGATGTTTCGCTTTTATTTTAGCGATTCCTAGAGCAAAATTTCAGCGATCGCTGATCCAATCCTTAACAACAAAATCATAACGCTAATGGGCTGATTGCAAAACTCGATAGGACGCGATCGCGCTTCCCATTTTAGCTAATTCTCCATTTCTGTGATTAATAACGCCTCAGCTACTAAGATAATAAGAAATGAAAGGTTTCATGGGGTCGCGAGTGGAATTAAAACAAGTCATTATTGCCCATAAAGCGGGACACGCCCAAAGTAAAGCCTGGGCAGAAAAATGTGCCAAACAGTTGGAAGCTCGCAATTGTAAAGTCTTGATGGGGCCGAGTGGCTTTAAGGATAATCCCTACCCCGTCTTTTTAGCGTCAATTACTCAAAAAATTGATTTAGCCATTGTTTTGGGCGGAGATGGAACGGTTCTGGCCGCCGCTCGCCATCTTTCTCCCGAAGGTATCCCCATTTTGGCGGTGAATGTGGGGGGACATTTGGGCTTTTTGACTGAGAACTTTGAATCGTTTCAGGATACAGAACAAGTTTGGGAACGGTTATTCGGCGATCGCTATGCAGTCTCCCAACGAATGATGTTAGAGGCGGCTATTTTTGAAGGTCGTCGAGAAGATCGGCAATGTGTCAGCGATCGCTTTGTTTGCCTGAACGAATTTTGCGTTAAACCCGCCAGTATTGACCGAATGCCAACGACCTTTGTAGAAATCGAAGTCGATGGAGAAATTGTTGATCAGTATCAAGGAGATGGTTTACTGGTTGCCACACCAACGGGTTCAACGTGTTACACCGCTTCTGCCAATGGCCCCATTCTTCACCCTGGGATGGATGCGATTATTGTCACCCCCATTTGTCCCCTGAGTTTATCCAGCCGTCCGATCGTCATTCCCTGCGGCTCTATGGTCAATATCTGGCCCTTGGGAGATTATGAATTAAATACCAAACTGTGGACAGATGGCTCGTTAGCAACTTCTATTTGGCCGAATCAATGGGTGGGAGTCCGTCGGGCAGAGTGTACGGCTAAATTTATTTTGCTCAGGGAAAATTATTCGTTTTATCAAACCCTACGGGATAAATTGCAATGGGCGGGGGCGAGAATCCATTACGACAATAATCATCGCAGTAATTAACATTTTTGCGAAATTAGGTGTTTTTGGCGTAGATTTTTGGGCGTAAGCCTTAGGTCCCTACGGTTGATTGCAGAATATTCAACGCGATCGCCTCGGCCACTTTAATACCATCAACTCCCGCCGATAAAATTCCCCCAGCATAGCCCGCTCCTTCTCCTGCTGGATATAATCCTTTGGTATTAATACTCTGGAAATCGTCGCCCCGTTTGATGCGTATGGGTGAAGAAGTGCGGGTTTCGACTCCCGTTAAGAGGGCATCATCACTAGCAAATCCTTTAATTTGTCTCTCAAAGGCGGGAATTGCTTCCTGGATAGCCGCGATCGCGTAATCGGGTAAACTATGAGTCAAATCCGTTAAATGAACCCCAGGGGTATAGGAAGGCTGGACTTTTCCTAAGGCACTAGAAGGTTGATTTGCCAAAAAATCCCCCACCAATTGCCCTGGAGCCTCATAATTTCTGCCGCCCAATTCAAACGCCCCTTCTTCTAAACGCCGTTGTAACGCAATCCCTGCCAACGGGCCATCGGGATAATCTGCTGGCGTGATGCCCACCACGATCGCGCTATTGGCATTTAATTCATCACGGGAATATTGACTCATGCCGTTGGTGACAACTCTGCCAGGTTCCGAGGCTGCCGCTACCACCATGCCCCCTGGACACATACAAAAACTATAAACCGACCGACCATTTTGGCAATGATGCACTAATTTATAATCTGCCGCTCCTAATTTGGGATGACCTGCCTGAACACCAAACCGAGCGCGATCAATGAGGGATTGGGGATGTTCGATACGAAATCCAATAGAAAAAGGTTTTGGTTCAATATAAACACCGCGATCATAAAGCATTTGAAAGGTATCTCTCGCACTGTGGCCCACCGCCAAGACGACATGATGGGTCGGGATAAATTCTCCATTGGCTAGAGTTACGCCCTGGACCTGATTTTGTTCAATGACAATATCCTCCACGCGGGTTTGAAATCTGATCTCACCGCCCAGGGATTCAATTGTTGCTCGTAAATGTTCCACAATTTTGACCAGTCGATAGGTTCCAATGTGGGGACGATGGATATACAAAATTTCGGGATTCGCGCCCGCATTAACAAATTCAGTGAGAACTTTGCGCCCATAGCGTTTGGCATCTTTGGTTTGACTATAGAGTTTTCCATCGGAAAAAGTCCCCGCCCCTCCTTCGCCAAACTGGGCATTGGATTCGGGATTCAGGGCTTTTTTTCGCCAAAAACCAAAGGTATCAACGGTGCGATCGCGACAGATTTACCCCGTTCTAGGATAATGGGACGAAACCCCATTTGGGCCAATAATAAACCCGCAAACATTCCACAGGGGCCAGTACCAATCACCACAGGTCTAGTGTCTAAATGACGGGGAGCTTGAGCCACATAATGATAACTAATGTCTGGTGTGGCTTGAATATGGGGATTTTTTTGCCAACGTTCTAAAAGCGCATCATCTTGCGTTGTTTCTACATCCAAAATATAGACAAAAACAATATCATTCTTTTTACGGGCATCATAACTCCGCTTAAAAATAGAATAACGAATCAATTCATCAGGGCTAATTTGTAATTTTTTCAGAATTGTCGACGTAATTTCAGATTCAGCATGATCGAGGGGAAGTTTAATTTCGGTTAGGCGCAACATATAAAACGGTATTGAGAAAGAAGAAGTCAAAGAACGGGGCAAAATTTCGACGGAATTGCCTTAAATCCCCTTAAAATTATCGAGAGCCGCACGGGGATTAACACTACGATTAGCCTGAATTTTTTGATAACATTCCCGTTCAATTTCATTCAAAGTTTTGGGCGTATCAATCACTAATTTAACCAATTCATCACCCCTTCCTCCTTTAGGCAAAGCCCAGCCCTTACCCCGCAATCGTAGAGATTGACCCGATCGCACCCCCGACGGCACTTTCATTGTCACCAGACCATCGGGAGTCGGCACATCAATGGATGCACCTAAAACGGCTTCATCAGGAGAAATCAGCACTTCACAAATCAGATTGTCTCCTTCAAATTGGAAAAAAGGATGATTTTCTAGTTCAATATTGAGATAAAGATCGCCCCGTTGTTGGTTATAGGGATTGACCTGCCCCTTGCCCCGTAAACGAACCCGACTTCCTGCTTTTGCGCCGCCAGGAATACGAACATCTAACATTTCATTCCCTAAACCAATGCGTTTTTGTACTCCATGAAAGGCTTCAGCAAAGGTCAACTTAAGAGTAGCCTCGCGATCGCTTTGGGTCGTTTGAGTTCCCGCTCTTCCCCCCGCATCCCCAAAACCCCCGAAATCCCCGTAACCAGGGCGTTGTCCCGTAGAAGTCCGAGTAGAATAACCGCCACTTGCCCCAGGCGTAGAAAAGCGACCTAATAATTCATTAATAAATTCGTCAAAATTTCCGTATTGGCTAAAATCAAAACCAAAATCCGTATTGACATTCCCTCCCGACCAATTGGATTGATCGGCTTGTTGCCAATATTGACCAAATTGATCATATTTTTGGCGTTTTTCGGGGTCAGACAGCACCTCGTAGGCTTCACTAATTCCCTTGAATTTTTCTTCAGCGACCTTATCCCCTGGGTTGCGATCGGGGTGATACTTCAGAGCAAGTTTACGGAAGGTTTTCTTGATCTCATCTTCCGTTGCGGTTTTGCTCACGCCTAAAATGCCGTAATAATCTTTAAAATCAGTGGAAGCCATGAGGGTAGATATCTCCTTGAATACTGCTTAAATTAACACATCGCTGAACGAACCAATTATTGATAGTCTAAGCTGAGTTTTTATCAAACTTCTAGCTATCTCAAAGGAAAATCGGTTGATTCTCCTCAAAGAGTCGGTCTGCTTGATTCAGCATAACAACGATCGCCTACAGGCAAGGGGCTTAAGCCCCTTGTTACAAGACCTTATAGTTTTCAGCAAAATCGAATTGAATCTAAATTCGTGACAGCTTATTGAGGCTGAGGAGTGGTTACACCTCGAAAACGGTTATAGAAAGAATTGGTCGGTGCATTAGTGGGAGTTTCTGAATCTGGGGGCAAAGAGTCTGCTGATGGCGGCGGATTATTGACGGGCGGGGTATTAGAGGGAGGGGAAGGATCGGGAGTAGGAGTGGTGGGATTCGTCGGCGCGGCGATCGCTGTTTGAGGGGTCGGAGCAACAGGAGCAACGGGAGCATCAAAACCCAATAAAAACTCACTATCAGAAAAATAATTGATCAAAGGTTGGGGATTAGGATTATTCAGCCATTGTCGGCGGCTCATATTAACGGAAAGCACAGGGGCGATATTGCCATTATTTTGACCGATTACCACAATTCTGACTTCGTTTAAGGATGAATTCTTACTGAAATCATTTTTTAAGCGGGTTGTCACTAAGGTTGTTGCCCGTTGAACAAAATTAGGATAGGTTTCATCAGGCTCACGGGAAAGAGTCAGGGGAATTTGGGAAATTTGGGCGATCGCGACGGGAGAATCCACTAAAGCAACGGTGAACCATCCAGCGCAGCCCAAACTCAAACTGGCGAAACAGCTAAGGGAAAAGAATTTTGGGATAATCCAAGCTTGTCTAAGTTTTGTTTTCATCATCAAAAATATAAAAATAACGAGAAAAAAATAGGATATTTACACAGAATTAAGATTTTTAAAAGAAAACGGCGATCGCGCCATCAAAAATTCAATGCCTTCAGAGTAAGGGCAAGGAAAAAGAATCCTGAGAAAGAAACCCTTCCTAAAATTCTAGTCAAGAGGGGAATACATCCTTTATAATGAAGAGTCTGTGTCCTGACTAGATTGATGAACATTACTCAATCTCTTACTGTATAGTAACAGGAGGCATTAACACCAAAAACGCGGAGATTAAGGGATTAGGACTTAAAACGTACATGATCAGTCAAAAAACAACTACTTCAAAAAATATTGGTTTTACCCACGAGGACTTTGCAGCACTTCTCGACAAATACGATTACCATTTTAGCCCAGGGGATATCGTAGCAGGAACCGTCTTTAGCATGGAATCTAGAGGCGCATTAATTGATATTGGTGCTAAAACAGCCGCCTATATCCCCATTCAAGAAATGTCTATCAATCGGGTGGATGATCCCGATGAGGTTCTTCAACCGAACGAAACTCGTGAATTTTTTATTCTGACTGACGAGAATGAAGATGGTCAGCTAACCCTTTCTATCCGTCGCATTGAATATATGCGGGCTTGGGAACGGGTACGTCAACTTCAGGCAGAGGATGCTACCGTCCGTTCTAATGTTTTTGCGACCAATCGTGGTGGTGCTTTAGTCCGTATCGAAGGATTACGCGGCTTTATTCCTGGATCTCACATTAGTGCGCGGGAAGCCAAAGAAGATTTATTGGGAGAAGACCTACCCTTAAAATTTTTGGAAGTGGATGAAGAAAGAAACCGTTTGGTTCTGAGCCATCGTCGTGCTTTAGTTGAGCGCAAGATGAACGGTTTAGAAGTGGGTCAGGTTGTCATTGGTTCTGTACGCGGTATCAAGCCCTATGGAGCCTTTATCGATATCGGGGGAGTTAGCGGATTACTCCACATCTCTGAAATTTCCCATGATCATATTGATACGCCCAGCAGTGTTTTTGAGGTGAATGATGAACTGAAGGTGATGATTATCGATCTCGATGCCGAAAGAGGTCGGATTTCCCTTTCTACCAAGCAGCTTGAACCCGAACCAGGGGCAATGCTTAAAGATCGGGAATCAGTTTATGCCCAAGCAGAGGCAATGGCTGAGAAATATCGTCTCAAGTTATTAGCTGCTGCCGAAGGTCGTACCCTTGAGCCAGAAGAGGTGGTTGATCTCTCTGATCTCGATATTCCCTCTGCCCTAGAAGATGGGGACGATGAAGAGGTGATCGCCGCTACAGAAGAATAAACAGAATTTCCATGATTTTGTCTAGAAGAGGGTTAATCCCTCTTTTTTTGTAGCATTTTTTACGGACAATGTACAATTAAACAGAAAATATTGTATTAACTGATCCCCCCGCCTTCGGCTTCCCCCCTTAATAAGGGGGGCTAGGGGGGATCTCATGAATAGTTACATCTGCACTTTAATCAAATTAAATTGGTATAACTTTCAAATTAAGTCGGACAATGCGAAACCAGGGTTCGGTTCTAACGACTCACTAATATATTAAAATCTTGTTACAGTAGAACAAAGTAAAAAATTCATCAATAAACTTGAAGACTATTGTTCTTTAAGTGGGCATTGTTAACATACCAGCATCATCGAGAGGAGGAAAACCATGAACCCCGAATCCCAACGTCAACAAAGTTTATTTGGCAGTGACCATGAAATCGGAGAAGGTCTTTGGAATTACGTCCAAACGCTGACTCCCGAAACGATCGCCCAATTATCTAAACCTGAATCCCAGGAAGTTTTTCAGGTGATGGAAAGAAATATTATCGGTTTGTTAGGGAATTTACCGTCCGAACATTTTGGTATCACCGTTAGCACCAGTCGGGAGCATTTGGGCCGATTACTAGCCTCCGCCATGATGAGTGGTTATTTCCTCCGTAATGCGGAACAGAGAATGGGTTTTGAGCAGTCCTTCCACTCCCTTCAAGGTGTTAGTGACGCTGAATAATTTGACCGATCTTCAGGTTGAGCAATTACGGCGATCGCTGCTCCAATGGTATAACAAACAGGGGCGCGATTTGCCTTGGCGACGAACAATTGATCCCTATGCCATCTGGGTTTCAGAGATCATGCTCCAGCAAACCCAGGTAAAAACTGTTATTCCCTACTACCAACGCTGGTTAATCCAGTTTCCCAACATTTCCCAGGTCGCCCAAGCCGAGTTACAAACCGTTCTCAAAGCCTGGGAAGGTTTGGGTTATTACGCCAGAGGTCGCAATCTCCACAAAGCCGCCCAGGTCGTAACCCAGATTTATGGGGGCAAATTTCCCGACCAGTTAGAAAAAGTATTAGCCTTACCAGGTATCGGTCGCACAACGGCAGGGGGAATTTTGAGTGCGGCCTTTAATCAACCGATTTCGATTTTAGATGGCAACGTCAAGCGGGTTTTATCTCGTTTAATTGCTTTACCCGTTATTCCCACCGAAGCCTTGTTTGAACTTTGGGCATTATCCGATCGCCTACTTGATCCCGATCATCCGCGAGATTTCAATCAGGCATTAATGGATTTAGGGGCGACTATTTGCATCCGCTCTCGACCAAACTGTGTTGAATGTCCTTGGAATTTTGCCTGTGAAGCTTACAATAAGGGAATACAAAATCAATTACCGATACGCAAAATGTCTGTTTCCCTTCCCCATAAACGCATTGGTGTGGCTGTTATTTTCAACGATGAAGGTTTGATCCTGATTGATCGCCGCCCAGAGGGAGGATTATTGGGGGGGTTATGGGAATTTCCAGGGGGTAAAATCGAACCCAATGAAACTGTTGAAGAATGTGTTGAACGGGAAATTTTAGAAGAAATTGGCATTGCGATCGCGGTTGGTGAAAACTTAATGACCATTGACCATGCCTACACCCATTTTCGGGTAACGCTTCATGTTCATCTTTGCCGTTATCTGAGTGGCACACCGCAAACTATTGAATGTGATGAAGTCCGTTGGGTAACACTAGATGCAATTGATCAGTATCCTTTTCCTAAAGCCAACAGCCAAATTATTACCGCGTTGAAAGAAAGAGATGGATTGAACAAGTCAGTCAAATAAGTTAAAAAGTATTGACGCGATCGCGGTTTTACTCTACCCAAATCTAAACTCATAGAAAATGAATATGTAAACTTTTGTTTTATATGCCTTAACTTTCAAAAAAAGGTGTAAAATTCCTTATTGAATTTAATTTTTTAAAAGCCCATCCCAAATTGATTGGCTTTTATTTTAAAAGGCTTTTTAGACAGATTAAAGTAAAAAGAAAATCAAATTTATGAATATATCCGTTATGCTCGATATTGGTATTGGTCTTGTAATTATCTATCTTGCAGGTTCAGTTTTAGTGTCTGCTATTCAAGAATTAATTGCTTCTCTTTTGCAATGGCGTTCCAAGCATTTAAAGGAATCTGTTTTGCAAATGATGTTAAATGCAACTTCCGAGGCGCAGACTAATTCCTCTGATTCTCAGATAGAAAAAGAGTTACAAACTGCTAAAAAACTTCGAGACGATATTTATAATAGTTCATTTGTTCAAAGTTTAAACCATACATCAATCAATTTCTCAGGAAAACAAGAAGAAATAACGGGGGAAAAATATAAAGAATTATTTACTCGAACCGATCCTAGTTATCTCTCTTCTGAAACCTTTGCAACAGCATTAATTCAACAGTTAAAAGAGGAGTTAAAAGGGATGTTAGACAATCCCCAAAATGCTAGTACTTCTGGTGCAATTAAAACAATAAAAAATAAAATTAACGATTCTGATAAAATTCCGACATCCTTAAAAGAAACCCTTACGACGTTAGCAGATAGAGCGTCTTTAAAAGCCAGTGAAGCTGATAATAAGCTTTTAATGTTTCAAAAAGAAATTGAGACCTGGTTTGATCGGTCAATGGATCGAGCTTCTGGGGTGTATAAACGTAATACCCAATTGTTCTGTTTTTTTCTGGGTTTTGCGATCGCGATTATTTTCAATCTTGATTCCCTTTTCCTTGCCCAAAGACTTTCCCAGGATACGGCAATGCGGTCAGCCCTAGCGGGGGGAGCAGAAACTATTGTCAGAGAATCTACAGCGCAAAATTCTCAAAGTTTCAATCCAGGTAAACTGCAAGAAAATATTAATAGCCTGTTAGGAAATTCGTCATTTATCGCACCTATTACGGAAAATGCAGATAATTTAATGAGTTGTCCTGACAAAAAGCAAACGAGCGAAAATCCAACAAGTTGTGATCCCTTGGAGAAAACACTTAATCCCTGGAAGATTTTCCCGACTGTTGTGGGGTGGATTATTACCGCCCTAGCGATTTATATGGGCGCGCCGTTCTGGTTTGACATCCTCGGCAAATTAGTAAATGTACGCTCAACAGGCAAAAAATCTTAGAGCGCGACAGATCAACCTAAGCTTCTCGAATAACTTCAGGGAACTAGGATGGTATAATTAGAGACGTTAATATTTCTTAACCTTTTTTTGATTCTGGCTAATCCCAATCCTTAAAAATATTAAAGATTGTCGATTTTCCATCTGATTTGGCTAAATTTTGACTCTGTCCTTATCTTAATTTATTTGAAGAGTCGCAAACAAACTGATTAATCGTATTTATGACTTCCTCCCTCCAGCAACAGCGAGCCATTATCACAGGAGCTAGTAGTGGTATCGGCAAAGCAATTGCTTTATCTTTTGCCCAGGCGGGCTGTAATCTTGTCTTAGTGGGCCGTTTCCCAGGAAAGGCTTGCTACCGTAGCCGATTTGGTGTCGGGGTTTGGCGTAGAAGCAACGGTTTATCCCCTAGATTTAAGTCAACTTTCCCAGGTGCAGTCCCATTTTCAGGCGATCGCGGAAAAATTCGGGCCGATTGACCTATTGATCAATAATGCTGGCATGGGTTACACCAATTTGCTGCGGGACACCTCCCTAACAGATTGGCAACAGGTTCTAGACCTCAATCTGACGAGTGTTTTCCAAGCCACGATGGGAGTTTTGCCTTCCATGCGCGATCGCAAAAAAGGAACGATCATCAATATCGCCTCCATTGCCGCAAAAATGGCTTTTCCTGAATGGGGAGCCTATTGTGTGAGCAAAGCCGCTCTTGTGACCTGGGCGAAGGTTGTCGCGATGGAAGAAAGAGCCAATGGCATTCGAGTGATGACCATTTCACCTGGATCAGTAAATACCCCTATTTGGGATACCGCCACCGTTAAGGCAGATTTTGATCGGTCTTCGATGTTGACCCCAGAAATTGTCGCTCAAATGATTCTGCAAGCGGCCTTACTTCCTGCTCAAGCCGTTATCGACGAGATGACGATCATGCCCAGTGCGGGAACCCTATAAGTTCCCATTTAACCTACCTCTAAATACTCAATTCTTATTATGACGATTGCCTCTTCTCCCAATTCTGACATCTCCAATAACGGAAAGGATCTCCTGAACTCCTCATTAACTGAGCGGATTGAAACTCGCCCCGATCGCAATACCCATGACGGACAACTAGCCCAAGTTCATCCCGAAACCGTTGAAGTCAGCAAAGAAAAAATGATGGATTCTGTCAGGGGCATCCTAGAGGCCGTAGGAGAAGATCCAGAAAGAGAAGGGCTATTAAAAACCCCAAAAAGAGTAGCCGAAGCCATGCAATTTTTGACCCAGGGCTATAATCAATCCCTAGAAAAATTGGTGAACGGAGCTATTTTTAATGAAGGCCATAATGAAATGGTCTTGGTGCGGGATATTGACTTTTTTAGTCTCTGTGAACACCATATGTTACCGTTTATGGGAAAAGCCCATGTCGCCTATATTCCCAATGAAAAAGTAGTTGGACTAAGTAAATTAGCTCGCATTGTGGAAATGTATTCCCGACGCTTACAAGTCCAGGAACGCTTGACCCGACAAATCGCGGAAGCTGTTCAAGAAATTCTCGAACCTCGTGGAGTTGCCGTTGTGATGGAAGCGACCCATATGTGTATGGTGATGCGGGGAGTTCAAAAACCAGGTTCCTGGACAGTGACCAGTGCGATGATTGGTTCTTTCCAAGATGAACAAAAAACCCGTGAAGAATTTTTGAATTTGATTCGTCACCAACCTAAGTTTTATTAAAAGTTTAGACAGTTAAGCTGTTAAGAATTTAGATTGCCTAATGATCTCTGCTGAAAATCTTTTAACAAGGGGCTTAAGCCCCTTGGCTCTCTGTATCTTAGATAATTAACAGCTTATCTCTACATTTTTAGTAGTAATAAAAGAAACCCGACTTCTTAATTAGGAAATCGGGATTTTTTATATTGATTGAATTTTAGAGAATTCTTTTTACAGAGTTAGTTTCAAAGCCTTCTTTTCTAAGGATTGGGAAAGCAAATCTCTATGAAATCTTTAAAGATATTTTCAGAATTGGTATTATTCGTAAAGCCAGGGATTAACTGTCGGTTCCCAAGACACTAATTCTTCTGGGGTAAACCAGAGAGAAATTTCGTACTTGGCTGTTTCAATTGCATCGGAACCATGAATAAGGTTACGACCAACACTAACCCCAAAATCTCCCCGAATTGTTCCTGGTGGTGAAGTCAAGGGATTGGTTGCGCCAATCAGATTACGGGCAGAAGCTACCACACCATCTCCTTCCCAAACCATTGCGACAACGGGAGAAGACGTGATAAATTCAACTAGACCCGCGAAAAAGGGTCTTTCTTTATGGACATCGTAGTGTTTTTCTGCTAATTCTTTGGAAACGGATAATAATTTGAGTCCGACGAGTTTAAAGCCTTTGGTTTCAAAGCGACGAATGACTTCACCAACGAGATTGCGTTGTACTCCGTCGGGTTTGATCATAATGAAGGTGCGTTCCATATTGCCTCTTAGGGGTGTTTGTTAAAATTTGTCACAAGTCCAAGGTATATTTTACACGGATTATTCACGCATTATTCTAACTTTGCTGAGTCTGGGGATGAGTCGGCGATCGCGTAAGTCTTTTTTTCAGGGAATTATTCTGGTTAGGAGGAAAACAACAAATTAGGAGAAAACAGTTTGATTATCAGAATCTTTAAAGTCAGAATTGATTCTAATTTGAGAAGCGAGTTTGAACAAAAATTTCAAGAAATATCTGTTCCCTATATCCAAGCTCAAAAAGGACTAATTTCTTTTGTCGTAGGAAAACCTACCCAGTGGACTCCCGATGATTATTTATTAATTACTCACTGGTCTAGTGAAGAGGATTTAGTCACATTTGCAGGAAAAAACTGGAATCAAGCGGTTATTCCTGAAGGGATGGAAAAATTTGTTGTTCAATGTTGGGTTGATCATTTTTTTCTTTCAGATGATAATCGGACTCAATGACCAAAATCCTAAGCAAAACAAAATAGTTCTGATCGAAAAAATATATCGCTGATAAACAGACTATTTTTGATCATAATTCTTGCGAAAAAAATAGCCAAGACTTAATCATCCTGGCTACCCATTTTTCTAAGAACCAAAACTCAGATACTTAAAGAACCTGTTCAACTTCAGCAATTTCAGGGATCATTTCTCTTAATCGGCGTTCAAGACCCATTTTCAAGGTCATGGTAGAACTCGGACAGGAACCGCAAGCCCCTTGTAAACGAACTTTAACGATAGGGCCGTCTAACTCCACGACTTCCACATTTCCCCCGTCCGCCATCAAATAAGGGCGCATTTCGTCCAAAACGGTTTCAACATTTTCTAGGGTTAGTGCCATTGTTGTTGTCATTGTTAACCTCGGTTAAGAATAATTGCGTTGCTGTTACGTTTATCCTAACGCTAACTTGGATAATGTTTCGAGGTGGATTTCCCTTTTCTGATTTTTTCTGGGCGATCACGTTTTTGCATCCCAACTGAGTATAAATAATCCATATATTCCAACAAAATCCTATAATGAACTAGGTCCTTTCGGTAGAAGTAAAAAACAACCAAAAACCTCTCAAGCATATTTAATTTTAATAATAATGACAGATCCGAATTGGCAACAAGGCAGTTTAGTTGAACTAGAGATTACAGGCTTAAGTAATAGTGGTGAAGGCTTAGGACGTTTTCAGGAGCGTGTGGTTTTTGTCCCCGATACCGTGACAGGCGATCGCGTTTTAGTGAGATTAGTGCGAGTTAAACAACAATACGCCCAGGGACAACTTCAGGAAATTATTAGCCCTTCTGCCCATCGAGTGCGCCCACCCTGTATTGTGGCGGATAAATGTGGTGGTTGTCAGTGGCAACATATTGACGATACTTTTCAACAGGAAAGCAAACAACAGCAAATCATTGATGCCTTGAAAAGAATTGGGCAATTTTCCGACATTCCCATCGCTCCTCTGTTGGTAACACCGAATAACTTTGAATATCGCAATAAATCGACCTATCCCCTAGCTCGATCCAGTGAAGGCCAAGTCCAGGCAGGTTATTATCGCCCCCAAAGCCATAAAATTATTAACCTCAATCAATGTCCTGTTCAAGATCCTCGGCTTAATCCCCTACTTGCCGAAGTTAAACAGGATATTCAAACCCAGGGCTGGTCAATCTACGACGAAACCGAACGCCAGGGCAAACTCCGCCATCTTGCTCTCCGCATTGGGCGACGGACGGGAGAAATTTTGTTAACCTTAGTCAGTGCCAATCCTAACTTGCCTGGCATCGAAGAACAGGCCCAGGCTTGGTTAGACCGCTATCCTCATCTTGTTGGGGTAACGCTCAATCATCAACCCAATCCTACTAACCTGATTTTAGGCACAGACACCCAACTGATTGCAGGAATGCCTTACTGTCGGGAAATTTTTGCAGGATTACAGTTTAATTTGCGCTCGGATACCTTCTTTCAGGTGAATACCGAAGCGGCGGAACTTCTCTGGGAAACCATTCTCCAGCAATTAAATCTACAGGGATGGGAGCAGGTCATTGATGCCTACTCTGGCGTGGGAACTTTTACCCTTCCCCTGGCCCAAAAAGTAGAATCTGCAATCGCGATCGAGTCCAACAAATCCGCCGTTCAACAAGCTAGAGAAAACGCCGAGATTAATCATATTGAAAATGTCCAATTTCTCGCAGGCAAAGTCGAAAACGTCTTACCTGGGTTAACTCAACAGACCGACATGGTAATTTTAGATCCGCCCCGCAAAGGTTGCGATCGCCGAGTTATCGACACCCTCTGTGCCACCAGACCCAAAACCCTGCTTTATATCAGTTGCCAACCCGCAACCCTCGCCAGGGATTTAAAAATTCTTTGTCAAGAAGGAGGATATCACCTTACTTGGGTACAAGGAGCCGACTTTTTCCCCCAAACTGCCCACGTAGAATGTGCCATCATTCTGCAAGCTAGCTAATTGATTAAGGGACAAAAAAATCCATAGCTTATCTACTTCAGTTCTATAGAGTTTCGCCTAGTGATAGAGGTTGTCAATCTGCTCTTTTTTTTGTCTCTCTTTTGATGATTGGCTCCCCAACAATTTAGGCAGGATACCCCTATTACAAATCCAACAAACCTGGGGGTGGAGTAATTTCAATTCGTTTATTAGCAATATCTACAATCGGTACAATTGTCATCACGAAAGGAATTAAAATCGTTTTGGGCTTCTTCTGAGTAACTTGTTCCGTCTCCGCGATCGCTTCCTCTGTTTCAGTCAGTATTTCAGGCAGTATTTCTGATAGGATTTCAGGGATTAATTGGGGGATTAATTCAACTTCTAATAAGTCATGACCCGTCGAAAAAATATCTCTGACGTATCCCACCAATTCCCCTGTTTCCTGAAGATAAACTTCCAAATCAATCAAATCCGCAACATGATATTCATCCTTGGCAAGGGGAACGCGATCGCCGATGGGAACCAGTAACTTGTAATTTTTTAAAGCTTCCGCTTGTTCTCGACTGTTGATCTCTGCTAGCTTGACAATATAAAGATTTTTCCCTGGAATATTTCGTCCATATTTTAAATTCACCAGTTGGGGGGTTTCCCCTTTAGGCGATCGCAGCCAACGCTCCCCCTTTTTGATAAAGCGTTCAGGAAAATCGGAGAGAGACAGCACCTTAACTTCTCCTTGCAATCCTTGGGGTGATACAATTGTGCCAACTTCTAACCACTCATCCGAGACCATTTGATTACTCATTGAAATTTAAATATCCTGATTTTATTTGTCTATTTTAGCGTTATTTTGTTAATTTAATCTATGACTATTTGGCAAGCCGATTTTTATAAATATCCATCTTCTAATACGGAGAAAAATATTGACTGGGAATTATTAATTTGTGATCAAAAAGGAAAAATCATCGTTCAGGAAAACTGTTTACAGTCCCAAATGAATAGTACCTGGCTTGTCAACCAATTATTACCATTAATCACCAAAGAAAAACCTGAAAAAATCCAAGTATTTCGTCCCCAATCCCTCAATTTATTAACCCTAGCAAGCAAAGAATTAAATATCCCCATAGAAGCAACTCGCCAAACGTTAGCCCTCAAAAAAATATTAACTCAACGTCATCCCGATTGGCAAAATTCTCTCAAATTAGACCAGCCCCCCCCCTTACCCCTACCCGAAAATCTCTGGGGTGAACAATGGCGTTTTGCGACCCTTCCCGCAGGGGATATTGTCGATTTTTTTCGCGATCGCCCCATTCCCTATTTACAGCTACCTGAAACGCGATGGCCCATTAATTTAGGCATTGCATCTAATCGTCCTATTTCGGGGATCATCATCTATGGCGGGCGACAATCCCGTTATTTAGCCCAATGGTTAGACTCGATTAATCCTGTTAGTTTGCATTATATTCCCACCGATGTAGAGCAAGCAGGTGGTTTAATCCTAGAATCAGGCTTAAGCGATCGCTGGGTTTTATTAACCTTTAAAGATCAAGAAACAACAAACAATGCCAAAATCTTTAAAACTCGAAAAAAAGAGAGTCAGAACTTACATTTTTTATTAGTACAACCCGATGATTCAGGTATGACCTATACAGGATTTTGGTTACTACAAAATGAGTCTTAATATGAGAATTAAATATTTTACATGATTAATAAACTTCAATTACCTCCTCCTAAACTGTTAGGAATTATTGGTACTACCACTATTATTTTTTTAATAAGTAGCATCATCAGACATCTTTTATTTCAATCCAATGCCCTAGACTTGGGATGGTTTGATCAAGCCATTTATCTCATTAGTCGGGGAGAGAATCCCATTGTTTCCTTCCAAGATTTTCACATATTAGGAGATCATGCCGCTTTTATTCTCTATCCCATTGCACTTTTTTATAAACTTTATCCGAGTGTTTATTGGTTATTTTTAATTCAGGCGATCGCTTTGAGTTTGGGAGCTTGCCGACTTGGTTACTCGCTAAACAAGCAGGATTAAAGCCCGATCAATGTCTGGCGATCGCGGTGGCTTATTTGCTCTATCCTATGATATTTAACCTCAATCTTTTTGATTTTCACCCTGAAGTCATTGCCCTACCGACTTTGATTTGGGCAATTTATACTGCAAGAATGAAACAATTTAAGAGATTTATTTTAGCTATTTTGATTATTTTAAGTTGTAAAGCTGTACTGACATTAACAGTCGCTGTAATGGGGTTTTGGTTAATCATTTGGGAGAAAAGACAGATTGAAGGCTTTATCGCACTTGTATTAGGAATTGCTTGGTTTATCATCACGACTAAAATTATTATTCCCCACTTTAGTGGTGGAGAAGTGGCGGCTGTCGGTCGTTATAGTTTTTTGGGTAATTCAGTAGTAGAAATCATTCAAAATTTAATTTTTAAGCCTAACATTTTATTAAGTCATATATTTACCTTAGAAAATTTAGGTTATCTAATTCTATTAGTGAGTCCTCTTATTTGGGGATTATCCTTACAACATTTAACACCCCTTATTCCTGCTTTACCCGCATTATTTTTAAATTTATTAACGGATTATTCTCCTCAAAAAGATTTAACTCACCAATATTCCCTAACTATTTTACCGTTTTTATTATTAGCTGTTATTACTAGTTTAGCGAATAATAAAGGCTGGATTAAAAGTCCCAAGGTGATTATTATTTGGTCATTGATTACTTTTTTAGCCCTCAGTAAGTATGGTTATTTCTTTGGGAGATATTGGGAAAACTGGGATAATTTAGCCGCCATGCACGAATCTATTCATCTGGTTAAAACCCAAGAGAGTTTATTAACTTCTCCTACCATCACGCCCCATTTAAGTCAACGAGTTAAGGTTAAATTAGCGATCAAAGATGCTGAACCGATTGATCCCCAAAATTTTACCTATATTTTATTGAATAAGCGTCATCCTGGCTGGGAAAATTCCGAGGAAACCGTTAAGAATTTAGTCAATCAATTAAAGAATAATCCTGACTTTAAAAATATTTATCAAAGAGATGATGTTTGGCTTTTTCAAAAAGCGACTATTACTCCTGAAAAATAACAGGATTTCTTATATTATGAATTACCAAATCATCCCCAAATTCAAAACAAAACCCTTTAAAACATCTTCCCCCGAAACAGTAGTAGGAGAATCTAAAACCTCAACCTCTTTTCCTTGTCTATAAATCTCTATTTGATGAGATTTCCGATTAATTAATATACCCAAACACACACCATTATCTATATATTCTTCCATCTTTTCTTGTGTAGTCTTCAAACTATCACTAGGAGAAAGTAACTCAATTACAAAATCAGGACAAATAGGAGGAAACTTTTGTTTTTCTTCATCAGTTAAAGCATTCCATCTTTCTAACTTCACCCAAGAAGCATCAGGAGAGCGATCGGCACCATTAGGCAATTTAAAACAAGTTGAAGAATCAAAAGCAATGCCAGTACCATCAACATCAGTCCAATTCATTAATTGCTGAGTGATTCTCGCATTTTTATTTCCCGTTTCGCCTCCCGTTGGTGGCATAATTATTAATTCTCCATTTGCATTTCTTTCAAATCTCAATTCGCGGTTGTTTTGACATAGCTGAAAAAACTGCTCATCAGTCATTTCTATTAATGATTTCAAATTGACAGTTAAAGCATTCATAGTCATATCCTCATTGAATGTTTAGGGAAAAATTTTAACTATCTCATATCCTATTATATATAATTAGTTACCCATTAATAGCTTTGTTTTGTCATGACTTTGGAGTTTATAGTGTCAAATAGAACCATGAAATGTCAAATTTACTGATTGATATTAATATAGATGAAATACGCTAAGTTAGCTAAATTGTGGGACTCAGTTTCTGGTCTGTGCCAACTCTGATGGTGGTGTTGGCGATCGCTACTAAAGAGGAGGCGATCGCGTTTGTGTTGGGATAAAGTGCGATCACTGTTGAGGATGATCTGCTTTTAGTAGAAATTGAGGTAGTTTCCTGATTTTTAGCTGGCTAATTACTTAGCATATGGAGAAAAATTTTCGATTGAAACGTGTAATTCATTCATTAATCTC
This sequence comes from uncultured cyanobacterium, assembly GCA_963807635.1. GTDB lineage: Bacteria > Cyanobacteriota > Cyanobacteriia > Cyanobacteriales > Microcystaceae > Snowella. Next base: position 48,246 of record CAWEDJ010000026.1, read on the forward strand.
TCAATTATCTGATCAATCTCTTTTTTATTAGTTAAAGATAAATTGATAATTCCTGCCTCTTTTAAAACAACTTCTAGCTTCTTTTTAGCGGAATCTTTAACATCTGCTTCTGAGTCTCCAAAAACCAAAATACATCGATTATTTATTCTGACATGAACCTCCCAGTTTTGATTAGTGATTTCATTAATTTTACCTAAGTCTAATCTGACTAGACAATAATAAAAATTAATTTCATTCTCCTCTTTAGAAAAATCGAAAGAAGATTGATATTTTTGTTTTACAAACTTTAGCCTTTCAACAAAATCATTACAACTTCCGATATACCCACTAATTATAGGAAGATTATTTAATTTTTTTAACTCCTTTAGAATCTGCTTCAAGGTTTCTTGATACTTTGTTGTTTTCGCATTAGTAGAATATTCGGATATTTTACACAGACATAAAACTCCAAATAAATTAGTAGTCAAAAGAGAAAATATGGTTATCTCAAGAATAAACTTAAATTGTTTTTCAGCATAATCGTTTTGGATGAAAGAAGTCCCATTTTTCAAAAAATTAATCGAATTACTAAGTCTAATTAATAATCTTTCTAAATAGCTAATAAATAATTGTTTTTCAGAGGAATATAAAGAAATAATGTCAATTTCATTTTCGCTATAAATTCCAACTTTTTTAAATGCCGCCTCATAATATACGTCATTTTTTACTTGATATATATATATATTTATAAAGTCTTTTAGTGTTTCAATTTCGTGAATGTTGATATCATTTTCTGGTGACGACAAATAACAAGAAATTAATGACAAATAAGAATCAACAAATCCTATTGTTTGTAAATGAGTGTCAATAGTATTTTCAAAAAGAATAGCAATTTCTTTCTTTTCCTTGTGTTCAGCAATTTTCCTCAAAAAAGTATTGCCTAGAAATATAGCTAGTATCGTTGAAATAATTGAAACTGGCGGTAGTGAAAGTAGGCTTTTGTAACTATCTGAAAACCTCTGTATGGATACTCTGTTACTGTAAACAAATTGAAAAATAAAACCAGAACTAATAAATATTAAACTAGAAATAACTGGTTTTTTTAAAATATAATTTTTGATAAATTCATAATTATCCATCAAAATTATTGCAATAGCAACAATTGCAAATCCGATCAATGCTGGAGTAATCTGGCTAATATTTGGCATAATCTAATAATAAGCTGGTAGATGTAGTGCGATCGCTGATCTTCTAGGATTCATTCAATAAAATATAATGCACCTTTCGATTATTTGCAAGAGAATCCAATTTTGTGCGTTACGTTACGCTAATAAACGCTACTTCTCATACAAATTGAACACCTTAATCTACGAACTTTTTGTAAGGTTAAAAAGCGATTATTCCCTAACGATCTTGACTTAAAAGATAACCAACCGCACGTTGAAGCTGATCCATACCCTGTTGAAGTTGAGCAGTACGAGCCTTGGATTCTTCGATTTGTTGAGCCGTAGCTTCCACAAACCGATCAATACGCCGATTAGTTGCCTCACTAATTTCCGCTAATCTATCAATATTTGTTTCTATTCGCTCTATTCGCTTCTGATTTGCCTCTAGGTTTGCTTCAATACGATAGACCTCTTGCATAAATATTATATGTTACAATCAAGGGTTAACTAAAATACGTTTCATAGGAGC
>CAWEDJ010000027.1:0-25771 GCA_963807635.1 uncultured cyanobacterium
AACCCCAAAACCCCAAAACCCCAAAACCCCAAAACCCCAAATTTTAATTTTATCGTCAAATAATGTATTTCATTCGTCTTGGTTAATATCCATGATTTATTTAGGTATGTGACTGAAATTCCGCAAAAACATGTATCGTCATCCCCCTATTCCGGAAAAGTATTTATCAAATTCTTCTACTATTCGGCCATGAGTAATTACTATAAGAATCTATGAGATGCATATGGAGAAGAAATAAGGAGCTGCTGCAGTGTGCTGAACTCCATTTCTTACCCTCTCCACCGTTTGCTTCATAATTTTTCCGGATATTTCCACATTTTTGTCCTCCATTTCCCACGACCTTCACTTTCTCGTACAGCATTCCCATAACTTTCTTCTCGTTTCTTCTCCACAAACAATTTACCATCGGATTCTCATAAAAATGGTGCTCATACAATTCCTCCAAAAATGCATTCTCCATCACTATTTCTCCAGTCACTATTCATGGATTTAACAATTTCATTTGCTGTCTGAATCGTCCTCAATAATGGCGAGCAAAAGATAGTCACTTTACTTCCGCTTCAAATACGTTTTTAAATATTCACCCGTAATTTTGGCCTGTTCTTTTCCTGCAATGGATAAGCATGGATCATAAGATATATCATAATGGTATTTCTCAGTTTCACTAAAAACATAATCGGCCCGCTCTCCATGTCTTAAATATATAATACGTTTTGCCAGAATTTGCATTTATTTTATGTATTTTATTTCCACTTTTGGGGTTTTGGGGTTTTGGGGTTTCGGGGTTTTGGGGTTTTGGGGGAATTTTTCCACCTAATTCTTACCTAATTCTTAATCAATCAACTTAGTCAATTATCATGGAAAGATAAAAGTTTAAATTTTACCAAGCAAATTTTTAGATTTTTTGGAGTTAAGATTCTAATTTTTGGTATTTCTTCAGAAGATAAACATTTCAGATTTACATTCCTTGATTTTTGTAAATAAGACTCTAGAAATTGATAGGTCTATCAATAAATTTTACTCTATTAACAAACTGGACACCCTTTTAAATGCCTAGCTATAGACGACTTCTCTCTCTTAGTGCTTTTTGAAAATTATTTTTCTATATTTTCTAAAGAGAATGGCGTTAATTGATATTATTATATTTTAAACATCCTAAAATCCTTATTTTAATCAAGCTCTATTAAAAACTGATCGTCCCAATTCCTGCTCTTTCTCATGTTTTGCCTTTAATTCAAAAAAATTATTGTTTTTCCTTACTTTCCCCGTCGAATTCATGCCTGATTCAAATACTTCCTTTGCCAGCTATTATCACGAACAAACCAAGTATCATCCAGAAACGATCGCGTCAAAAAATAAAGTTTTGGACTGGGGAAATCAGCCCTCAGTTTTCAAAGAATATAAAATCGGCACAATCTACGATTTACAGCCGTTTTTGACCGCTTCTCCTACAGAAGACCCCGACATAAGAGCATGGGAAAGATTGTCTCGACTTTTAGCCTGTAGCTATGGTCTGACCGCGAAAATTCCCAGCATGGGAAATCCGATTTACTTGAGAACGGCTCCTTCGGCAGGGGGACTGTATCCCGCAGAGGTCTATTTGATTTCTAGAGGAACAAAGCTTTTACCCTCTGGTTTGTATAGCTATCAACCCCTGACCCATTCCTTGATCCATTTTTGGGCTAGTGAGGTTTGGACAAAGCTGAAAGAAGCGTGTTTTGGTCATTTAGCTTTGAAAAATACGAGTTTTGTCTTGGTGACAACGGCAATTTTTAATCGTTCGGCTTGGCGTTACGAAGACCGAGCCTATCGACGGATTTTTTTGGATACAGGTCATCTTTTAGGCAATATTGAGTTGGCGGGCGCGCTCTATGGCTATCATCCCCACTTAATCGGCGGTTTTCGAGATCAGGCGATGAATGATCTACTCTATCTTGATGCCGATCAAGAAAGCGTGATGACCGTGATTCCTTTGACGGATTTACAAACGGTTAACCCCGCGATCGCCGAATCTCCCCTAACCGCCTTGCCTTCTCCCATTGGTCAGGATTTTCTCTCAGTCAGAAAGGGAGAATTACTCAAGACCTTTCACCGCGCAACGGAAATTCAGGCGCAAACGCCGAAGGAATTATTGCTATCTCAAATCACTCATCAGGGGTCGGAAGATAAATATAATTTTCCCTTTTGCCTAAAGATCTCCACTCAGACATCTCCGATCAATTGGGGAAATAATCTAGCAGAACTAGAAAAAACAATTCTCCGTCGGCGTTCCACTAGGGCTTATACAGGGGAATTTTTAACCCTAGATGAATTGAAGGCATTGCTAAGTTTTACCTATCAGGCTCAAGATTATGAAACACAAAATCTCGACTCCAGCCCTGATTATTTTGATTTAAGTTTAATTCAAACCTTTATTGCCGTTTCAGGGGTAACGGGTCTGGAAGAAGGCTGTTATTATTACGCTCCCCAAGCCCAGGAGTTGCGCCAAATTCGGTTTAAAAATTTTCGATCTGAATTACATTATCTCTGTTTGGGTCAGGATTTAGGACGGGATGCGGGGGCTGTGATTTTCCATACGGCGGATCTCCAACAGGCTGTCCAAAAATACGGCGATCGCGCCTACCGATATCTCCATCTAGATGCGGGACACCTGGGACAACGCCTAAACCTAGCCGCTATGCAATTGGGTTTAGGGGTGAGTGGCATTGGAGGGTTCTTTGATGATCAGGTCAATGAGGTGCTAGGTATTCCCGAAGATGAAGCGGCACTATATATCACAACCCTTGGCGGCCTCGGTTTTCGATCTAGAGTACTGATGATATTCATAATTAATTATTCCCAATTCCAGAATTTGGAGCAAAAATCGGTTATTATTGATCTCAACCCAGAAGGCGAGAAACTTTTCTTTTTATATAACGCCAAGAAATCCTCCTATGGGAACCTTTATATAGAACGAAAAAACATAAAAGTCATGAATCCTTTCGGAAGAGCAATGGGGCAGACAAAACATTCTCTCTCAGATTGACTGTTAAATAAGCCAAAATTTTTTTATCCACCTAATTAATGCGCAACTATCCACTCTAGGCAAAAACGACCAACAAGTGCTATACCATCTATAGTGCTATAGACAACTAGACCCCCCTTGACCCAAACTTCGTCTTTTTTCATTGATAGAACCATGTCAAACCCCCAATCCAATGGTGTTAATCTTAGCGAGTATCCTCTAATTCAAAACTCCTTCTCCCAAAACTCTGTAAATCAAGCTCCAGAGGTATTTGAAGATGACGACGAAGAACTAGATCTCAGGCAAATTTCTAAAGTCATTCGTCGCCGAGGATGGTTAATGCTAGGGGCAGGGTTGGCCGTGACTTTTTTGGTGGGAAGTAGACTTATGAACACCCCCCCCATGTATCAAGAAAAATTTCAACTGCTGGTTCAACCCCCCAGGAACTGATATGTCTAATCCTCTTGCAGGGATTCAAAGTCTCACGGCTGGCTTAAATTTGGGGAAGGATGTTTCTTATTATGACACGCAAATACAAATTCTTCTCAGTAACAAACTTCTACTACCGATCGTCTGATTAAGTTAACCAAGAATTTCTTCAAGACAAGACTAATCGAGAATATTTTCAAGGAGATGACCCACTCAAAATTTTTGATCTTGACTTTTTGCTTGGCAACTTGAGAGTAGGACAATCTAAAAGATACTCAAATTTTGGAAGTTGGCTTTCAAGATAAGGATCCAAAATTGGTTGAGTTCGTTTTACGAGCTTTGTCAAATGCCTATTTAGCCTATACCTTAGAAGACCAAAATATTAAGTCCGCTCAGCAGTTATCCTTTGTTGACAAACAAATTTCAGCCGTTAAAAAACAATTGGCCGACTTACAAAAACAACTTCAAGAGTTTCGCCTTAAAACGAATTTTATCGATCCCCAGTCCCAGGGGACTGTAATTTCCAGTAGCCTGGTTGCATTAAATCAATCAAAACAACAAAATGACGCTGAGTTAAATCAGTCCATCGCTCTATATAATAATTTGCGCAAACAATTAGGAATTGGCGAAGAGCAGGCGATCGCCCTGAGTGCCTTGACCGAATCTCCCCGCTACATGGGGCTCTTAAATCAATTAAGAGAAATAGACAGTAAATTGGCGGCAGCTTCAGCTCGTTATACCGATGACAATATTATTATTCAGCAACTCCAAACAGAAAGAGAAAATTTATTGCCGCTCCTTTCCCAAGAAACCCAAATTGCTTTAAAAGGTCTTCCCATTGATTCAACCCAGTTCCAGAGTAAGTTTGTTTCTCCTAATAGTATTCGACTCAATCTTACCCAGCAAATCCTCGTAGCCGCAAACCAAGTAAAAGGAGCCAAGGCACGCCAAAAATCTTTGGTAGTTACTGAGCAACAAATGCGTCAATATATCAGAGACTTTGCCAACGCTTCAGGACGCTATGCAGAACTGACAGGAGAGATTGAAATTGGCACCAGAAGTTTAACCTCTCTACTATCCGCTAAACAATTACTAGAGGTAGAATCGGCTAAACAATTTATTCCTTGGCGGCTAGTTTCCGAAATTCGCACTCCCCAAAGACCTTACAGTCAGTTATTGCGAAATTTATTGTTGTCTTTATTAGCAGGAATCGTTGCTGGGGCTGTGGTCGGACTACTGGCAGAAAGTTTAGACCGCAGTTTTCATACTCCCGAAGAAATCACCGAAGAAACAGGGGTTAGTGTGTTGGGGACGATTCCCTTCCAGCCTGGAATGACCGATTTTAAAACAAAAGCCTTTAAGATTTTTGATCAAAAAAAATCAGACTGGACAGGTTTCACGGAAGCTTTCTCTTTTTTTATATACCAATCTCTTCTTTCTGCGAGAACGCCGCTCCTGCCGTTCTTTTGTGATCACCTCTGCCATTCCGGGGGAAGGCAAGTCCACTAGCGCATTTTTTCTGGCTCAATCAGCAGCTAAAATTGGGCAAAAAGTCTTACTAGTTGACGGAGACCGTTATTTTCCCCAACAGCAACGCTGGTCATTGCTTGCCAAGGTTCATGGCAAAGAGCAAGAGGTTCCCTCTGAAGCACTGCCCGATGAATCAGATAATCAGCTCGTTCCATCGCTCATGAGTCAGAATCTCTACGTGATCAAGGCCGCAGGGAAATGGTTTAATCCGACTGAATTAGTCAGTTCTAAAAGTTTGGCGATGTTTATCAAGCAGTGGGAAGAGGAGTTCGATCTAATCTTGGTCGATTCTCCGCCTATTTTAGGAATCGCTGATACAAAATTATTAGCCAATCAAACTGATGGTGTGTTACTCGTGGTACGTTTGGATAAAACCAGTCGTGATCTCACCAAGGAAGTTTTATTAGAGTTAAAAATGTCCAATATTCCTATCTGGGGAATTGTTGCCAATGGATCGAAGAATTCTAGTCGCAGGGATTATTATTACCATAATTATTACCATCAGGCAAAGACAAACAATGCTTCACTCGCTCCTTTTTAGTTTTTTTATGTGTGTATATTCTGAGTCCCCTGATAGAAAATCCGAAAGATTATAAGGACCGAAAAACGGCAAAGACAGATGTGTACCCATGCAAAAAGGTTCTTTTACCAACAGGGCCGATTTCACCGTTGCAAAAAAATCCTGCTAGGGGAATATCTGGAATGTGATCTCGGAATAATTCAGAATCAAAGTTAGGAACTTGATAAAGAGAGCTGCCTCTTCCTAAACAGGAAAATAAGAGAGCCGCTTGAGCTAAATTCGTTTTTGAGTTTGTTTGATATTTTTTTAATAGAAAATTCAGGTCTTCTGCTGAAGTTTGAGCGTCCCTCAGATGAAACTGGATTCTTTGGCCTGGACGGACACGATCGCCGATGGCAATAGCTCCATAACGGGGATCAACTCCCAGTAAGTTACGGATCAAAAAATCGCCTGACTGTAGGGCTAATTTAAATTCATCCCCGACGAGGCCGACAAAAAGAGAATTTTGGGCTAATTCTTGATCTTTTTTACTTAAGGTTTGGATTAAATTTCTTAACGCTTCTAACGGTGGAACAGGACGTAACTCGCCACTTTTATCATCGGGGACTAAAATTTCCGTGATAATATTTCGTTCTCCTTGACTGACTTGATAGGGTTGGCCAATGGGACGACAGCCCTGGGCGACAATCGTATCAATCTGAATATTTCCACTGAGCGCAACTCCGATAGTTCCCTGCCCATAGAGGGGAGAAGACGGTTGATTTTTATCATAAAAAAATAAATTTCCCTGATTCATCATCCCGCCACCACTGGCTAAACCACCAATTTTGACCGATTGGGGATAGGCAAAATCTAAACCTTCGAGCAGATCATTAATCCCTGTTGCCATCGGATCGGATAAAAGAATGAAATGGGGATTTTTTTCGGGGGCAACTTTGACAAGTTCCGTCCATTTTTTGGGAGGGCTATCGGAATCGGGTAGGCGATCGCTGTCAATCCGAAACGCTTGGATCTCCACGTCTGGTAAACGAGCGACCATTAAACTCAGAGCAGGAGTTCCTTCTACTTCTAAAACCTGATCGGGTTCTTTCATCCCAATAATGCCACCGCCGCCACAACCAATGAGTAGGGGCAAAGATATTTTTTCCAGTAACAGAGGTACAAGACGAGAATAATCACTGGCAAAGGCTGCTGAAAGAAACACAATCCCTAAATCAGGGCTATCTGTAAAGGATTCCTTGATACCAGCGACAACTTCAGACACCGCAGCCTCCAATGAAGGACGAGTGGATAGCGCATTGGCCCATTGCATTGGCTTGGTCATGAAATTTGCCCCCAGGCTTTTAAAAATCACAAAAACGATGGATCAGTCTTGAAAAATTGAAGATCCTAGTTTCATTGTCCCCCAGGACGCGATCGCCAAATAGCATCTTCTAGCATCTGTTATATTATAGGGAAGATATCTACAGGGGCGTAAGCACTGCGGATCCCATTCGTTAGGACAAACTTGTTTTTTACCGTTTAGAAATTTTAGACATTCAAACACCTATGAGCAATATCCAAGAAAAAATCGAACAAGAATTAGCCAACGCTAGAGAAATCTGTAGCGTAGATGGATTATACGTCCTGGTGAATGCGCCGCCGCCTGGGATGCGGTAGAAGAATTGCAAGCTGAAGCCGCCCACCAACGCGAAGGAACTCCAGTGCCTAACTCTCTTCAGCAATATTGTGATGAAAATCCAGATGCTGCCGAATGCCGTATCTATGACGACTAGACTAACGCTTTAATCCCTTCATTTCTTTAAGACCAAAACTTCTTTTTTCTAACAGTGAGATTCTTTTTGAGGATTTTCACTGTTTTTAGTGACTTTTTATCTCCCTATCTCCTGCTAAAATAATTCTTTCAATACATTTAATACAATGGAACAAGTCTGGTTTCGTCCCTTGGTCTGGCTCGATTATCGGTTAGAGGTAATTTTTGCCCTATTTTTGCCCATAATTTTGTTGATTTGGTCGCTCTTACAACGCTCAGATGCCATTCAACAATTACTAATTATCTATTGGCGTGTAGCAAGCTTGTTGATGATTACGGTTTATCTGATGATTCCTAGTTGGCCCGTTGCCTATGTGACGGGGATAATTGCGCGAATTCTCATTCCCCTATCCCTTTGGTTCTGGGTTGATCTCAATGATGAAATCAAGGATTCCCGCCCGACCCTTTTAAAATTAGTGACAACCTCCTGGCGATGGGCCATCACCATCTATTGCAGTTTAGGAGTCATGGCTTTTATTCCCTTCCTTTCCTGTGCTTTTTCGGCTGGAGCCGTAGAAACTCCCTTTTGTCAGGTGTGGTTACAGGCTCCCTGGCGTTATAAAGAAATTATTCATCCGAATGCAACCCCTGGCTTTTTAGGATTTTTGGGCATCATCGGACTCGTCAGCTACGTTCTGTATTTTCTCTATTTTATTTTTATCCGTCTTGCTAAACAGGGACGCTCTGCCTTAGAACAGTGAAACCATCTATTTTACCGATCAGTCGATTAGAGCAATATAGCTTGCGTTTTCCCCAGGAAGTTTTATTCCTCACCGTAGAGGATCGAGGAGAACGGGATGAAATTTTAGTCTTCAAAGGATTTTCGAGTTCTTTAATTAATTTCACCCATTCCGATCCCGATATTCCGATTTTGTCCGAAACGGCTGTTATTTTAAGCATCGATCGCCTTCTTAGCCCCTACAATCCGAACTCTCCGAACTATTTGGAAAAAGGATTAACTTGGGATCGGATGCTTGAACGTTTGAACGACTTAAATTTATAATTCGTCAGGCACTAAACTTATTGAAAAAATGTCTCTCTAAATTAAGTTCAAATTGTCTATAAAGATATATCCTTGTAGTGTGATGCGTGAGGACGTGCGATTTATGGTTGCTTCTATGGTTTCTGGTATTAATAGTCGATTATTGTCTGAGTCTTCTATTTCAACTAATTTGTCTAATCAAGGCTTAAATTTCTCGAAAGCTCCCCTCTTTGGGACTGATGGTATTCGAGGCAAAGTGGGCGATTTACTGACGGCTCCCTTTGCATTGCAATTAGGTTTTTGGGCGGGTCAAATTTTAAAGGAAAATTCCCCCGTTGCTGGCCCTGTGTTTATTGGTCAAGATTCCCGCAATTCTAGTGATATGTTGGCGATGGCGATCGCGGCGGGATTAACCTCGGCGGGGTTAGAAGTTTGGCAATTGGGTTTATGTCCCACGCCCTGTGTCGCTCACTTGGCAGGGGTAATGAATGCGATCGGGGGAATCATGATTTCAGCCAGCCACAATCCCCCCGAAGATAATGGCATTAAATTTTTTAGCGCGGAAGGACTGAAATTAGGCAAAACCCAGACCCAACGCATTGAAGCAGGACTACGGGGCCAAATTCCCTCCTCGGTAGAAAATTCTTCTCCCTACGGTAAAGCTTTCCATGACCCTAATATGGTCAATTACTATGGACAGTTTTTATTAAACGGATTGCCTAAAGACATCGATTTTAGTGGAATGCGTATCGTTTTGGATCTAGCCTGGGGAGCCTCTGTCCTCATTGCCCCTGAAATGTTTAGAGTCTTGGGAGCAGAAGTGATTTGTCTCCATGATCAGCCCAACGGCGATCGCATTAATGTGAATTGTGGTTCTACCAATTTAACTGCATTAAAACAAGCCGTTAAGGAACATCAGGCCGATTTTGGCTTTGCCTTTGATGGGGATGCTGATCGCGTGATGGCGGTTGATAACAAGGGAAAAAGTATTGATGGAGACTATATTCTTTATTTTTGGGGCAAAACCCTCAAAGAACGTCAAGAATTACCCAATAACTTGATTATTAGTACGGTGATGGCGAATCTAGGCTTTGAAAGAGCTTGGCAAAAATTGGGCGGAAATCTCGTTCGTACCGCCGTCGGAGATCAATATGTCCAAGCCCATATGTGGGAAACAGGGGCGATGTTAGGCGGAGAACAATCGGGTCACATCATCTGTCATCATCACAGTTTTTCGGGAGATGGCGTACAAGCGGCATTGCATTTAACCTCCTTAGTGAAACAATCGGGACTTTCTCTCAGTGAGCTTTTGGAAGAAAGTTTCCATCCCTATCCCCAAATTTTACGCAACGTTCGGGTAGAAGACCGCGATCGCCGATTGAATTGGCAAGATTGTGATATTTTGCAAAACGCGATCGCCCAAGCTGAAGCCGCAATGGGAGAGGATGGACGAATTTTAGTCAGAGCATCAGGAACGGAACCCGTTATCCGCGTTATGGTAGAGTCTGCCAGTGCCGACGATGCCGAACATTGGACAAGCGAACTAATTAAAGTCGTTCAAACCCAATTTGCGGCTTAAAAATAAGTGTTGACAAGCTGGAATCAAGTATTGAGATAACGTCCAGGCATCAACGCCTAACTCTGTGCGTTCTTTAACGGCTAAAATTCCTGCTTGAGCGTGCCACCAGGCTGATATTGCAACCAGTTTTTCTAGAGAATCTTGGGCATTTTGAGCGAGAATTCCCCCCATTAATCCTGTTAAAACATCTCCACTTCCTCCCCTGGCGAGGGCGGGTGTACTTTCAGGAATGACCCAAGTTTGACCGTCGGGATGGGCAACAATTGTTCTGGCTCCTTTGAATAAAATAATTGCCTGACTGTATTTTGCGGCCTCTTGTACTGCTTGAATGCGATCGCCGTTCGTTAAAGAAATTTCAGGAAATAAGCGTTTAAATTCTCCTAAATGGGGCGTTAAAATAGTCGGCTGAGTTCTTTTTGTTAAACCCGAAACCGTACCGAGTTGAGCCAAACAATTCAGTCCATCGGCATCTAAAATCAGGGGAACGGTCGCCGTTAACACTCTTTCAATAATGGGCAAAGCGTCTAACGTTAAGCCTGGCCCCGCCGCAATGACGGTATAATTTTCAAAATTGCTGGCTAAATCGGGTAATTCCGCGATCGCGCCTGTTTCAGTTTCGGAACAATCGATGATTAAAGCTTCGGGTAAATGGCTGACTAAAAGTGGTTTTAAAGATTGGGGAGCCGCAATGGAAAGCATTCCGACTCCACTGGCTCTAGCTCCTAATCCTGTTAAAATCGCGCCGCCTGCATAACGCCGTGATCCACAAATCAGCAATAAATGACCCTGTTGATATTTATGGGTTAACAAAGGACGAGATAAGGGTAGCGATCGCCGAGCTAGATTAGGAGTTACTATTTTTATAGAAGAAGCATCAGAAATGACCTTTTTAACAACCGCCCCAGGAATCCCAAAATCCAATCTTTCTACTTTTCCCAAATACTCCAAGGCTTGATCTTGAAAAAATGCCAATTTCCATAAACCCAGACATAAACTATGGGTTGCTTTAATGGCAATACCTAAAACTTCCCCCGTATCTGTATGAAGACCCGACGGTAAATCAATACTGACAATCGGTTGCGGCCATTGATTTACCTGTTCGATCGCTTCTCCAATCCATCCCACCAAAGGACGATTTAAGCCAAAACCAAACAAGCCATCAATGAGAACATCACAATTTTGGAGTAATTGAAGATCTTGGGTAAAAGGAATCCCCAGAAATTGGGCATATTGGGCATGGCAACCCGTTAATTCCTTAACTTTTTCAAAAGGATGATAAACTAAAACTTGATAGTCTTTTAGCCATATCTCCCGTGCAATCACCAAGGCATCTCCGCCGTTATGACCTGGCCAACTAGGATTCCTATGTGCTTATATTGATCAATGGGGTAAAGTTCCTGAAGGCGATCGCTCATCAACAGAGCCGCTTTCTCCATCAAAGCAGCTACGGGCATCCCATTGGCAAAAAGTTGCTCTTCAACTTGTCGCATTTGTTCCGCGTTGACTAACACTTGTTCAAAGATTTCATCGGCTTGAGTCATAATAAACTCCTGCTGTCCCGTTGGATTTGATGATCGCGATCGCCTCAACGTTATCAATCTAAAGACTTTACAGATATTTTTGTAAGAGTAAGGCGAGTTTTTCTTTCGTCGCTTCGGGAGCTTTGGCTAAGGGGGTAAGAACAGCGTACTTTAAAGCAGAATGGGCGGCAGAAGAGGGGGGATTTTCGGCAAGTTTTCTGACAGTTGCTTGAATGACTTTTTGAGCATTAATCGCATTTTTATGGAGATTATCAATGATCATTTCTACCGTAACGTGGTCATGGTCGGGATGCCAACAATCATAATCCGTGACCAAAGCGAGGGTTGCATAGGCGATTTCCGCTTCACGGGCCAGTTTTGCCTCCGTTAGGTTGGTCATGCCGATAATATCCGCTCCCCAACTACGGTAGAGATTGGATTCGGCGATCGTGGAAAAGGCTGGGCCTTCCATACAAACATAGGTTCCACCCCGATGTAGCTCAATGTCGGGCAAGTTCAGACCAGCGACAGAATCCGCTAGAACTTGGGATAAATTTTGACAAAAGGGATTCCCAAAGGCCACATGGGCGACAATTCCTTCCCCAAAAAAGGTAGAAATGCGATCGCGAGTACGGTCAATCAATTGGTCGGGAACAACGAGATCGAGGGGTTTAATGTCTGCTTTTAAGGAACCAACGGCAGAAGCTGAGAGGATATATTCTACGCCTAAGGTTTTAAGGGCGTAAATATTGGCACGAAAGGGAATCTCAGTAGGGGTTAAATGATGGTCACGGCCATGACGAGCTAAAAAGGCAACGGAAACGCCTTCTAGGGTTCCCATAATCAGGGCATCTGAGGGCGTTCCAAAGGGGGTATCTATGCGGATTTCTTGGATATGCTTGAGTGCATCCATTTTGTAGAGACCACTACCGCCGATAATGCCAATTTTTGCTTGTGTCATGGAAAATAAGAAGAATAGGGAAAAATGAGAATTTTGGGTTATGGCTGTTCATTATAGTACGAGGGCTGGGCGATCACACAGTGCCGCTTCGCGATCGCAGTGGGATATCTGAGTTAAGCTTTGCAAATTTAGGGTTGATCCCCAGGTTGAGGGGAATTTTGCAGGTTAGAATGGGCAGAAGCAATGTTGGAGGTTAAGCTTTATGTCTGAAAAAATGGAAGCTCGTTGTCTCGTCGAACTAGAAAATTTGGATCAAGTTGATCCCGTCCAAGGAGCCGCCTGTCGAGAAGAAGCCCAAGAACTTTTGGCAGATTCTTCTGTCACCTTGAAAGTCCGCACGGCGATCGCGGAATTCATTGATGCAAGCAAATCAGGCTCTCAGCGTAAAAAATGTTGTTAGCGAAGATAGTTACTAGAGTTAATGCTCTTTTAAGTCACAAAAGACTTTTTTTATCAATTACTGGGGTTTTAGTGATCTTGACGGGATGCAGTAGAGCCGTCTTGATCAATCCCCAATTGCCCAGTGGTGGCATTAATAGCACCGCCCCCGACGAATATCCTGCCTATAGTGGCGACGGCCGTTATCTAGCCTTTGCCTCTGATCGAAACGGCCGTCGCGAAATTGTTCTCTATGACGTGCAGCAACGTCGCTTAGTATTCCTACCAAATTTGAACCAGCCCAATGCCAGTCAGGATCAACCGTCTCTCAGTGCAGATGGTCGATTTGTGGCCTACGTTTCAACGGCACGGGGTAAAACCGACATTATGGTTTATGACCGCAATAGCCAACGTTCTGAATTATTAAGTGCTAATGTTCGTGGCTCGGTCGCCCATCCTACCATTAGCGGTGATGGAAAACGGGTTGCTTTTCAGACGAATCAATTAGGCCAATGGCATATCGCGATCGCGGAACGTTAATCAAAACGGGGATCGCTAAAAATATTATCTCCCATCCTGAGAGCTTGCCATTTTGCTGCAAGGCGATCGTTAGCCCATTTTTTCAAAGATTTTAAACATGGGTAAGTACATCGATAATAGAATCGTTCCTACCAAGGCCGCAATAGCAACCATCATGAGAGGTTCAATGACACTTGTGAGTGCTTTGACGGCTTGTTCTACTTCATCCTCATAAAAATCTGCTACCTTCATCATCATGGAATCCAATTCCCCCGTTTCTTCTCCAATACTAATCATCTGAATAGCCAAGGACGGAAACACCTTACCCCTTTGCAGGGCCAGACTCATCATTCCCCCCTGTTGAATTTCAGTCATCGCATCCGCAACCGCATTGGAAATTACCTTATTAGGAATAGTATTACAGACAATTTCTAGAGCCTGAATAATGGGGACTCCAGAACGGGTCAGGGTTCCAAAGACTCGGCAGAAACGAGCCACGGCGGTTTTTTCATTTAAAGGGCCAAAAAGGGGCATCTTGAGCATCATGCCATCAATTTGTAATCTACCCATAGGCGAAGCATAGTATTTCTTAAAAAGAAAACTTGCCCCCCCAATCCCAATAATCGGAAGCACTACCAAGGGACTCCGCAAAAAACCACTTAAATCCAGCATAAATTGGGTAAGAGCAGGCAACTCAGTCCCTAGACTCTTGAAAATGTTAGCGAAAACAGGAATCAAAAAAATCGTCATCCCTAAAAATGCCAAGATTGCCAAACAGCCCACTGCCACAGGATAGGCCATCGCCGATTTAATTTGGTTTTGTAGGCGGGCCATGTCTTCCAGCAGTGTGGACAAACGATTTAAGACTTCGTCTAATACCCCCCCCGCTTCTCCCGCTTCCACCATGCTGACGTAAAGTTGGTCAAAACATTCGGGATATTTGGCCATTGATTCGGACAAATTATTTCCCTGTTGAACATCTCCACTGATGCCAACCAATGCTTTTTTAAATTTGGGATTAGGACATTGCTCTGATAATACCCCCAGGCATCGGACGATCGCGACCCCCGCATTGATCATCACGGAAAATTGCCGAGAGAAAACGGCTCGATCTTTCACGGTAACTTTATTAAGAAGAGCTTCTAAAAACTCAAGATTGATCTCTCCCCCACGGGCTTAACCGAACCGATCGCGGCGTATTGTTGTTTGAGGATGGTACGGGCCTGTTCGGGAGACATGGCCTCAATTTTTCGCTTGGTAACTTTTCCGCTATTGTCTTTAACTTGGGCAACAAAGGTAGGCATGGATTTTCTTCCTATCAGACATAATTTAGAAAAAATTAGACAAAGTATTCCAGGAGCTTAGCGGGTTTTGGCCTTAGCAGCAACGGCGGTAGGAACAGCCCCCGCCACTAGGCGTTGTAGTTCGTCGGGTTTGGCACTTTTAGACAGTCCTTCTTCTAGAGTAATCACACCAGAAACAATTAAATTGCCCAGGGATTGTTCCATCGTCTGCATACCCAATTTCATCCCCGTTTGGATAGATGAATAAATTTGTGGAGCCTTTCCTTCCCGAATTAAGTTGGCGATCGCGGGAGTAACAATCATAATTTCCTGAACCATTGCCCGACCGAATTCGCCTGGTTTGGGAGCCTTTTTCTTCACTAAATTTTGACTAAAGACAGCCAATAGAGAATTAGATAACATGGCACGAATTTGGGGCTGTTGAATCGGTGGGAAAACATCTGAGCATCCGATCCACTGTCCCCGATGCCGAATTGGTGTGGAGAGTACCAAAGACTAAGTGACCCGTTTCTGCCGCACTAATCGCCAAAGAAATCGTTTCTAAATCCCGCATTTCTCCCACCAGAATAATATCAGGATCTTCCCGCAGAGCGGCTTTTAGGGCATTAGCAAAACTCTTGGTATCCTCTCCTTTTTGGCGTTGGTGGAAAAGACTTTTAACATTAGGAAAAACGTACTCAATCGGGTCTTCAATAGTCAAAATATGTTCTGCTCTCGTTCGATTGATCAAATCCAATACGGCGGCAAGACTAGTGGTTTTACCCGATCCCGTTTGGCCTGTCACCAGAATTAATCCCCTGGGGCGTTCGGCCATTTCTCGCATAATAGTGGGAAGTCCTAATTGCTCAAAATTGGGGATTTTAGAGGATAACGCCCGCAAACAAGCCGCGTAGCACCCTCTTTCCTTATAAACATTGACCCTAAAACGCGCTAACCCCTTAACCCCGTAGGAACAATCCAACTCCCAATTTTGTTCTAATTCTTTGCGTTGAGTATTATTCAACATACTAAAAATCAGTTTTTGACTATCCTGGGGAGTGAGAACCTCTTCATTGATCGGGTTAAGCTTACCGCTAATCCGAAAATAAACTGGTGCGCCCGCCTGGAGGTGCATATCTGATCCCCCCATTTCAACGAGTTGCTCCATCAAGTCTTCGATCATGTAATCTACCACGGGGTTAAGGCTCCTAACGCTAAAAAAATAAGAATGTTTGCAAAACGAATGAATCGTTGATTACTGGGTAAAACGTGGGGTCATGCAGTAGGGACAATCGATCCATTCCTGTTGGAGTTCAGCTTGACAAACTCGGCAACTTAAGGCACTTTTTCGCTTTGCCCTTAGTTCCGATTCTAGCCCAGTATCGGTAAATGTCACCCGTTCTACCTCTTCCAAGGTGGTGTGGCCTTCCTGAACGAGATTTAAACTATAGGCTAATAGGGTTACCATGCCTTCTTCTACAGCACAATCCTTAATGCGATCGGTGGTGGCTCCTTCGTTGACTAAAGCGGCGAGTCGCTCTGAATTACGCATGACTTCATAAACCCCGACCCGTCCCTTATAGCCGCCGCCATTACATTTTTGGCAAAGGGTTCCCTGCTCACGGGCGGTATTGATTTCATCGAGGGTGAGGGTGTTGGCCTTATAAAAGGTGACTTGTTCTGTGTTAGAAACTCCAAAACCAAAGCGCAGTAGTTCCTCCCTAGAGGGATGGTAGGCAACTCGACATTCGGTACAGACTTTTCGCATTAACCTTTGGGCCAATACTCCGAGTAACGCCCCCGAAACCATGAAGGGTTCAATGCCCATTTCATCTAAACGGGCGATCGCCCCTGCGGCATCATTGGTATGGAGGGTGGTTAACACTAAGTGACCTGTAAGAGCCGCTTCAATAGCGGTTTTCGCGGTCTCTTTGTCCCGTGTTTCTCCCACCAGAATGACATCAGGATCTTGTCGCATAAAAGCCCGCAAAATCGAAGAAAAGTCCATCCCCTTTTCCCGAATTACCTGTACTTGGGTAATGCCAGGTAAAGAATACTCGATCGGATCTTCCGCCGTATTAATATTGACCGTCGGTGAATTGCGTTCTGCTAAAACAGAATATAAACTCGTGGATTTTCCTGAACCCGTTGGCCCCGTTACCAAGAATAACCCGTAGGGACGACCTGCCAATTCCCGAACGGTTTCTAAGGTTTCTTGACTGGTAATTAATTTATCCAAGCCCAACTGGGTTGCTGAGTTATCCAAAATCCGCAGACACACTTTTTCGCCGTAGCGACTGGGAATGGTATTGACGCGAAAATCCACATTACGTCCTTGAAAGATCCGTCGAATTTTTCCATCCTGGGGTAAACGACGCTCGGCAATGTCCATATCCGCCATAATCTTGAAGCGGGCAACGATCGCGGGGATCAATTTTTTCGGTAGGGGATTAAAGGCTTGGTGAAGAATACCATCTCGGCGAAAGCGGATTTTGAGTTCTGTTTCCTGGGGTTCGATATGAATATCAGAGGTTCCCTCTTGAATGGCTTTAGCTAAGATCTTATTCACTAGGTTGATCACAGGGGCTTGGTTAGCGGCACTAGAATCCAGTACGTCTGCATCATCACTAGGCCCTTCCTGAACACCACCATCAAAGGCATCGACAATATCCGCGATATCCCCTAGTTTTTCAATTTCCTTCTCTTTATCCGCTTTTTTATGTTCTTGTTCTATTTCACCTTGAATCTCATAATATTCTTCTATCAGACGGTCATAGTCTTCCTGGGTAATGACCAATCGGCGCATCTCTAGCCCTTTAAAGCGCAAAATTCGCTGTAATTCATCCTGGGCAGCCAGATCGTCGGGATTGATCATGGCCACTAGAATAATGGGGGGATCGCCGTTTTGTTTCGCTAGGGGCAGTAATTTGTAACGACGGCAGGTATCGAAGGGAATGAGCGAGTGAATGAGTTCCGCCATTTCTCGATTGGCGATCGGACTAATTTCTGGGTCTAGACTATCGACTCCGTAGAGAATTTTAAGTTCAAATAGGTAATGTTTTTTATATTGTCGGACTAATTCAGGAGAGAGAGCATGGCCAGTAATCGCTTGGATTTCCTGGGGAAGGGAGCGGCCCGTCTTCCGCATTTGCACTAGAGCCTGTTGAAGCTGTTCAGGGGCAACGTGTCCGCCTGCGACTAGTTTGTTGCCAAAGGGAGAAAAATAATTGCGGAGAGCAACTGCACGGGTTTTCTTAGAGGATGAATAGGTCATAAAATAACAGTCGTGGCTCTTGATGGCTCCTTGTAGTAGTCAGTATTCCCGACGCAGGAGAATAAATTGCTATTTTAACCGAAAATTTTTGCCAATTTACTCCACTTTAACGAACGGCTCTCTATTGCGATCGCGAAATGTGCCTGCGGCATCGCGTCTAATTCTATTTTTTGTGACTCTATCCCAAAAAGTTGATGGTTAATGTTAACTGGCATCATTCATGGGTGTTATATTTTGAGAGTCTTATAACTTTGAAATTCTGATACCGTAATTTACGGAATTAGTCTGATCAGAAAGATAGTCTGGGTTAATCGGTCAAATTGTGTCAAACTGTATGAACCCTTGGGTTTGGCAAAGGACAGAAAAAGAATGAGGATTTTAGTGCTGGCTTGGGAATTTCCTCCCCGAATTGTCGGGGGGTTAGCCCGTCACGTCGCGGAACTTTATCCAGAAATTGTCAAATTAGGCCATGAAGTCCATCTGATTACCGTCGAGTGTAATGGTTCTCCTGCCTACGAAAATGTGGAAGGAATTCATGTCTATCGAGTAGCTGTCGCGGCGGGCAGTGATTTTTTTCACTGGGTTGTTAATATGAATCAAAGTATGGATCAGCAGGGGCAACGTTTAATCGCCCAAAACGACCAGTTTGATCTGATTCATGCCCATGATTGGTTAGTGGGAGATGCGGCAATTTCCCTTAAAAATCATTTTCAGATTCCTCTGATTGTGACTATCCACGCCACTGAATATGGACGCTACAACGGACTTTATAATGACACCAACCGTTACATTGCGGGTAAGGAAAGCACTTTAATTGAGAATAGTTGGCAGGTCATTGTTTGTAGTGACTATATGCGCCACGAACTCCAACGAGCTTTCGGGACAGAGTGGGAAAAGATGAGCGTCATTTATAACGGCATTCGTCCAGAGAAAAAGCATCGCGATCCTGACTTTGATTACATCAATTTTCGTCGTCGTTACGCCCAGGATCACCAAAAAATTGTTTATTATGTCGGTCGTATGACTTACGAAAAAGGAGTTTCTGTTCTGTTAACGGCGGCTCCCAGGGTGTTAGATGAAATGAATCAGTGTGCAAAATTTGTGATCGTTGGCGGCGGAAATACGGATCGATTGAAACAATTAGCCTGGAACTTGGGAATTTGGGAGCAATGCTTTTTTACGGGGTTTATTTCCGACGAAGATCTGGATAAATTTCAAACCGTTGCCGATTGTGCGGTTTTTCCCAGTTTATATGAACCCTTTGGCATTGTTGCCCTGGAAAGTTTTGCGGCCAGGGTTCCCGTTGTCGTGTCCAATACAGGGGGACTGGCGGAGGTGGTGCAACATGGCAAAACAGGGGTTGTCACCTATACCAATAATCCCGATTCTCTGGCCTGGGGAATTCTCGAAGTGTTGAATAACCCAGCCTATGCCCAGATTTTAGTCGAGAATGCCTATCGAGACTTGGATTTGCGTTTTAGTTGGAATAGGTTAGCGAAGGAAACGGAGATGGTTTATAACAAAATCGTTGAAACGCGATCGCGAAATGAATAATTCTGATAACACCTCTGGATTAACCCGTTAACCGAGATCCTTAACAAAATTCCGTAATAGGGCTTTTCCTTGACTCGTTAAAATACTTTCGGGATGAAACTGCACCCCTTGAATATGGGGATAATCTCGATGACGCGATCCCATAATCATGCCATCTTCTATCCAAGCGGTGACTTCCAGGCTGTCGGGTAGGGTATCCCGCTCTACGATTAAACTGTGGTAGCGTGTCGCGTTGAAGGGTTTATCTAAGCCTTGGAAAACACCCTCTGCGCTGTGGTAAATTTCAGAAGTCTTACCGTGCATCAACACAGGAGCGGCAATCACTCTGCCCCCAAAAATTTGACCGATACACTGATGACCGAGGCAAACCCCCAACAAGGGTAATGTTGGCCCCAATTCTTTAATAATGTCTAGGGAAATACCGGCATCATCGGGACGACCGGGCCTGGCGAAATCACAATACCATCGGGTTTAAGGCGGCAAATGGTTTCTAGATCAATTTTATCGTTGCGATAAACTTCAATTTGCTTGGCAACAGGAAAATCTTCCCCTAATTCTCCCAAATACTGAACCAGATTATAGGTGAAACTGTCGTAATTATCGATAACGATGATCAAGATTGATTTCCTCGCGTTCCCTGTTGGCCTCTTGGCCATAGTGTGCCAAAGCTATTAAAACACTAAAGCGATCGCAGGGGGAACTAATAAACAAGATCCGACAATCACGGCGGCGATCGCGGCAATGAAAACCGCACCTGCGGCACAGTCCTTGGTAATTTTAGCTAACTCATGGTAAGACTGGCCAACGGTGAGATCAACCACAGATTCTAGCGCCGTATTTAATAATTCTAGCACCATCACAAAAGCAGACGTTAAAGCCAAGATTGCCAAACAAACAGGAGCTAAGTGGAGCATAATCCCCGCACTCAGGGTTGCAATACCGATAAAAGTATGAATCCGAAAATTTCGTTGGGTAGCATAAGCATAACAAACCCCCGCCCAGGCATATTTGAAGCTAACTAACAAATTTGGAGCAATTTGCCAAGCGAGATCTCTCCTGGGAACAGTACCAGAGACAGAATGAATCAAGGTGGGTTGGGTAATTTTATTGGTCATAAAAGGAGAATTTCCCGTCAAAAGCGTCGTTCTAGCCAGGGAGGAGGAGTGAGATTGAGTCATAGGTAATTGAGATTTCATAATATTTCTTTGCTCCAGAAAGCGTAACTAACAAATAAATCAAATATCTGTTCACTAAGAACAATTGGACATCAAAAAATCGTGGCAAAACCGACCTGTTTGAGCAGATTAGCTTGTTGAGCTAACATTTCCTCCAGGCGTTGATCGTCAGGATGATCCCAGCCCAACAGGTGAAGTAATCCGTGGGAGGCGAGCCAAGCAAGTTCAATGGTGAGAGAATGATTATTTTGTTGAGCTTGTACGGCTGCGGTTTCGAGAGAAATAATAATATCTCCTAGATAAAGCGGTTCGGGATCGTCGGGTTGAAAAATTGGCATCTCGGCTTCTAGGGCAGCAAAGGGCCAATACATCCGTTGGTTTGTTCTGCTGGCGATATTGGCTATTGAACGTTTGAATTTCGGAATCATCAGTCAATCTAAGGGTTAATTCGTAGGTGTCTGACTTGGGGAGATCGCCATCCAGAGAAGTTAACCAAACCTCTAGCCAGCGTTGCCAATCCGCTAGGGAGATGGGACTAACTTCGACGGAGGATTTAGGTTTACCCCCAGAAACCTCCTGAAGATTGAGTTCAACATTAACCGCACAAAGAGAAGAACCAGCCATAAGATTTCACCCTAGCGTGTCAGATAGGACAAACCAATGAGAACAGCAAATAAACCCACTGTGGTTAGAAAAAAATGAGTGAGAGACTTGCCTCTTTTGCGAACCATATTTCGCATTGCCAGCTTAACGTAACTGGGTTGGGGTTCGGTTGAGGTCGGTTCGTCTATTTCGGCAACAGTAGATTCACTCTTTTCACTCATAGGACATAAACCAAAGTAGTTACAAATTGATTGGGCAATTTCAAAAAGTTGATATTAACATATCAGGTTATTTACCGCAAAAAGCTTAAGGGTAGAAGTACGGCTTTATCGGCAAGGGGGAAGTCCACGCACTCCGTATTTATCCTTAAGTTTTTATACTGTCCACTGGGGATGGTGTTAGGAAGCCAATAAATTTTGGCGGAGGTTGACAATAAAATAAGGTTAAGTGGGTTTTAAGTCTTAATCGGAGGGATTAAAGGGATTTATCTCTCCAACTGCCTTAATTATTAACCAAATTTTTGAATTTGATCCATTTTTTTAGAGTTTTCATTTCATCTCACTA
The DNA here is from genome assembly GCA_963807635.1 of uncultured cyanobacterium. Classification (GTDB taxonomy): domain Bacteria; phylum Cyanobacteriota; class Cyanobacteriia; order Cyanobacteriales; family Microcystaceae; genus Snowella. Next base: position 21,689 of record CAWEDJ010000027.1, read on the forward strand.
TCATTGCGGCTGGCGTAACGGAGATAATTTTCGATAAAGTTATTCAGATCCCCGTCCATGACCCCACTTACGTCCGTAGTTTCCACATTGGTTCTGAGGTCTTTCACCATTTGGTAGGGATGAAACACATAATTGCGAATTTGTTTCCCCCAGGCGGCATCAACCATGTCTCCCCGTATTTCCGCGATCGCGTTGGCGCGTTGTTCTTGGAGAATGATCAGTAATTTTGCCTTGAGAATAACGAGGGCTTTCTCTTTATTTTGTAATTGGGAACGTTCCTGGGTACAGCGTACCGCAATCCCCGTCGGTAGATGGACAATCCGCACAGCAGTTTCTACCTTATTAACATTTTGGCCGCCCTTGCCACCCGCCCTAGAAGTGGTAATTTCTAGTTCTTTGTCGGGAATATCCAGATTAATCGACTCATCTCCCAACATCGGCATGATTTCCACTCCTGCAAAACTGGTCTGACGCTTATCATTGGCATTAAAGGGAGAAATGCGGACTAAGCGGTGGGTTCCCTTTTCGCCCTTGAGATAACCGTAGGCATACTGACCGACCATTTCCAGAGTGACGGATTTAATGCCCGCCTCATCTCCCTCGGACAATTCGGCCAAATGCACTTTATAACCTTGTTTTTCACCCCATCGGGTGTACATCCGCAGTAACATTTCCGCCCAATCTTGAGCATCCGTTCCCCCCGCCCCTGCATTAATGGTCAAAACCGCTCCATTGGCATCATAGGGGCCAGCCAGCAGTTGTTGCAGTTCCCAACGGTCTAATTCTTGTTGGAGGGTTTGGAGGGTTGTCTGAGCTTCATTGAAGAGGGCTTCATCGCTTTCCAGTTCCAAAAGCTCCACAATACTTTTAACGTCCTCTAGCTGACTACTCCATTGTTGAGATTGGGTCAGTTGGGATTTGAGGTCATTCAGTTCTTGTAGGGTTTTTTGGGCCTTTTCGGGACTATCCCAAAAATCAGGTTGGGCGGCGATTTGCTCTAAATCTTGAATTTGAGCGTTGATAGCAGGTAGGTCAAAGATAGTCCTGGGCTTTACCCAGGCGCGGACTGACTTGCTCTATTTCCCGTTTAAGGTCACTGATTTCCATAGCTTTAGATTAATTTATTTTCTATTCTCTCATTTTTATTGCCTCAAGTTCTTTTTTCAAATTTTGAGTTCAGAGATACTTGCCTGGAACACGGATTGAATGGATTACCTTGATTTCACAGATTTTTAGCATTAAGCTGTCATAAAAAATAAAATCCGTGTCATCCCTTAATCCAGCTTAATCCGTGTTCTAAGCCGATTGAATTGACTTTTAACTTAAACGCAGAATTAGAGCTTCTCTAGCTTGTTCTCGGTCATCAAAATGGATTTTTTCCGTTCCTAAAATTTGGTAATCTTCACTGCCCTTACCCGCGATTAACACTCCATCTCCCGATTGAGCTTCTCGAATGGCATGACGAATAGCCGTTGCGCGATCGCCGATGACGATAGGTTCTACGATCGCAGGAATTCCCGCCACCACATCCGCCAAGATTTGCTCAGGATCTTCGGTACGGGGATTATCAGAAGTCACGACGGCAATATCGGCTAACTCGGCCGCAATTTTACCCATGAGGGGCCGCTTAGTGCGATCGCGATCGCCACCACAACCAAAGACACAGATCATTTTGCCCTGAATAAAGGGCCGCGCCGCCTTGAGTAAATTTTCTAAACTATCGGGGGTATGGGCATAATCTACAATCACACTAATATCCTGTTCGGGTTTGATGTGTACCCGTTCCATCCGTCCAGGCACTCCCGCAAAGAAGGGCAGAACCTCGATCATTCTATCGAGATCTAAGCCTAACTCTAGCCCTGTGGCGATCGCGGCTAACAAATTGGCTAAATTAAATTGACCGACCAAAGGAGAACGGAAAGCCACTTCTCCAACGGGAGTCACCAAAATTCCGCTCACACCAGTGGGTTCATAGGTTAAATCACGGGTATAAAAATCCGCCGTTTGATCCTCCACACTATACGACCAGACCGCATCTTTACTTAAGCCTGTGATTAGGCGTTGTCCGTAGGGATCATCCTGATTAACCACCGCACGACCTTTTAGATATTGAGCATCAAAGAGTAACGCCTTGGCCGCAAAATAATTCTCCATTGTTTCATGGAAATCTAGGTGATCCTGGGTCAGATTAGTAAAAACGGCGACCTTAAAATGACATTGTTTAACTCGTCCCTGGGCTAGAGCATGGGAACTCACTTCCATCACCCCATATTGATTCCCCGCTTTCACCGCTTCTGCCAATTGTTCCTGTAATTCCGCCGCAAAAGGGGTTGTATGAACGGCTGTTTTTTGAAAACCTTGCCAGCGAGTATAAAGCGTTCCTAAAATCGCCGTTGGATGACCGAATTCTGTTAAAAAATACTCGATTAAATGGGTTGTAGTGGTCTTTCCATTGGTTCCCGTCACTCCAATCATGGTTAAATTTTGGGTCGGTTGGCCATAAAAAGCGGCGGCAATTTCAGCGCAAGCCGTTACCATGTCCTCGACAGCAATGACACAAACTTCAGAACTAGCGGGATAGTTGGCCAATGCCTGGGGACTTACTAATGCCGCGATCGCGCCCGACTCCATCGCACTGGTGCAAAATTCTCCACCATCCACACGAGTCCCAGGCATCCCCAGAAAAAGCGAACCCGCCCCGCAAGCATGGGAATTAGTTACAATACTGTTGATTTCTTGATCAAGGACGGGGTGATCGGGTAGGGATTGTATGGCCGAGACCTGGGTTAATAGTTCACGTAAAGTCATCATGATTAATCTGGGAGCGGGTTTTTGCCGTTTATGAATACTAAGGAAACCATTAAGTTCCGTCTCCTTTGCAAAATAGTCTAAACCGTCACTGTTCTGTTTGATCTATCTTTCTCTATAAAAATGATCTATACAAAAGATTAGCGATCGCCCTGATATCCCTTTCGGTTCGGCCCAAACTTGCAACTTCGATGATGATTTGTCTAACACTCCGACCCCACAATAGCGACAGACCTTTTTTCGGTCACAGAGCTAAAGCTTCATACTTTTTAATCTATAAACCTTTTCTGTCTTTAAACTGAGTTACAGAGAGAAACAAGATTCAGTACAATCACTGACTTCAATGCTCAGGAAATAACAAAATGTTCCCTGATGTAGTAGAAAATTGATGCAAAGACTAAGTTTCATGAAGTTGAGCATTGAATTGATATTCCTGGGTATCAAATATCAGTGCAAAAAAGATTATTTTTCTGAAGTTTTGTTCGCCAAAAAATACAACGTTTTGTAACAGATTAAGCCATAAAATTCTAGTTTCGTGTAACCATCTAGGGTAAGTAAAGAAACACCACCTTAGGAACAAGTTAGATATTGAAAACCTATTTTGATCTTAATTGCAAAATTGTATCTTAGGATATGGTTTTACAATTATTTCCTTCCCAATGGAGCGATCAACCGTTAATTTTCGACTGATGATTCCCTCTTCCAAGGTCTTTCAAAAAAGCTAAAATACCTAGTGGCGTTTCAACTTTACCTAAATTCACAACCAACCTGTCTTAAACGAATTTCCTTTCCCTCTCTCCTTTCTTAGCCACTATTCGATGACCCAAATATTCCTTATCAGTTTTTTTATCTAAGTATAATCACGAGATCTCCCAAGGCGGGAATAGGATATTTCCTGAGAACCACAGAGGAATTGAGAAAAAGAATTTGTTTAGAATACGGATAGGTTAAAAAAAGATTGCTAAGTTTTATTTTAATTAACATTGTTTTGAGGATATTGAATCTATGGTTTTGACCTCAATTGATTCGTCTATTATTAAGCCACAAGGGTTGATACAAGTAGAACACAGCCTGAGAAAAGTTCACCCGCGCAAGCACCACCACTACCAAGTAGAAGATTTCTTTTGCTTCCAGATGGGAACAGGAACCATTGTGGACTGGAATAATTGTCGCAATGTTCTCACGAGTGAAGATTTTATTATTGGGTTAATTGAAGGATTACAGGAAGAAGTCGGCAATGCGTCCAGCGTTGTCATGTATAACATCGGTAAGGAA
>CAWEDJ010000028.1:0-124822 GCA_963807635.1 uncultured cyanobacterium
TCATTTAAATAGCATATAATGAAAGTAAAAAAGGAGAAAAGTCATGCCAGTAAAAAATCATCTAAAAACGGATGAAAAACAGAAACTACAAAACGAACTGAAATATAATGAACATCCAGATATCAGGGAGAGAATCCTGATATTATTATTACAAAATGATGGTAAAACTCAACAAGAAATAGCAGATTTTGTAGGATGCTCATTAAGAAAGATAGCCTATTGGTGTGTTCATGGAGATGCCAATAACCTGGAAAGCCTAAAAGATAAAAGAATGGAAGGGAATTATCAAAAAGCGACTCCAGAATATGTTAATAAACTTTTGGAGGTAATAAATAAAGACCCCGAAGAATTAGGTTACGAATTTGGGAGATGGACAGCACAAAGATTAGCAAAATATTTAGAAAGAGAGACAGGAATAAAGTTAAGTGGAAGTCAAGTAAGAAGAATATTAAAATCAAAAAAGTATGTGTATATTTGGGCAAAATATAGCTTAGAAGAAAGCCAAGACCCAGAGAAAAGAAAGCTATTTAAGGAAAAATTTGATAAATATTTAAAAATAGCAAAAGAGTCGCCAGAGCGTCTCCAGATATGGTTTTGGGATGAATCTGGGTTCGGTTTGAGGGTGTTAAGACGAAAAAATTGGAGCAAAAAAGGAAAAAGAAAGAAAGTGAAGGGAAATAGAAGAAAAGGAAGAGTAAATGTAATGGGAGCATTGAGACTTTCAGATAAAAAAACACGAGTAGAATTTCTAGAAAAAGGAACAGGAGAAAACTTCTTTAAAGTGTTGGAAGGGTTTTATGAAGACATAAAAATAGAATGGTCAGAAAATGGTAATAAAATAGAAGAGTTTGAAATTAACGGGCCAAAAATACTGGTTATATTAGATAATGCAAGTATTCATAAAAAGAAAGAGTTTCTAGAGAAAATAAAAGAGAAAATGCCGAATTTAATAATAGAGTTTTTACCAGAATATAGTCCAGACTATAACTTAATAGAGTTGGTATGGCATTCAGCGAAAGAGTTTATTGCAAACCGTCTATTTAAGTCAATAGAAGAACTAGAAGAACTCCTTAACCGATTACTAAATGAGGGGGAGCTAGTTATAAATTGGGGGCGGAAGCTAAAAAACAAGGGTAACGCTGTCAATGCAGTTTAAATGCTCAACAGCTTAGTTACATCTGCACTTGAATCAAATTAAATTGGTGTAATTTAATTATAAAATTTTGAATAACGATTCTTGTCGGTAGGAATTGAGGATTGAAACGTTTCATCAGTTAAAATTAATTTACCGTTACTAAGATAACAATTCTCTCGAATGGGAATTGAGGGTTGAAACCATCTTATAATTTAATAATTGATGAATTGATGGGTCAAAAAATAGACTCATCACGACTCTTTTTAAAAGAGTTGAGGATTGAAACATTCTAAGGTATTCTAAATTTTTCCCAGTTCCCTAAAAAGGGAATTGAGGGTTGAAACGGGCTACTGGCCCCCTATTGGTTAGGGGCTGATAGTCAACGGTTTTCTCGACAAGAGACTGAGGATTGAAACGGGCTTCTAGCTCCGATTTATTTGGAGCTAATCGTAAGGTAATTTTACTGCGATTTTTCCGAGGAGAAATTGAGGGTTGAAACAAGTTTTTTTGCTCATGTAAAATAAATGGTTGTGGCGGGACTACAGCAGTTTGCGATCGGCATTCTATAAGGAGAGAGCAATATACTGTTAGTTACCGTCATCGCTATCTTTTTTTCTTGAATTTACACTACTGTTCATTATGTTTTGATAATGCGATCGCATTCAGAATCTTTTTCCTAAATCGGCGATCGCTCTTAATTTTGTAACCAACGGATTAATTTTGCTCTAATGCGTGTTAGTCGTTCGAGTGAAATATTTCCTAGACGAGCGTTAATCACGGATAATTCGACGCTCGTTAATCGTCCTAATCGAATGACGGAAGCAACTTTTAAACCTGTGGTGGTATAGTCCTGGTCTGCTAGGCTAATAATCTCGTCAAATTCTGGAGTTGCTTGATAAAGACGCGAAGAAATTAAAGCGAGTAATAGGTCAGAATGGCGACTCGGTGAAATGGCGATCACTAGTGCAGGACGAAGTTTTCCTTGTTTTAAGTCGGCTTGAGGAAAACGAATTAAGACAATATCACCTGGTTTCATGGTTTATAGATTTCTTGGGCATCTTCTAGGGAATATTCAATTTCTTCATCATCATTAAAAAAAATCTGTAATGAAAATTCTTGCCAGTCTTTATCTTCCCAGTTACTATACTCTGGCATATTGCTTTGTTGCGTTATTATAGATGAGGTGAAATTGGCAATTTGTTCAACGATGTGATCAGGGAGTTGATCAATCTGTTGATGGAGTTTTTCACGGGATGTTACAGACATAGGCTAATTAGTTTGTTGATTACTGAATATATAAAGAAAATATAATGAATTAATATTAATGCCACCACTGTTTTTCTCCTTCACGTTCTAGGTGATAGAGTCCTTTTAAAGTTTTATAGCCAATTTTATCTGACGAATAAATCGGCATAGGTATTCCTGCTTCTTTGTATGATCCATGATGTAATAAGCATAATTTTATTACTGCTTCAAGTACATCATCTAAAGGAGGAATTTCCCCATCTTGGGCAATAGTTACCCGAATAGGTTGAACTAAACCAGTAAGAGGCTTTGTTGTTGCTATTGTTGCCTCCCTTTCAGAATGCTTAAAAATCAGATATTGAGAAGGTTTTTGTAATGTTGTTTGACTTTTTTTTCCTTCTTGATCCAATAATGTTATCTGATTAAATAAACGACAAGCTCCTGTCTTAGTAATTTCTACAAAAATAAATTTAGCTCCAATTGCCTCTACTCTTTCCTTTAAAAAACTGATTTCTTTTCCTTTAAATCTACCATCACGAAAAATCAAGACTTTTTTTTCAAATAAATCGTCAAAAGGTAAAAGTTTTCGGATAACTTCAATCGGGATTTCTTCACCTTCAATCCTACTATCAGCTAATTTATACTTGATAAATTCTCCACTTGAGCCATAAATTCTAACGCAAGCGCAAGCATTTTTTGTTCCTCCAGTTTTACGTTTTCGTTCATGAGCAACATCTAAACCAATAAAATAATCTGCTACTTTGAGCGGCTCAGCAAGAATAAAAGGAAGATTTCCTAATTTGGATAAAATTCCTAAAATTATATTATTAATGATATAGTTATTAACTAAATTTTCTTCTTTTATCATTTGACTTGCTATTCCTCTTGGGATTAATTGATGAGAGGTATGATAATAATAACTTCCTCTTTCAGTATGATTAAAGCCTTATCTCCGATAGGGAGAATAGTAATAACTAAGTCAGGTTCTAAGGCAACAATTCTTTCAACTTCTTTTTCTATTAAAACAGCATCTTTCTCAGACATACTTCCTTCAATTTCTAAAGGAATTTTTTCAATAAATTTTATCGGAAAATTTAAATCTTTTAATTGTAATTCTATTCTTCTTAAAAATGGACTAGCTTGACTCTTTCCCAATTTTAATACACACACATTTAAATGGCTAGATAAATCTTTAAAGTCTTTATAGCGACGGTAAACTCCACCTTTTTTTAAACCTTCCTTGATTTGTGATCTGGGAACAATGGTACTGTTTCCGAAACAAAGTTTCACGCTATCTTGATTAAAATTAGAAACATAAAAATTTTGATGATAATCTTGAGAGCTAACATATTCTTTTTCAAGCTTTATTTCCCAGGCACTAAGAGTTTTTGAAGAATTTTCATAAGCTTTAGTTAATAATTTTTGCCATTCATCAAGACTAATTTTTGTTTTGCTACGATAAAATTCATAATCAATTCCCAAGTATTTAGAATTATTCTCATTAATAACAATGCTCAAACCATCAAGAACATAATGAGCATAACTTTCCTTACCCCAATGTGTAGTTTTTACATTAACAATAGGATCAGAAATCTCACTATCTTCTATGATCTTACGAGTTCTAGGATGTAAATCAGGATAACTTAATAATCTAGCTTTTTGTTCATCATTACAATATTCAACAATTTCTTCAATGATGCCATTATTTCCTGAAATAAATCTATTTTCAACATTTAAATCTTTAAGAATATCATTATTTTTTTGATTTTTTAGCCAATAATCTTTCAATGTTCCTGGATATTTGCCAGAAGTTCGCCAGTCAAAAATTAAAGCGGCCTTATTTGAGAATGTTTCTGGTGAAATTTTTAAATATCGATAAATACTTATTCGTTCAGCTATCTGCTTATCAATATCAAGAAAGACTTTCCATGAATCTTGGGAAACTTCACGACGCAAAATATGAGATGCTAATTGAGAAAGAATGTGTGATTCAGGATGTTCTACTTTATCTAATTTCTGTATTGTAAGATTTAGAAATCCTTCTTTTATTTGTAAATTAATAGCTATTTCGTTGAGTTGTTCTTGCCACTCTTTTATTTTTTTTCCTTGATCATTTGGATGGCGAATTAGCCAAAATTTTCCTTGACAATAAACAGCTTTGGTTAATTGATTCTTTTTAGAAAATTCGTAAGCGATTTGATTACCTTGCTCAACCGATAAATTAGAAACAACGTTCATATAACCAAGACGTGCTTTCTCAGTTATTTTAATTGCAATCATATTACTTGTATAACTATTTAATTTATTAGACATACTCTAAGTAATCCTCACAAATAGAATTAAATTGACAGTATTGACAACCTTTGCCTGGAGTACCAGGAAAAATATTCTCAAAAAGCCTAGGATCATCACGATATAGAGTTATTTGTTCCTGATGCTTAATTGCAATTTTAGCTAATTTGATTTTAACAAAATCTAATTCCTCCTTTGTTGCTGAGTATATTTCTGATTGTTTCTTAGATTCTAAGTTATAAAAAGAAGCAATAGCTTTTTTATCTTCATATAAATATTGACTAGCCAATAAATAAATAAAAGCTTGCCTCAAATCATAACTATTATCATTTTTTCCCGTTTTGAAATCTATAATATGTATTGTTTCTGCATTTTCTTCAATCACACAATCAAATTTGAAAAAAAGCTTATAATAAATACCATTTGCAAAAACTGAAATACTGGCAGGTTTATCTCCTTCTGATTCCAAATAAATGACTTTTTTATTCTTTAAAAAAGGGTAATCTAAATAATTTATTAGTACTTGGAAAACTCTCTCTTGAATTTCTTTAGTTTCTTGGTAAAGATTTAGAAATTCAGAAGCAATAACATTAATTCCAGACTGGGTAAGATGCTGTGGATTATGATATAAGTAGTAAATTCCTCGTTGGGCTAATTTACCAATTTTTTGAGGAGTGGTATCTTGTTTGTTGAGAGAACCAATATTGGGAACTTCTTTACTTATTATTCTCGAATAACCACGTTTTTTGTGACAATGAGAATCTTCAAGTCCCTGTTGAGGAACAAATTCTCTCCATAATGAATAAGAAGACCACATTAGATAGCTAGAAATTTTAAAAGAGTAAGCATTGAAGTTGTATAGATAGTATTATATCGCAGATTAATCAAGTTAAAATCTCCTTACCAATCATTTTTTGATAACGAACCTCAAGCTCCTGCCTCAAAGACGGTAAATGACTCAAACTTTGATCCGCCATCATCAACTTTTCTGCCGCTTCCCTCGCCAATAATAAAACCTCCTGATCCTCCACCAAACTCGCTAACGCAAAATCAGGTAAACCCGACTGACGACTCCCCAAAACCTCACCAGGCCCGCGTAACCGTAAATCCATCTCCGAAATAAAAAAGCCATCCTGGGATTGTTCCAACACACTTAAACGCTGACGAGCATCCGCATTTTTACTACTGCTCATCAACAAACAATAGGATTGATGGGAACCCCGTCCCACCCGACCGCGTAACTGATGCAATTGAGATAACCCAAAACGTTCGGCATTTTCGATTAACATCACCGTTGCATTCGGCACATCCACTCCGACCTCAATCACCGTTGTCGAAACAATAATTTGCGTTTGGCGATCGCGGAAAGCATTGAGAGCGGCTTCCTTTTCAGCAGAACTCATACGGCCATGCAAAAGCCCAATTTGAAAATCAGGAAACACCACTTCCGATAAATGCTTATGCTCTTCAACGGCAGCTTTTAACGCTAATTTTTCAGACTCTTCAATCATCGGGAAAATAATATAAACCTGACGACCTTGAGCCACTTCTCTGCGAATTAGATCAAAGGCTTGAGGGCGTTCTTTGGACGTTAAAGCGGTTGTTTGAATCGCCTGTCTGCCTGGCGGTAATTCATCAATTTGACTCACATCTAAATCCCCATGTAAGGTTAAAGCCATTGTCCGAGGAATGGGAGTTGCCGTCATCGTTAAAACGTGGGGAGATTCGCCTTTTGCTAACAATTTTGCCCGTTGTAAAACCCCAAAACGATGCTGTTCATCAATGACCACTAAGCCCAATTTTTGAAAATTTACCTTCTCTTGGATCAGGGCATGGGTTCCCACTAATAAAGGTAATTCTCCTGTTTCTAATTGAGCATAAATTTCTCGTCTTTTGGCAACTTTCGTGGAACCCGTTAATAATTCCACAGGTAAATGGAGCATATTAAACCAACCCACTAATTTATGATAATGTTGTTCCGCTAAAACTTCTGTGGGAGCCATTAATGCCCCCTGATAACCCGATTGAATGGCCGCTAAAAGAGCAATTACTGCGACAACCGTTTTACCTGAACCCACATCTCCCTGGACTAAGCGATTCATGGGGGTTGCTAACTCTAAATCTGCCAAAATTTCGTTAATGACTCGACGTTGAGCGTTGGTTAAACTGAAGGGCAAAATCTTATTAAAATTTTCAATTAATTCACCTCTGGGCGTAAAAATTGCACTTTTTTCCGTACTTTTTTGTTTTTGCCGACGGTGCAGAAAGCCTAATTGTAAATAGAAAAATTCATCAAATACTAATCGTCTTTTAGCATGAATTAAATGCTCCGAACTTTCGGGAAAATGGATATTTTTAATGGCTTCTGGTAAATCGATTAAACCGTAGGATTTTTTAATCCCCACAGGTAAAGGATCTTCCAGTTGTTTAATCGCTCCCATTGCCATCAAAACAGATTTACGAACCAGATCGGCAGGAACTCCTTCCGTTAAAGGATAAACGGGTAAAACGCGACCAATCGTGACAGATTCAATATGGGAACTAATGCTATCGAGGATTTCTAATTCAGGATTATCCAGAGTTAAGCCATATTTAGTTTCCTTGACTAAACCCGATGCGGCGATCGCGGTTCCAGGGGCATAAATACGTTTAATACTTTCTTGCCAGCCCTTATTGCTGTAGCGATGACCCGCATAAAAACGATTTAATTTGATTCTGCTGGTATTGTCCCTAATTAATAGCTCAAAAATAGTTAAATTTCTCTTATTAGGACTAGAAAAACAATTACAACGAACAACTGTTCCCACTAATGTAACTGTTTCTCCTGCGGTTAATTGGGAAATAGTTACTTGACGGGCATAGTCGATATGATTGCGAGGATAATAAAACAATAAATCACGGACAGTTCCTAATCCTAATTTTTGCAATAAACTACTTTTTCGCGTGCCAATTTCAGGAATTTCTTTTAATAATTGTTCGAGTTTAAGATCACTTGTTTGAGTAATAGTAGAGGCAATCGTGGTGATTTCTTTCACCTTAGGGACTTTGGGCGGAGGCGGTTCGGTGGGCTTCTCTAAATCTCGACGGAGTTCCAATAAAAAGCGACGAGTCTCCGCGATCAGAGTTTGTCGTTGGGATTGGGTAAATTGAGGATATTGGGCAAATTTCGCGCCGAATTCCTGCCAGCGACGACGCGAATCTGTCGGCGTTCCCTGGGGATGCCTATTCCCAAAGGTCAGACAAAAAAACTCACTAAAACGGTACTGATTGCCCTGAATATCCATAAAACCGCGCTCTGCTTCCACAGAGAGGGCTTTTTGTAAGCGTAACCAATCGGGCGTGTCTTGTTCTCCCACAGATGTTCATCAAACCTTATTTGTTGACTGTTGATCTACTATTTTAATCAATTATCTCAAATTTTCATCTTTTTCTATCATTCAAATAAAATTTAGGGAATCTATGAACCCTGTTTTTTCAATTCCCAATAGTAACTAAAATTCCGAATCTTTATTCAAGAATTAACTTAAAGATTGTTAAATTGATTGATTTTAGGATTTGTTTTAAATTTTTCAGTAAAAAATATTTTTATCGAGTTAATTAATAATATTGAATTTCTCAATCTTCACAAAAAAAACATAAATGTGAACGTATTTTGTCATAAATATGGCAAAAAAAATGAGATGTAAAATGCTTTTTCATTAAATTTTATGGATAAACTGATTGAGTGATTGAATTCCTATGCTAGTCTTGTATTTAAATAGATAAAAAATATCTGCGATCGCGATTTCTTTTTAATATGCTTTCGTGGTATTCCAGTTTGGATAAGATAGAATATGAAAATAAATCAAAAATATATATTACTGATTAGCATACATGGTCTAATTCGAGGAAAAGAGCTTGAGTTAGGACGAGATGCAGATACGGGAGGACAAACAAAATATGTTTTAGAGTTAGCACAATCTCTCTCAAAACATCCTGAAATCAAACAAGTAGATCTAATGACCCAGCTTTTAATTGATCCCCACATTAGTTCAGATTATAGTAAACCTATCGAAATATTAAACCCCAAAGCTAACATTATTCGTATTGCTTCTGGTACAAATAAATATATTCCTAAAGAAGAATTATGGGACTATTTAGATAATTTTGCGGATAATGCCATTAGTTATCTACAAACTCAGGAAAAAATGCCCGATATTATTCATAGTCACTATGCAGATGCGGGATATGTGGGAATACGGCTTTCCCATCAACTCGGCATTCCTCTCGTTCATACAGGGCATTCATTAGGACGTAGTAAAAGAAAAAGATTGTTAGCAAGTGGTATCACTAGGGAAGTTATTGAAAAACGCTATAATATGACCCGCCGCATCAATGCAGAAGAAGATACTCTTAGTTCTGCCGAAAGGGTGATTACTAGCACGAATCAAGAAATTAATGAACAGTATGCCCAATATGATTATTATGAACCTCAACAAATGCGGGTTATTCCGCCAGGCACGGATGTAGAACAGTTTTTTCCTCCCGTTGGTAATGAATGGGAAAGTCATGCGTTTAAGGCGATCGCGAAGTTTTTAAAAGAATCTAATAAGCCCATCATTTTAGCTCTTTCCCGTTTAGATCAACGTAAAAATATTCAAATTTTAATTGAAGCTTTTGGTCAATCTCAAGCCCTACAAAATAAAGCAAGTTTAGTGATTTGTGCGGGAACAAGGCATGATCCCCAGGATTTAGAAAGTGGCGCACAGGAAGTTTTTAGTAATTTACTTTTTGCCATTGATCGTTATGATCTTTATGGTAAAGTCGCTTATCCTAAAGGACTTCCTGCCGAAGATATTAGCGTTATCTATCGTTTAGCTTCTCTTTCTGGAGGAGTATTTGTTAATCCTGCTTTGACCGAACCATTTGGGCTAACTTTGATTGAATCTGCGGCTAGTTTTTTACCCATTATTGCAACGAAAGATGGTGGCCCTGTTGATATTATTAAAAATTGTCAAAACGGATATTTAATTGATCCCCTCGATCCCGACAATATTACAGAGACGATTTTAAAAATTTTAAATGATTCTGAACATTGGCAAGCTTTAGCGCAAAATGGACTCAAAAAAGTTAAGGAATACTATACCTGGGATTCCCATGTCGATAGTTATATTAAGATGTTGCAACCGATTATTGATAAAACTGAACGACTACCAAGATGCTCTTTAAAACGCCGACCGATGATGTATCATAACTGCGCGATCGTTTCTAGCATTGATCAAAATTTATTAGGTGATCCAGAATCCTTAAAAGAGTTAGTAAATCTATTAACTGAAAAACGTAAAGCTATTAGTTTTTGTATTGCCACAGGAAGGCGGTTAGATTCAGCCTTAAGAGTATTGCGCCAACATAATATTCCCCAACCTGATACCCTAATTACTAGTATGGGAACGGAGATTTATTATTCTCCTGAATTAACAAGAGATGATGCATGGACAAATCATATTAATTACCTCTGGAACCGTAAAAGAGTAGTTTCTCTACTAACAGAATTATCTGGTCTCACCTTACAACCGAAAGAACAACAGAGTGCTTATAAAATTAGTTATTTCTATGATCCCAATATGGCACCGAGTGTGGAAGAAATCAAAAAGATTTTGCTCCAAAATGAGCAAACCGTCCATGTGATTTTCTCCTTTGGTCAATTTTTGGATATTGTTCCTATCAGAGCCTCTAAGGGTTACGCTTTACGCTGGTTTGCCCAACAACGAGATATTCCCCTAACTCGCATTCTGACGGCTGGCGGTTCGGGAGGAGATGAGGACATGATGTTAGGAAATACCTTATCAGTAGTGGTAGCTAATCGTCATCGAGAAGAACTTTTAAAATTTAGTGAAGTAGAGCCAATTTATTTTTCTGAAAAACAATTTGCGGCAGGAATTTTGGATGGCTTAAATCATTATAATTTTTTCGCACTTTGTGAGGAAGTATCGGGATGATTCAGCCCCTTTTGATTTGTACGGATTTGGATCGAACCTTGATTCCCAATGGAGAACAACCTGAATCTCCTCAAGCTAGACCCTTATTTCGTCAATTGGTATCCCATTGCCAGATAACCCTTGCCTATGTGACAGGGAGAGATCGAGTTTTAGTCCAAGACGCGATCGCGGAATACGAATTGCCTATTCCTAATTTTGTGATTGCCGATGTGGGTTCAACCATTTATGAGATTAAAAATAATCAATGGTTGCGTCTGACTGATTGGGATAACCAGATTTCTGTGGATTGGAAATATAAAACTCAACCCGATCTAGTCGCATTTTTTACCGATTTTGATCACATTAAATTACAAGAAATAACTAAACAAGGTTTACACAAACTGAGTTACTATGTTTCTTTAGAGACTGAACTAGAACCTATCATCACAAAAATACGAGCAAAATTAGAAGCGGAAAAAATACAAGCTAATATTATTTGGAGTATTGATGAAAAGGCTCAAATTGGACTTCTGGATATTCTGCCCATTAGTGCGAATAAATATCACGCGATCGCCTATATAATGAAAAATCAAAGTTTCACTCTCGATAATACTATCTTTACAGGGGATAGTGGTAATGATTTAGATGTATTAATGAGTCCCATCAAATCTATTTTAGTGGCTAATGCTCATTTAGAGGTGAAAGAAACAATTCAATCCGAAATAGATCAAACAGGTCTAAAAGATTCAATTTATATTGCCCAAGGTAAATCTTCTAAACTGAATGGAAACTACAGTGCTGGAATTCTTGAGGGCATCTTTCATTATTTTCCTGACCTTCAAATTGAGAGTAAAAATTAATGACCAATCAATCCGTGATTATCTTTGGCGAAGTTTTATTTGATTGTTTTCCTGATGGCAATGTCATTTTAGGGGGCGCACCTTTTAATGTCGCTTGGCATTTACAAGCTTTTGGCCTTTCTCCCCTATTTATTTCTCGTATTGGTGATGATTCCTATGGCATTACTATCAAAGAAGCAATGAAAAATTGGGGAATGGATTTAAGGGGATTACAAGTCGATTTAGAGCATCCAACGGGAACGGTTCAAGTTAATTTGATTAATAACGAACCCCATTATGAAATTGTCGAAAATAGTGCCTACGATTTTATTGAATTTTCTAGTCTTCCTTCTTTACCTAAAGATTCTATTTTCTATCACGGAACTTTGGCTTTAAGAAGTCAAGCTTGTGTTGAAACCCTCCAGAACATCAAGGCAGATATTTCTCCCTCAATATTTCTCGATGTTAATCTAAGAACGCCCTGGTGGAATCTAAAAACCGTTGAATTACTTTTAAAAAAAATTTCCTGGTTAAAACTAAATGAAGAAGAATTATCTCTCATTGTTCCCCAAGAAAGCAATACCGAAAGTCGTATTCAATATTTATTATCAACTTTTTCTCTGAATAACATTACCCTAACTCAGGGTAAGGCAGGGGCGATTTCTTTTCAACCAAATGGCGATCGCCAACGAATTACTCCATCTCAAACGACCCAGATTGTTGATACCGTAGGAGCAGGAGATGCCTTTAGTAGTGTTTTAATTTTGGGGATTGTTAAGGGTTGGGATACACCAAAAACCCTAGTTCGAGCGCAGGAATTTGCCAGTGAGATCGTCGGTATCCGAGGAGCAACCATTCAGGATAAATCTTTTTATGAATACTTTCTTAAAAAATGGAATTAATTTGTTAAATTTAGTTACTCTATATTAAAAATTAACAACTTAAAAACTATCCGTAGGGACATAATATATTATGTCCTCAAAACTATATTCTTGAACTTTATAACATGTAATCTATGTACGAGCAAATATCCCATTCTATTCTCAATGAAATTCTAGATCAACTTAAACCAGAAATCAAAGAACAAGAGCTAAGTCATTTTTATACTAGATTAGGGGCAAATTTCTATAGTCTTTTTTCCCTATTTCAAAAACTCTATGGAAACCGTAAAGACTTTAAACTTCAATTATTAAAATTACTAGAAGTAATGGCTCGTCAATATATTCTGCGATCGCCTGAACTCAAACAAACAGATCTCGCCAGGGAAAAGGATTTTAATTGGTTTCTCAGTCCGAAATGGGTAGGAATGACCCTCTATGCCGATGGTTTTGCCGATAACTTAAAAGATTTACAATCAAAAATAGATTACTTTGAAGAATTAGGTATTAATTTAATTCACATCATGCCAATTTTGGAATGTCCTAGAAATGCCAGTGATGGTGGATATGCCGTTAGTAATTATCGAAAAATAGATGAACGAGTAGGAAATTTGGAAGACCTTCAAAATATTGCTCAAGAAATGAAAAAAAGAGATATTTTATTAGCATTAGACGTTGTGGTTAATCATACCTCTAATGAACATGAATGGGCAGAAAAAGCTCGTCAAGGAAATCAAACCTATCAAGATTATTATCATACCTTTAAAAATCGAGATATTCCTGATACTTTTGAAAAAAACTTACCTGATATTTTTCCCCAGACAGCCCAGGCAACTTTACCTGGGATGAAAGCATGAAGAAATGGGTGATGACGGTCTTTAATAATTATCAATGGGATCTCAATTATCAAAACCCTGCTGTTTTCTCTGAAATGTTAGATATTTTACTCTTTTGGGCGAACCAAGGAGTGGATATTTTACGGCTGGATGCAGTCGCTTTTCTGTGGAAAAAAATTGGAGGAAGTAGTCAAAATGAACCCGAAGCTCATATTCTTTTACAATTGTTTAAAGATTGCTGTCAAGTCACCGCCCCAGGGACTTTGTTTATCGCTGAAGCGATTGTTGCTCCCGTCGAAATTGTTAAATATTTTGGGGAAGATGCGATTAATGCCAAAGAGTGCGAAATTGCCTACAATGCCACCTTGATGGCTCTATTATGGGATACTGTAGCAACTAAAAATGCCAAATTGCTCAAACAAGGAATTAGAAATTTACCCGATAAATTAGAGCGTGCAACTTGGCTCAATTATATTCGTTGCCACGATGATATTGGCTTAGGTTTTACCGATGAAGATATTGCTCAAGCGGGTTATGAACCCAAACTTCATCGTCAGTTTCTCTTGAATTATTTTTCAGGAAAATTTGATCATACGGCGGCACGAGGTTTATTATTTGCCCAAAATCCTAAAAATAATGATGCTCGTATTTCGGGAACTTTAACCTCTTTAATTGGATTGGAAACTGCCTTGGAAGAAGGCAATTCAGAAAAAATTAATCTGGCTACTCAACACATTATTTTGTTGCATAGTATGATTTTTTCCTTTGGTGGAATTCCTCTGATTTATTATGGGGATGAAATTGGAACAATCAATGATTTTTCCTATATGGGAAATCTCAGTAAAGCGAATGATAATCGTTGGGCCCATCGTCCTAAAATTGATTGGAAAAAAGCCCAATTACGCAAAATAGCTGGAACCATTGAACAGACGATATTTTCTGCATTACAACAGATGATTAGGGCAAGAAAAAAGATTTCTGCTTTTGGTGATTTTAATAATCGCGAATTAATTAATCTCAGCAATCCCCATTTATTTGCCTTTCTACGCATTGATCCTAACAACCAAGATCATGTTCTGGTTATTGGTAATTTTGATGAGAACTATCAATCTTTGAATTTATCGGAAATTGATACTTCTAGGTTGCGATTAAATGATAACGAAAACATTAAAGATTTATATTCAGGGGAATCTCCAAGTTTATTCAAAAATGAACTGGTCTTATCTCCCTTTCGTTTCTATTGGTTATCTACCTATTAAACTGCATCTATTTTGAGAACTTTAGTTTTTTCGCCCCCCTAGCCCCCCAACTTTGGGGGGAAAAGTTAAAATTAATCTGGATTTGGGAAGTCACCCAGAATTGGGGGATTTAGGGGCAATAAGTGTGGTTTTTGAGTTAAATCGAGCTTAATTCAAATATTTCCTAACAATTTCAATAATTCGATCGCTGGCTTTTCCGTCTCCAAAGGGATTAATCGCATTGGCCATTTGGTCATAGGCAACAGAATTACTTAATAACTCACTGGCGGCATTGAAGATCACATCAGAATTGGTTCCGACTAACTTTCCTGTTCCTGCCGCGATCGCCTCTGGACGTTCGGTGGTTTCTCGCAAAACGAGTACAGGTTTCCCTAAACTGGGGGCTTCTTCCTGTAATCCACCTGAATCAGTTAAAAGCAGATAGGAACGCTGAATTGCGCCGACTAACTGGGCATAATCGAGGGGTTCGGTCAAAAAGACCCTGGGATTGTCGCCTAAAACTTTTTGGATGGGTTCCCTGACGGTGGGATTGCGGTGCATGGGTAGTAATAGGGCCGTATCGGGAAATTTCTCTAAAATCAACCGAAAACCCGTCAAAATATCCTCTAAAGGCTCTCCCCAGTTTTCTCGACGGTGGACGGTCGCCAATAACACGCGATGATTTTCCCACTCCAAGCCTGGAATCGGACAAGCGGGTTTCTGCTCGGCGACTCTTAACAGGGCATCAATCACGGTATTGCCTGTTAAATGGACTTCTCCCGTCACGCCCGATCGCTCCAAATTCCCCATTGCCATCTGAGTCGGCGCAAAATGCAATTGGGCGATTTGGGAAATTAAACGACGATTTGCTTCTTCAGGAAAAGGATTATAGATATTATCGGTTCTAAGACCCGCTTCCACGTGGCCAATGGGGATTTGTTGGTAAAAAGCCGCTAATGCCGCCGCAAAAGCCGTTGTGGTATCGCCCTGGACAATTACCAGTCGGGGATTCAGTTTCTCAAATAATTTTTCTTAATCCCTGCAAACTGCGATGGGTGATTTCCGTCAGGGTTTGTTTCGGTTGCATAATTTTCAGGTCTTCATTAGCCTCAATCTGAAAAAGCTGCATAACCTGCTCGACCATTTCCCGATGTTGTCCCGTCAAAATAACATGGGTTTGGAAATCTGCATGACGGCGGAATTCCTGAATGACAGGGGCGAGTTTAATGGCTTCAGGACGGGTTCCCAGGGTGATGCAAATAGAAAGGGGTGATGAGTTCATGGAAAATTAACCGAAGAAATGACAGGTGATCGCAAAGCGGCACTGCGCGATCAAAAAAGTCAGAGCAACCCCCATTTTAATCAAGATTGTCCTTTTGATGGAATTTTTTTTACTCGCGACAACATTCCCTTTAAGAGAACGGCGATTAGCTATCTGTCATTAATGCCTGTCGGAGAGAGGGAAAAGTCTTAATAGTTATAGATAAATTCTCTCCATCAAAATTAATCACTTGAGTTTCCAATCGGATAATATATTCCTGAAGTTGTCTAGCGGGATAAATTGAATGAAGTTCCTTTAATCGTTGGAGGAATTGGCGTACATCTCGCATAATCATGCACTGATATAGTCTTGGCCAGAGGGTTTCTTCCTCTTTTTTGAGTGCTTCAAGTAATTCGGGAGAAATAACTTCCTCTTCAGTAGCGACAATCTCAGTTTGAGTTAATTTTTCTGAATTTATTAAAGATTCCCCATAGGGCAAAATATTTTTTAAAATACTGACTAATTGAACGCGAGTCAGGGGCTTATGGAGAACACCTTGACAGAGAAGAGCCATTTCTTTTTGAGATTGATTGAAGTGGGATGCCGTAAGAATGACAATGGGAATATCACAGGTTATTGGATTTTGTTTTAGGGTTTGGGCGACTACTTTTCCGTCCATATCGGGCATTCGCAGATCCAAAAGAATCAGATCGGGTCTTTCTTGCTGAATTTTTGCGATCGCTTCTTTGCCACTTTCTACCAAAGTAATCTGATGATGAGTATTTTCAAAATAGCCTTGAATCAGGTTTAAATTTGAAACAATATCATCAACAACCAGAATTTTTGCGGGTTTAAATTGATTGAAATTAATATCAAGATTTTGGTCTGTTAAAGGGGCTGTGTGGGTATCTGCAACGATAATTTCAGGAAACATAAACTGAAAACAGCTACCATGTCCAGTTTCGCTTTCAACTTGTACCGTGCCTTCTAGCATTTCCACTAATCGACGAGTAATAGCAAGTCCTAACCCCGTTCCGCCGTATTTACGGTTACTTTGCCCTTCACTTTGAGAAAAAGTATCGAAAATATGCTTAAGAGACTCTGGGGAAATACCAATTCCTGTATCAATAACACGAATCTTTAGGCCAATCGTAGGGGCATTGCCTGTTTCAGCCGTTTTTTCCGTTTGATACTTCGAGACTTCCACTCTGACTTGCCCCTTTTCCGTAAACTTGAGAGCATTACCCACCACATTAAATAAAATTTGGCGTAATCGAATTTCATCAAACAGAATAAAATTGGGGACATTTTCCGCGATCGCCCAGGATAAATCAATCTTTTTTTGTTGAGCCGTAATCGAAAAAATTTGTCCAATCTCTTCAATGAGCGATCGCAAATCAAAGAAATCGTATTGTAATTCCAACTTACCCGCTTCAATCTTAGAAAGATCGAGAATATCATTAATCAACGCCAACAAAGTTTTTCCCGCCGAATCAATGGAATCTATATAGGAACGAGAACGAGGTTCCGCGATTATCTCCTGCAAAAGACTACAAAATCCGAGAATCGCATTCATCGGAGTCCGAATTTCATGACTCATATTAGCCAAAAACTCATTCTTTGTTTGGTTAGCCGATTCTGCTACCTTTCGGGCTAATTGAAGTTCAGTATTTTGCTTTTTTAATAACTCATTTGCTAATACCAATTCCTCGGTTCTAAGCCTTACCCTTGCTTCTAAATCTTTATTCGCTTGTTGTAAAAGAGACTGAGTTAATCGTTGCTCCGTAATATCATTAATCGCGATAACAACACTGATATTTTTTGAACTATTTCCTTCTCCCATGACCAAATACGTTGCCGAAATTTCTAAAACTTGTCGCCGATCACCCATCCTAAATTCATAATCCCCCGTAAACTTCTCTCGATGACGAAGGGCGAGATTCAAGGGATGAAACTCCAAGGGAACAGAGACATTAGACTGCAAAAGTGGCAACAAATCAACAAGATTTTGACCAAGAATCAAAATGTGCCGTTTATTCATCAAAGTATCAAAGGTTTTATTACACCATTGAATTTTCCCCTGTTCATTAGTCCAGACAATAGCACTATCGACTTCTCCCAGGGCAACTTCCATTTTACCAAGAGTCGTTCGTAGTTCATTTAATTGTTGGGTTTTGTGGTCAGGAATAAACGCTTCTTGAGTCATGGCGATATTGATAAAAGTTATGCCCATTAGATTGCCCTGACCCCATTATATTTCTATTGGGCGAGAGTAGCTCCAAAAAACCATTGTCCGTTAATTTTTTCAGCAATAATATAATGTTCAGATAGAATTTCTTGATTATCTTTGGTGATAACCTTGAGTTCTAGAGGATGATTGAGAACCTGGGCAATTTCTGTTGAGCGAAATCTAGAAAATCCTAAATGATGGGCATCCCGAAAGTAAATAGGTAAAATTACGGAAATCATTTGTCCCTTAATTTCTGCTTGCTTCCAATTAGTTAAGTGTTCAAATGCAGCATTGACTTCCGTAATAATGCCTTCCTGGTTTGCGATCACCAAAGGAAGGTACGTTTCTCGAAGTTCTGCTAGGGTCGAAGGATTTGACATAAACGAGCTACTTTATTTAATGAGTGTGGACTTTTAATTTTACTAGAAAACAAACTTAAAAATACTGACAAAAGTAGATTAAGTTATGCTCAAATTTATTATTGATTTTTGATGACAAAATATTTTAAATAAGTCTGACCTTGGGAAATATTATTCTGTGATAGAACAATTTCTACCACTGGATTTTGCTTTGTAAAGAGCCTGATCTGCCCGTTTAATAATTTGATTTACATCATCATCTAGAGAATTATAGCTTGCAATACCAATACTAACGGTTGTTTGAATAATATGTTCCTCAATGTTATGTACAAAATTAGCAATTTTTTCCCGAACTCTTTCTGCAATAATAACGGTATTTTCTAAATTCGTATTGGGTAAAATAATAACAAATTCATCCCCTCCAAAACGTCCCAGATGATCAACATTTCTCAGACTATCTTTTAAGATTTTAGCAATATTTTTAAGAACTTCATCTCCCAGTGGATGTCCATAGATATCATTTATTTTTTTAAAATCATCTAAGTCAATCATCATTATCGAAAACAAGGAACGATAACGTTGAGCCAGTTTGATTTGTATGTCGCCAAACTCCACAAGAGAACGACGATTTTCCAGTCCCGTTAACGGATCGATAGTAACTAATCGCTCAAGCAACGCATAAGCTTCTAATAGTTGATCATTAGATTTTCTTAGTCCTGCATAAGCCTTATTTAATTTCAACTGATTTTCGACTCGGAGCAGTAGTTCTGCTTTTTTAAATGGTTTTTTAATGTAATCGATCGCCCCCGTCTTAAAAGCCGTTACAAAACTTTCTGGGCTGTCATCGGCTGTAATAAAAATAATAGGAATATCTTGATGCATAGGATTTGACTTGAGAATATTACAAACCTCTATTCCATCCATTTCTGGCATCATTAGATCAAGAAGAATTAAATCTATTTGTGTTGACTTATTTTCGATTATTTCTAATGCCTCTTTTCCTGAATTGGCAAAAGCTGTATTGTAGCCTACTCTCTCTAATATTTTATCTAATAGACGGATATTATCAATGACATCATCTACAATTAAGATCAAACATTCTTGGGGTTTAAATAGTTCCATGACTTACCTCTTGCCAGTTTTTTTAAATAAAAAATAATCTGTATTTTAGTACTAACCATAGCCATTCTCACTAAGAAAGGCCAGACTGATTTCTTGATGACGCGATGAACGCTGATCACGATCGCCGAGAAGTTTTTCCACGTATTTACCTAAAATATCACCCTCTAGATTGACCCAATCACCTATTTTTAAATAATTTAAATTTGTCTCGCCGTAGGTCACAGGGATAACTGCGACCTTAAACCAGTTCCCCTGGTCGTCACAATCTGCGATCGTCAAGCTAATGCCATTAACCGCAATACTTCCCTTAGAGACGAGAAAACGGGATAAATATTGTTGCCATTGTTCTGTAAGCCCAGTAGGAGCCGAAAAAGTCAATTCCCAAGAATTTTGCGTGATCACAGATTTCACTAAACTGCCGATGCCATCGACGTGACCCGACACAAAATGTCCACCGATTTTTCCCCCTGCCCTGAGAGAGGATTCAATATTCACGTAGGACGAGCCTTGACTCGCTTTTTCGAGGGTGCTACGTTGCAATGTTTCGGGGGAGACGGACGCAATAAAACCTTCTGACGCAATTTCTTCAGCCGTCAGACAAACGCCGTCCACTGCCACACTGTCGCCCAATTCCAGATCGGGTAGGATTTTTTGAGCAGTATCAGGAAGTAAGTGAACTAAGACACGGTTTTGGGAAAGGGCGTTGATTTGTCCCAGTCCTTGAATAATCCCAGTGAACACAGCTTTTAGGAATAATGTTTTCTACTGTTTGAGCATAACATTCCTGTTTACTCGATTATTCCTATTTCAGCATTCAAAAAACAGCCAGTTCTAAAATCCCCGCAAAGGTGGCGGCAACCAGACTAATTTTCAAAAAACGGCTACCTTCCGAGCAGAGCCAATCTCTTTGCTTTTGAATTTCGACATAGATGTGTAGCGCACCGACCATGAAGAAGAGGAAGGCGACTAGACTCATTTTTCGTTGTCCCGTCTCGATTGGAGACGCTGACCAGGATTGTTGCTGTAGCATAATTGCTTTCTCCAATGGTTTTAAGGTTAATCATTAATCCTATGGTAAACGAGATCTTGTTAATTGTAAAGTTTTGTATCCGACTCTTGACAAAAGAAGCAGGAGTGAAGCCGAAACAAGATTTGGTTTTGGGGATTCAGATGCTATGCTATCCAACGGTTACCCAGATAATTTTATTAAATGACACAGATACAATCTTTTGCGGAACTTGTCCCCCGATTTGAAGCAGAGCCGCCTCAAGTCATATTTTTCGACGCAATGGGAACACTTTTCGGTCTGCGGGGGAGTGTTGGCGATATTTATGGAAAAATTGCTCAATCCTTTGGTGTTCAAGTAAATTCAGCCCAATTAAATCAAGCTTTTTTTGACAGTTTTAAAAATGCTCCTCCTTTAGCCTTTGGGGAATCTGATCCGATTTTATTGGCTGATCTGGAATATCAATGGTGGTACGCGATCGCCTCCCAGGCATTTAGTCAGATTGAGGCATTAGAAAAATTTGACGATTTTGATCAATTTTTTCAAACACTCTACGAACACTTTGCTAGTGAGGAACCCTGGTTTGTGTATGCTGATGTAATACCGCTCTTAAATGATTGGCAACAACAGGGCATTAAATTGGGAGTAATTTCTAATTTTGATAGTCGTCTTAATCAGGTTTTAACTCATTTAGAATTAATTAACTTTTTTAACCAAATTATTTATTCTTCGAGGTACAAAATTGCCAAACCCGACCCCAGAATTTTTCAATTTGCCCTAGATAAATTTAATTGTCTTCCTAGCCAGGCTTGGCATATTGGTGATAGTTTACGAGAGGACTACAATGGAGCAAACACAGCAGGAATAAAAGCTTTTTTGATTCAACGCTCAGATTAAAAATTTAACCAGGATCATCACTCAAAAGACTCTTTGTTCAGCAAAAAACAATCATTTGTGTATTAATTAATTATGTAGCTTGAGCCACTATAAGACTCTCTGGCTGTTTTGTCGGAAAAATTTTCTTCGCATCAGACCAAAATTCTGTATCCGTTTCTGGCGCATCCGAGAAATCAATCTCTTCATCACTGATTGCTCGAATTCGTTCTAATTCCTCCTCTGTGGGAGAGTATTTATCCGATAATTTATGAATTACAGTACTCATTAAAGGCACTCCTTTCTTTTTTACTGGCTTTTCTCGCAGAAATAAGACGAATCCGTTTTCCTCTTTTAGTATAGGTTACGTGCAAAACTATATCACTAACAGATCCAATGACTTGCCAGCGAGTTTCTCCATAATCACGTCTATCATCAACCCTACAGAGGTGAGGACTACGAAAAATAAGACGGGCTAAATCGAAACTAATACTATGCTTTTCAATATTAATCCGATTTTTTTCTTCATCCCACTCAAATTCAGTTTCTATCATTAAATAGGGTATCCAGAAACTCTAGTATAATAACAAAAATCAATAGATAGATAACTATGATAAAAGCCTCTAAAACATTTGATCCCCTAATGAGTATTGCCGAGCAATTTTCCCATCAGGGCAACATCACCGATATTCAAGCCTTGGGAAATGGCAATATTAACGATACCTTTTTGGTGAGTTTGGACGACCTGGAGCAAACTCGGTTTGTTTTACAAAGGATTAATACCAACGTTTTTCGGCATCCCCAACGGGTCATGAAAAATATGTATATTTTGACCGAACACGTCCATAAAAAACTGCAAAATACCCCCCAAACTCGTCCCTGGAAATTCCTAGAGTTATTTTAACTAAAACAGGCCAGATCACTGGAATACGGTAGAAGGTGATTATTGGCGAGCCATTAGTTTTATTGAAGGTTCGGAATCCTTTGATCTGATTGCCGATGTTTCCCATGCCCAAGAGGTCGGTTATGCCCTGGGAATGTTCCATAACCTTATCAGCGATCTGCCCAGCGAACAGTTAACCGATACCCTCGAAGGTTTTCATATTACGCCCCTTTATTTAGAGCAATACGAAAAGATTTTAGCCCAAAATACGGTTAAATCTTCCCCTGAAGTGGAGTATGGTTTAAACTTTGTCCGCGATCGCGCTGAATGGTGTTCTGTCCTAGAAAATGCCAAACAGGAAGGTACATTGCCCCTGCGTTTGATGCACGGTGATCCCAAGGTCAATAACGTCATGTTTGATAATCAAACGGGAAAAGCCATTAGTGTCATTGATTTGGATACGGTGAAACCTGGGCTTGTTCACTATGATATTGGCGATTGTCTGCGATCGGGCTGTAATCCGATGGGAGAAGAAACCCAGGATTGGCAGAATATTTATTTTGATTTAGAGCTTTGTCGGGGAATCTTAACGGGTTATTTAGAAGTTGCCAGAACATTTTTAATTGACAATGATTATGCTTTTCTTTTCGATGCTATTCGTTTAATTAGTTTTGAATTAGGATTACGTTTTTTTACTGATTATTTGGCGGGTAATATTTATTTTAAGGTCAAATATCCTGATCACAATTTAGCAAGAGCCTTAGTCCAATTCAAATTAACCGAAAGTATTGAAAAGCAAGAATCCCAAATTCGTCAATTAATCACTGATTTAAGATGACTCACTTTTCCCTAATTCCTTTTCCTGATAATCGTCCCCATCCTGAGATAGAAATTACTGGACAGATTGAACGTCTAGAACAACAAGTCAACATTACCTTTGAATTAATAGGCGAAATTCAACAAGTCGCGGTTACGCCTCCTGATGGGAATCCTTCTCGACGCAATGAACTGTGGCAAACCACCTGTTTTGAATTTTTTCTAGGGTTAAAAAATAGTCCACAATATTGGGAATTTAATCTTTCTCCTGGGGGCCATTGGAATATTTATTGCTTTGATGATTATCGACAGGGCATGGCTGAAGAATTAGCCTTTGAATCTTTACCATTTTTAGTGAAAGTTAAACCCAATAGTTTAACCCTATCTTTAAGTTTGGATTTAGAGCCAATTATTCCTTCGACGCAATCTTTAGAAGTCGGTATTACCGCAGTGATTGAGCGTAAAATTAATAACCTAATTTCTAAACAAGATGCAATCACCTACTGGGCGTTAACTCATGTAGCAAAAGAGGCAGATTTTCACCAAAGAAAGAGTTTTATTCTCAATTTATAGTAACAATTCGGCGCGATCGCATTGATTATTCTTGTCACTGTAAACTTACTGAGATTCTAAACGTTTTTGCCATTCTTGATCAATTTTGTCAGAACGATTAGCTTCCTGTTCTAACAAATCCTGATCGGTGGAATAGGTAATATCTACCGCCGTGATGACGGTTTGATTGGCAAATTGTTGGGCAAATTGTAATTTTTGGCGCAGGGTTGCAGTGGGTTTAAGAACTTTTTCTGACATCTTTTGACGTTGTTGATTACGAGATTCAATCCGTTTATTTTTATTTTGAATCCAAAAATAACGAATGAGAGGAATAGTTAAAAAAGCAATTCCATAGGTTAATAGTGCGGGATAAATTCCCTGAACAAAGGTAATTAAAACCATATCAACCACATATTTTTGCAGAAGATTTCCTAATACCAACGCCAAAATAATGTAGAGTCCTCCTAACCCAATAGACAACATAATTTGACTACTTTCGGCTTGACTAAATTTCCAGAGTTTTTCTTGTAAATAGTTGGTGATGTCATCCGATCGCCGTCGTTTGGCCATGACTTGTAGTTCGGGAAAGGAATAAATGAGATTACCTTCAGGGGAAACCTGAGGATAACCATTAAAACGAGCTAGAACGGGTAGAATATAATCTTCTGTTTCCTGATTAAGAGTTGTCACATTATCTAAATAGGGTGCGATTTGTTCGGCGGTTACAGCTCCCTGATTATTACGAATAACGGCTCCAATGTCTTGCCAACGTTTCTCTTCTAAATTGTAGTTAGGATTGCCGTCTCCAAACAGAAAGGAAAAGACAGATTCGAGAAAATTCATCTCACTTTTTGCTTTTTGGGGTCTGTTGTAATCTCCTTCATAACGGTTATAATTGCCGCCTGGACTAAAAAACCAGAAAATATCCGTCGGAAAAAAGAAAAAACCACCGCCACGATCATCACGAGAATCATTGCTATCTTTTCCTGAATTGACTGCAATCAAAATTGCCGCGATCGCGACCATCATCAAAATAATAGAAGCGACTAAAACAATGCCAAAGGAAATGCGAATAATATAAAAAAGTACCTTCCAAATCTTTTCCCAGGTTTCCTGGAGCCGTAATCGCCAATATTTATTACGCAGAACCGTGCGATAGTTTTTCGGAAACTGAAAAACTATTTCCCCTGAATCTGCCACTTGCAAATGCCCTCCCACCTCTGAGGCGAGGGTCATTAATCCCTGTTGGGCAAAATTAATTTCTAAACCCGCTTTAGCGGCTACATCTCCAACTGTTACAGCATAATCTAGCTGTTCAATCGATTTCATGATAGCGGGATTGGGAGTTACCGTCATAGCGCATCCTCGGTGATGTCCATTCTGTCTTTCTATCTCTTAGTATAGGGGTTGGGACATTGAAGTGAGTTCCCTTGTTATTTATTCAGCTACTAGAGACCATGAAATCTTGGATTTTCCTATTTTCCGTCATCGGCTCCCTGGGCGCGATCGCCCCTGTCCACGCCGCAGAAACAGTTATTTTAAAATATAACGTTTTACAAGAATCTATTTCTGTCGCGCAATTGAGTACATTGAGCCAAACGGGGGAAGCTTCTCCTGAATTGCATACCTACTTGGATTTGGTCAATAAAAAACCTGAAGAGTTGCGACAGATTCTTAATCAATCCATTACCGTTACACCAACGGTTTTATCTAATCTCCTCGATAGCTTTGCAGGAAAATATCTTTTAAATAAATTGACTGAAGTGATCAGTTCACCTTCATCACAAAACAGTAAGGAATCCCTACGGAACGCCCTCATCGCCTCAGTCAACACCAATGATGATATTCGGTTGATCGAAGTTTTGGAAAATTATCCCGATCCCGAACTCCAGATCGAAGGCGATCGCCTGATGGAACTCTACCAACAAGTCAAAGCGATCGCGGGAAATCTTTCAAACCTTCCTTTTTAATTAAATTAATCCCGATTAAAGCCAATTTTGTTGAAAAATTTAGTTTCTCAAAGATGCTTAAACAAGCCCCGTTGTCCTGGAGATCGGTTGAAAACTGAGATTTTAAGATTTACTTTAGATTTAAAAAATGTAATTTCTGAAGCCCGATTAGATAAGATGCGTTAATGATACAAATCTTTATTAAACCCCCTAAATACTATAAACTAACCAGAAGCGGTTTTATTTTTCACGGATAAGGAGCATATCAGCGAGATGCAGGCGACCCAAACGCTGCCAACTGTCCCCAAGGAGTTTTTAAAAGCTCAGGGGGGAATTAATCCAAATGTCATCATGTTTTTTACGGCGTTATCGCTGATCACTTGCTCGATCTTCGCCTATTGGCAATGGGGTTGGCCCGATTGGATTTGCTTTAGTGCGGATGTGCTGGCTTTACATATTTCGGGAACAGTGATTCATGATGCGTCCCATAATGCGGCCCACCGTAATCGGGTGATGAATGCCATTATGGGTCATGGCAGTGCTTTGATGTTGGGTTTTGCCTTTCCCGTCTTTACTAGGGTTCATCTGCAACACCATGCCCACGTTAACGATCCTGAAAACGATCCCGATCATTTTGTTTCAACCGGTGGCCCGTTACTGTTGATTGCGGCCCGTTTTTTCTATCATGAGATTTTCTTTTTTAAACGAAAGCTGTGGCGCAAAAATGAATTGTTAGAGTGGTTTTTGAGTCGTTTATTTCTCTTCACGATTGTTTTTCTAGGAATTCACTACGGTTTCATCGGTTATGTGATGAATTTTTGGTTTGTTCCCGCCCTCGTCGTGGGTGTCACCCTCGGATTATTTTTTGATTATTTACCCCATCGCCCCTTCCAAGAACGCGATCGCTGGAAAAACGCCAGAGTTTATCCCAGCCCTATCTTAAATTTGATGATTTTTGGTCAGAATTATCACCTCATTCACCATTTATGGCCCTCTATTCCCTGGTATCAATATCAACCCGCCTATATCACCACCAAACCCCTTCTAGATCATAAAGGCTGTGACCAATCCCTGGGATTATTAGAAGGGAAAAATTTCTGGAATTTTCTCTATGACGTTTTTTGGGGAATTCGTTCCCATGAAACCAATGAAAAAGAAACTGTTAAGTCAGTTAAGTCAGACAAAGACTGAGTTGATTATTTAAAAATAACCCGTCGCAATCAGCCCTTTCGACTAAAGCCGACACCGCCCCGTTTCCCCTGATTTTAACCGTTCTTCCCGTTCCGCCAAAATTGTCTTCAGATCAGGTCGTCCCGTTAAAGCCAATCGCCAATCAGCCCAAATACCATAAATGGCATCGACAACGGGGCCAATGATTGGCCATTTAGTCGCCCCATAGATCCAACCGATCCCCAAAATTTCATAGACGCGACGAAAGACTTCCACATTTTGAATGACAGAACCATCGGCTAACACCGCATGAATTCGTCCCATTGCAGTGGCAAAATCTACGCCACCGTTTTCTGCCGGATCATAATCATCTTCGGCAATATCCACAAAACTGACTAATCCTCGGCCGCGATCGCGCTTTTGCAAAAAATTCACTTCTCGCACACAGAGAGGACACTCCCCATCATAGAGAAGTTTTATTTGCCATTGGGTTGATGAGGATGATGATTCGAGAGTTTGATTAGTCTGCATAACGAATTTGATAAGGGGGATTTTATCTTCCATTATGCAGGCTTATTTCCTTGAAAGTTACGGTCATCTCCAAGAATTGAGTAAGGGCAATTCATGAATTGCCCCTACCAGGATTTTCAATTTATTATGAAATGCTGGCATTTTGCGCAAGAAAATCTCTCTTTAAACTCTTGCCTCTTCCTGAACTAATTTTTCCCAACCCAACTCTTTCAAATTGTTATTCCGACGCAGAGGACGGGTCGCTAATTCCAAAATATCGCGAGCGTTCGTAAAGCCATGAATTTGGGCAAAAGTGAACTCCACAGACCATTTCGTATTAATTCCCCGTGCTTCTAAGGGATTCGCATGGGCCATACCCGTAATCACTAAATCAGGTTTTAGGTCATAAATCCGTTGAATCTGATTATAGTTATCGGGTTTTTCCACAATAGTTGGTAAAGGAACGCCCATTTCCTGACAGGTTTTTTCCAAAAGTGCCAATTCAGCCGCCTGATAGCGTTTATCCATGTAGGGAATACCGATTTCCTGACAGGTCATGCCACAACGAATGAGAAAACGAGCCAGGGAAACTTCCAGCAAATTATCACCCATTAAAAAGACCGATTTACCCCGAATTAACTGGATATAGTCCTCTAGACTTTCCCAAATCTGGGCTTCCCGTTCGGCTAACCCTTTAGGTTCTACGCCTAACACGGAGCAAATTTTTTCAATCCAAGCACGGGTTCCATCGGGGCCAATGGGAAATGGTGCGCCAATCAGTTTACATTTACGACGACGCATTAAGGTTGTCGCAGTACGGCTTAGGAAAGGATTAACCCCTGCCACATAGTAACCTTCATCAATTACGGGTAATTCGGTGTAACGTTTAGCAGGGAGCCAACCTGAGACTTGAACGCCTTGTTTTTTGAGTTCTAGGGTCAAATTGGTGACAACGGGATCGGGCAAGGAACCAAACAGCACTAGAGGCTGATGATCGACAAAAGCCGTATCTTCTTTGATGTCTTCTTTTTTGCGGCCAAAGTTGAGCAATTTTTGGATAGAATTACGCTCTTCTTTTTCGCCTTCTGCTTTGACCTGAACGGGACTAGGACATTTATGCACCATTGAGGCGAGAACGGTATCTTCTCCTTGAGTAAAGGCATAATCTAAGCCATTGGCCCGTGCGGTGACGATAGGAATACCAATTTCAGCTTCGAGTTTAGGAGCCAGTCCTTCCAAATCCATTTTGATAATTTCAGTCGTGCAGGTTCCGATCCAGACAATCACACTCGGATTGCGATCGCGTTTAATTTGCAGACAAAGGCGTTTGAGTTCGGCGTAATCATTAAGTTGGGCAGAAATATCCCCTTCTTCCAGTTCGGCCATTGCATAACGGGGTTCCGCAAAAATCATGACTCCCATTGCATTTTGCAAGAAGTAACCACAGGTTTTTGTACCGATGACGAGGAAGAAACTATCTTCAATTTTTTGGTAAAGCCAGGCGACACAGCTAATAGGGCAGAAGGTATGATAATTACCTGTTTCACATTCAAAGTTAAGTTCGGAAGGGGCGGTGTTTTCGATAGCAACGGTCATGATGATTGAATTCTCCAGATTTTTTATATTAAACAAAGGGCGTACGCTATACGCCCCTACAGAAACTTAAACCATCATCAATTCCAACTCTTTTTCCGCAGAGGGGACAGGAGGTTGTTCAGGATTGAGATAGAAATCAGACAATAAGCTAAACAATTCCCGATCAGGAGAATCTTTAGGAATCACACCTTCGGGTTGGGATAAAATTTGATCGGCAATATTCAAATAATAATCACAGACATAATTCAAAGAAGGATCGGTTTCAGCCATTTCAAAGAGGGTTTTACCCTTGACGCGAGAAACCCGAATATCTTCAATTAAGGGCAAAATTTCTAACACAGGCATGGGAACGGCTTCGATATATTTATCAATCAAATCCCGTTTCGAGGTTCGATTTCCAATCAAACCCGCTAACCGCAATGTATGTGTCCGAGCTTTTTCCCGAACGGAAGCGGCAATGCGATTGGCGGCAAATAGGGCATCAAAACCATTGTCTGTGACGATTAAACAATAGTCCGAATAGTTCAAAGGAGCCGCAAAACCACCGCAAACTACGTCACCGAGGACATCAAACAAAATCACGTCATACTCATCAAAGGCATTTAATTCCTTGAGTAGTTTGACCGTTTCGCCGACGACATAGCCGCCACAACCCGCACCCGCAGGAGGGCCACCCGCTTCTACGCAATCAACTCCTGCATAACCTTTGTAGATGACATCTTCGGGCCAAATATCTTCGTAGTGGAAATCTTTTTCTTGTAATGTGTCGATGATGGTGGGAATGAGAAAACCTGTCAGCGTAAAGGTGCTGTCGTGTTTGGGGTCACAGCCGATTTGTAAGACTTTTTTACCCCGTTTTGCCAAAGCTGTGGAGATATTGCAACTGGTTGTGGATTTGCCGATGCCGCCTTTTCCGTAAACTGAGAGTGTTAAAGTCAAAGTCTTTTCTCCTAGTGATGTGTTGGTTTTGTTTTTAATGTCATTAGTTGCATTATTGACCAAGTTTTCGAGAAAGGAAAGGTCTGGATAATCTCAAAAATAGCTTAAATAAAAGTAAATAAGATTATATAAACTTTTTTAATATTAAATATCTGTTTAAAACTCATAAAAGCCTTATAAATAGATTTTAAGACAATTTATAATTTTATTTATAGTAAAGCGGAACAATAAGCAAACAATCATGGGCGATCGCATCAAATCCCATGAGTATTTTTTCTCAAGACCACGCTATAGCAAGGAAAATCGGCGATTAATCTGACTGGGATCAATTCTTTGGATAGACTTCAATCTATGAAAAAATTTCAGAAAAACCTACCCAAAGGACTTTTGGGCTTGGGAAAAGGCAAGTCAAGATGATTTTGTTAAGCTTTATAAATTTTTTGAAAAATCCAAGTTTTATTACATTCTCTTAACGTAAACGCTTCCGAACTTGGGCATTGGGAGGGCGAGAAGGGCGATCGCGGTTAGGATTACCCCCTAATTCACTACTGATAACCTTGAAATAATCCCGTCGTAAAAAAGGATAATCCCCCACCCACAAATCAAACTGGGGTAAATAAATATCGGTGATCTTGTCAATACGTTCTAATTCAGGTTGTTTTGATAAAACTAACATTTCTGCGACCTGTCCCCTCGCGATCGGTTTATAGCTCCGTTTGATAGGAGCCTGGATAGTCGCCCGAAATCCTTCGCGATCGCCGACTTCCACATTAATGCGCCGTTCTCGATTTTCAATAATTTCTAATTCCCCAAATTTATTAGCCCGTTGCTCTTCATTAATTAATTCTTCGGTGATAAATACATCTAAAACTTTTCCGCGCCAAAATCCTGCGTAGGGATAGCGACGATAGGTATTATTGCGAACACTGGCGACATAAACAGGCGACCAAAACCAATAGAGTCCCCCGATAAAATACAACAATAATTTCAAGGATTCCCCAGTTTTTCCCATTAACAAACCGATAATCCAAAGAGTAACGACAATGACCAAAGAAATTAGTAATCGCCGCAAAAAGTCACGCCATTTTCCCCAAACGTAGGAATATTGTGGGCCTGTAGCAATCACAGGAATCATTTGTTCAAAGGTTTCGCGAGTGAGGGGAATAAGCATAGGTAATTTGAAAATTTTGAATTTTGAAAATTAGGATAAATTATTAGGATCAATGCCTAATTCTCGTAAACGGTCTGCTAATTTTTGAGAGCGTTCTTTTCCTGTTGTAAGTTTTCGTTTTCCTGTTGTAATTGAAGTTCCGCTTTGTCGGCTCTCAGTTGTTCTTGAGCTGCGCGTTCATTACCTGTTGGTAACAAATTCCCCTCACGATCCCACCATCGCAACCAAGGTAAATCCAGATTTTGGTAGTGTCCTTGCCAGATTCCTAACTCAACTCCTAGCGGTTCAATAGGATAATGTCCCCGTTCATTAGGAGTCGCTAATTGATAGCGATTTTCAATGAGATGATAAACTTCGACCCGCGCTAATTTAACTTCATAAATAGCATAAAAAGCGGGACGAATGACGGTTTCATAGACCCAAAATTTACCTTGCCAAGGGGTTTTATCTCGTTCTTCTGAACCATTACCTGAAACAAATTCAATGGCAATTAAAGGAGGAATAGATTCTCGCCATAAAACATAGGAACGTCGAATTTCTCCTGCTAAAATTGGGGGGACATTACTAACATAAAACCAGTCTGGGGCTTCGGCTCCTGTTTCGGGAGGATCGACCATTCTCCAATAAATTCCTGAATCTTGACCAATGCAGTATTGTCCATCGGGATGAATGTTTTGTAGGACAGGGGTAATAGAATCCGTTAATAGAATCCCCTGGGGATGTTCTTGAAAGTTTGCCCCAATAGTTCCATCCGATTCAGGTAATTGGGTGTGATCGGGAAATTCGATATAGGGTTTTTCTACTAGATTTTGAGTGTTCATAATTGACTCAACTTATTATCTAAAATTATCTAAAAATCATTCAGGAAACCAATCATTATCTAAGGTTTTTTCGAGGGGAATATAAGCATCTTTTT
This sequence comes from uncultured cyanobacterium, assembly GCA_963807635.1. GTDB lineage: Bacteria > Cyanobacteriota > Cyanobacteriia > Cyanobacteriales > Microcystaceae > Snowella. Next base: position 31,774 of record CAWEDJ010000028.1, read on the forward strand.
CTAACGGAAACAATTGGGAGACAGATTTAATCGCAACGGGAAAAATTTCAGCGTAAATAAATTCTAATTCTGGGCGTAGGCTAGGTGATTCTTTTAATCTTTTATGGATTTGATAACGAAAATTAACGATTTCTGATTTCCAACGATTGCCATTTCTTTCTTTTTCAGATTCCCAATAGGAGAGTTTGAGAAGATGTTCCACTAAACGGGTTAAAAAGCTTTCCAATGCTCGTTTTTGGCTTTTTCCCATATCTTCAATTTCTTCAATTAAATTGTCCCAATCCACTCCGTCAAATTGCCGTTCTCGTAATTGTTGCACGGTTTCATTGACCCATTGATTGTAATCCGTTTCATATAATACTCTTGTCATATTAACTCCAAATTGAAAAAAGGTGATCGCGCCTCAACTGAGGGATTTTTTAATAATGTTACTAAACTTTTTTGACAGAGGATATTTCCCATTTTTGATTAGATTCATTCCAAACCAATTCATAACGTACAGTCATTGATAGAGGTTTTCCGTTCAGAAGAGAACTATATTGAACATTAACTATTCCAATATTTGAACCTGCGACTTTCGGGGCTGAATAAACATTGGTAAGAGTTATAGGCGTAATTTTCTGAAACCAGTTTTTAAAAGAATAATAACCATCAGGATGAATTTTTTTATTATTTTGTAAACTAAAGGGTAACATATTCCACGCTTGTTGATATTCACCTCTATTGAGAGCATCATAATATTTTAAAACTACTTGCGTTGGATCAGGTAAATGTTCAGGTTTACTTTCAGAGATTCGTTCTGTCGGTAATTGTGAAGTTTTAGAAGGATTTGTTTGGGATGCTTCAGAAGTAGTTGGAACAGAAGAGGAAGGTACTTTTGTTTTCAGTAACAGATTCAACCCTGTTATTGTTATTCCTCCCACCGCAAATGATCCTAACATTACCAACAACTTTTTTAAAGATGTCTTATTCTGTTGAACAGATGGAGAAACCACTAAATTCTTTGAAGTTTTTGGGAGTGAATGCGATGCTAGGGCGATAGTTGGTGATAATGTAGAAGTAGGTTTATAACTTGCTTCTAATACAGATAATTCTCTTAAAACAGATTGAGTATTGCGAGGTCTGTCTTCTAAATCAGCACACATAAGACGATTAATAAAGTCACGCAAAGCTTGACTATACAATTGAGCTTCTTCCTGCCATTGTAAACCCTGTTTTAAACTTTCAATAAACTCGTGGGGATGCTTGCCCGTTAATAAAAAAACAAAAGTACGACCCAACGCAAAAAAATCAGAGCGGTATTCTGCCTGACCATTAGATTGTTCATGGGGAGTATAGCCTATAGAAATAATTCCTGTTACTGCTTGTCCCTGTTGCTTTTGTAAATAGGTTTGAGTTTCTTCTCGTGCTGTCCCAAAATCAATTAAAGCTAATTGACCAGTATTACGAATCATGATATTGCCAGGTTTAATATCTCGATGAAAATAGTTAGCTCTATGTACCAAATCTAAAATTTCTACCAATTCGCGTAACCAACGAACTGCCGCCTGTTCAGAAATGGGACGATAATTCCGTTTCTCTAAATAATTTTCTAGGTTTTCACCTTCAATAAATTCCATTACCAAGCAACGCAATGGTATATTACTTCCCTTGGGATAGTAATTAAAACGTCCCCCTACTTCGACTTTTGGGATACCTGAATGATTTAGTCTCTGTAGAACCTCAGCTTCTTGATCAAATAAACTAATTGCCTTGGGATCGGTATTATGTAAAACTTTGAGAACTTTTAGAGAATCTCCATCATCGACTAAGGCTGTCCAACCAAATCCCCCAACTCCCAAATAACGTAGAACTCGGTATATATCATTGATCAATAAACTCGAACCACAATCTGAGCAAAAAAGATTTTGCCTTTGGTCAACTTGATTTTTAGCTAGTTCACACTTGGGATTAATACAAAGACTCATGACACTCCCATAAGATCTGAATTCAATTCGTCTAACAATATTCACTAAGTTAACATTATTTTAGATGAATGCAGTTAAATCTAAATTTAATAAGAAAATAAAGTTTTTATTTCAGAATAAATCAGACTTTACCTTATGCCGAACCTAATAGAAAGGCGATCGCGCCTCAAATTTTTTTATAAAACGCGATCGCCCTCTTAAGCTAAAGGGGTAAAAATCGATAAATCAGAGAATTAATAAAACCTAATAAAAAGGCTCCGATTAAAGCACTCCAAAATCCCCATCTGAGAGAAAAACCATCCACTAAAGCGGCGGCTAAACCAAAAATAATCGCATTGATGACAACAGAAAATAATCCAAAGGTTAAAAATGTGATGGGCAAAGCAAAGAACGCGATCACAGGACGGACAAAAGCGTTGAGTAACCCGAAAACAATGGCAGAAATTAACGCTTTTTGAAAACTACTAATTTCCACACCAGTTGGTAACTTGGAAATCAAGAATAGGCTAACAGAAGTCACTAACCAAGCGACTAATAAACCAACGAGATTCATCTTTTAGCTCCTATATTCATTAAATGAGTTTTAAATATCTTTATTTAAACATTAAAACGGAATAATAACACATCCCCTTCTTGGACGACATATTCTTTGCCTTCACTGCGGACTAATCCTTTTTCTTTAGCCGCTTGCATTCCCCCTGTGGCAACTAAATCGTTAAAGGCAACGGTTTCCGCTCGAATAAAACCCCGTTCAAAATCCGTATGAATGACTCCTGCGGCTTGGGGGGCTTTCATTCCTGCCTGGATTGTCCAAGCGCGAGTTTCTTGCGGGCCTGTGGTTAAATAAGTCCGTAATCCCAATAACTCATAGGTTGCTTTAATCAGCGATTTGAGTCCTCCTTCCGTCGCGCCGAGAGATGCTAAATAATCCAATTGTTCCTCTTCGGGTAATTCCAGTAATTCTGCTTCCACTTGAGCGGAAACAATAACAACTTTAGCCCCTTCTTGGGTCGCGATCACTTCAACTTTTTTAACCCAATCATTACCCGATGCCAAATCTTCTTCTGAGACATTCGCGGCAAAAATAATCGGTTTACGAGTTAATAATCCCAAAGGTTTAATTAATAATTCTTCTTCTTCGGTTAAAGTTAATTTACGCGCAGGTTGGCCTTCATTTAAAAGAGCGACAATTTTTTCTAAAACTTCAATTTCGACTTGCAGATCCTTATTGCCTTTAGATTGTTTTTTTGCCCGTTCTAAACGTTTTTCGACTTGGGATAAATCCGCTAGGGCTAATTCTAAATTAATCACTTCAATATCGCGTTCAGGATCAACCGAGCCAGAGACATGAATAATATCGTCATCATCAAAACAGCGCACCACATGAACGATCGCGTCCACTTCCCGAATATTGGCTAAAAATTGATTCCCTAAGCCTTCCCCTTGACTCGCTCCCTTAACCAATCCCGCAATATCCACAAATTCCATACGGGTGGGAATAATCTTAACCGATTGGCTGATTTTGGCTAAAATTCCCAGGCGATCGTCGGGAACAGAGACAACCCCCACATTGGGTTCAATGGTACAAAACGGAAAATTTGCCGCCTCCGCCTTAGCATTTGCCACCAGAGCATTAAAAAGAGTTGATTTTCCCACATTGGGCAGTCCGACGATTTCAGCTTGTAACATAATAAGTTTAGACTTGATGAGCAATAGTTGATTGACAATGAGGCAATCCATTATACCAAATTCACTTCGGCCCTTTGATAAAGCTTTAAGAATAAAATTGCAGGTCAAAACTTTTGGGTTTGTGGTTTAATAATTGAATGTTCGATAAAAATCGTTGGGTATTAAAGAAAATGAACAGTTTATTTTTTAAAAAATCATTATTTACGAAAGCAATTATTACATTGTTAGTAATGACAAGTACAGCCGTTTTAGGGACTAGTTTTGCTCAAAAAGCCTCTGCTTCTACTAGTGTTTGTGGACTAACCAGAGAATATGCTTTTTTTAAAACCAAGAATTATTTGATTACGATTTGCGTTGGAGAAGCTAGTTTTCAAATGATAAAGCTCTTCCACGATGGAACGGGTTATCAACGGATTCCTGTCCAAAAGGAGGGAAACAAATTCATAGGTTCGGATGATAAACACAATTATATTTTGGATTCCAGACAATTATTGATTGGAACTGACGGTGAACCACCTGTTATCGAAAGAGTAATTCAACGCAAATAAATTTTAAATATAACGAAAATAGTCAGATTTGGAATGGGGGACGATGATTATCACGCGATCGCCCGTAAGCCCCTCAAGAAACCCCAGGATTACGGACAAAACATGGTAGGATTGTCTTTAAATCAACCAATTTGTTATATTTGTCTGTTAAAAAGGGAACTCAAACAATGGAAATTACGCTATTATTGGCTAAACTGCCCGAAGCCTATCAGATCTTTGATCCTCTCGTGGACGTTCTGCCTGTTATTCCAGTCTTCTTTTTGTTACTTGCTTTCGTTTGGCAAGCCGCCGTTGGTTTTAAGTAAATTACCTATTCAGGCGAAATTTGGGGCATCTGTCATGGATGCCTTTTTGTTATGAGGGTTTTCGCGATCGCCTTTTTAAGTTCACAAAAAAATCCCCTGTTACCTAAAACAAGGGAAATTAATATTTCACAATTCAATCAAAATTAACCGACTGCAACAGGCGTTTTGCTCTCACTGAAAAATGCTTCCAAAACCTGATCCGCAATTTGGGGAGTGGTTAAACCCAAGCTAGCAAAAGATTCATTCGGTTCAGCATGATCCACCAAAATATCAGGAACGCCCAAGCGTTTGACGGGAACCAACACATTATTGTCCGAAAAAGCTTCTAAGACCGCCGAACCAAAACCGCCCATGAGACAGCCTTCTTCGAGGGTGACAACTTTACCGATACGTTTCGCTAGGGGCAAAATCAATTCCGTATCTAGGGGTTTCACAAAACGAGCATTAATCACCGTAGCCTCTACCCCATGTTCACTGAGAATTTCGGCGGCTTGCAAAGCAGGATAAACCATAGAGCCATAGCCCAAAATCAGGACATCATCCCCACTCCGCAAAATCTCTGCCTTGCCGATGGGTAACGCTTCCCAACCTTCTTCCATCAGAGGAACGCCTTGACCATTGCCCCTGGGATAACGCATCGCGATCGCGCCTTCGGTATATTCAACCCCCGTGACCACCATCCGTTGCAGTTCGGCCTGATCCTTGGGAGCCATAATCACCAGATTGGGAATACACCGCAGATAGGCAATGTCATACATTCCTTGATGGGTGGGGCCATCCGCACCGACAATTCCTGCTCGGTCTAAACAGAAAAAGACGGGTAAATTTTGAATACAAACATCATGGATAATCTGGTCGTAACCCCTCTGTAAGAACGTCGAATAAATCGCCACCACAGGACGCATTCCCTCACAGGCCAGACCTGCGGCGAGGGTAACGGCGTGTTGTTCTGCGATACCGACATCTATGTATTGTTTAGGCAGTTTCGCCTGAAATTTATCCAAGCCTGTTCCCGTGGCCATAGCCGCCGTAATGCCAATAATTTTAGGATTGTTTTCGGCGAGCGTCGTGAGAGTATGGGCAAAAACCTTGGAATAACCAGGGGGTTTAGGTTTACTGGAAGGAATCGCCTTACCTGTCGCCAAGTTAAAGGGACTTTGGGCGTGGTAACCAACCTGATCTTTTTCGGCTAACTCATAACCCTTGCCTTTAATCGTAGCAACATGGACAAAAACGGGGCCTTGTACCTTATGGGCCTGTTTAAAGGTATCGATTAATTCCTCTAAATTATGCCCATCAATAGGGCCAAAATATTTAAAACCAAGTTCTTCAATGACGGCTCCCACCTTGGGAACGGCCAAACGTTTCATGCCTTCCTTGACTCGTTCCATCTCTGGGGTTAAAGAGTCACCGAAAAAGGGTAAATGTTTAAATTGTTCTTCTAAATTGTCCGCTAAATTTTGGACAGCAGGATTAAGTCGGACTTTATTGAGATAGCGAGAAATTGCACCCACATTAGGAGAAATGGACATCTCGTTGTCGTTGAGGATCACCATCAAGTTTGTATGGGGTAAGTGGCCCGCGTGGTTAATCGCCTCTAGGGCCATACCCCCCGTGAGTGCGCCATCGCCGATGATAGAGACAACTTTAAAGTCTTCCCCTTTGGCATCCCGCGCCAGAGCCATCCCTAAACCCGCCGAAATACTGGTAGAAGCGTGACCTGCGCCAAAATGGTCGAATCTGTTTTCAGAACGTTTTAAATAACCTGCGATCCCGTCTTTTTGTCGGAGGGTATGGAAACGATGATACCGACCCGTTAACATTTTGTGGGGATAGGCTTGATGTCCCACGTCCCAGAGGACTTTATCATGGTCTAGATCTAAGGTGGAATAGAGGGCGACGGTGAGTTCAACTACGCCTAGACCTGGCCCTAGATGACCACCGCTTTTGGCAACGGTCTCTAAGTGCTTTTCTCGGATTTGTCGAGAGATTTCCTCTAGTTGACGTATTGACAACCCGTGCAACTGGTTTGGATGTGTCAGTTCACTGATGTGCATAGAGTACAATTCTTATTCATTTTTATCGCTTCTCACACTTTAATCTATTTCAACGTCCTGGGTTAGTTTTTGGGGTCTGGAAACCCAACTGTCGCGATCGCATTCCTGAAACCCTAGACTCCACTCTTACCAAATTCAAGCCCAAATTCAATTGGTCGGACTTGCTGACTTTTCTTTGTGAAAGCTTATCAGAGAGTAAATTTAAACTTGCTTAGCAATCAAAAATCTGATTTTTGGATTATTTTAGACTTAGGTACTGATAACCTGGATTATTTGTGATTATATGAGTGGTTTAGCTCGTCACTTTAAATAATTTTAGATAAATGGATATTCGACAATTCCGCACACTACATCGCAAGGTAGCCCCCCTTGTATTGCTACCCCTGACTGTTACAGTTTTCACAGGAGTTTCCTATCGGCTGGGAAAAAGTTGGCTAGGACTCAATCGAGATCAACTACATTTTTTAATGGTGATTCATGAAGGGGAATATTTGGGGACAACCCTTGAGCCGCTTTATGTACTCTTAAATGGTGTGGGTCTGCTGTGGATGTTAGCAACTGGTTGCGTTATGCTGTGGCAAAATATCAGTCACTCAAGTTGGTTCCAACAGTTAATCTCTTTCAGGCAAAAAGTTTCTGATGATTCATAGTTCTAAATATCGAAAAGTACGATGTTTGAGAATCTTCTCCCTCCCCTAAATGACCATGATTTACCCTATCCTGATACGATTCATCTGTACGAAGTGAGTTGGTTAAATGGGTTAAAAAGTATCGAAAAAAGTCTAGATGATTTTCATCGTGGCATCATGCACCCGCGTGGAGAAGTTCCTCTAGAGGTTATGGCGAATCAGTGCGGAATCTGTCGTTTTGGCGATGCTCCCCAAACGTCGGTTTTAGACGAAGATTGTCGCGCCCATGATTTGGATAATCTCTATGTGGTGGATGGCAGTTTTTTTCCTTCTAATGCGGCGGTGAGTCGAGCTTTAACGATTATTGCAAATGCTCTGCGCGGTCAGCGATCGCTTAATCGCTTAATTGAGAGGTTGAGATAGATTCCCTACACTGATGATTGGGCGATCACTTTTTTTGTGGTTAGTTGGGCGACCGCATTTTAAACTGGAGTAAAGGCCCATTGCTGTTTAACAATCTAGGATTAATAATCGCATTTTAAACTGGAGTAAGAGGCGATAAGAAATGACATTCAATTTAAAAACGGAGAAAATAGAACTCTATCGACTAACCCTTTCTAGCCATGTTTGCAATGCTTTATTAATGAGAAACTCCGTATGATGAAGACATATAGTATTATCAGACAATGCCCATACTGTTCTAAATCCATTTCCTGAAAATACTTGTTGTTTTACAAATGAATTACCTGGAGCCGAAAAAAAAGTATGTCCAATATTAATATTATTTAGTGCTTCTTCTGGTATAAATCCTGATTTTAGGGGAATATAACGAAAATATGAAGTATATTGATCGAACGTATGAATCTGCATTCTAGCAATAGTTTTATTTTTTCGACTAGGAACAATTAACCATAAAAATAATGCTATTGTTTTAGATTTTTTATCAAAATAAAATTCTGCGCAGTTTCTCGATTTATCTTTTCCATAATTGCTGGCGTAAATAACAGTTTTATTGCTAATTATTCTTTCTACAATTCTTTGATCAAAGCTTAATATTTTATGCCTGATTTGCATTAAGTTATTAGCTTCTATTTCCGTTAAACTTCCTAGCCAATCTAATAATATCCTTGGAGGTTCAGAAATATTCTCATTTACATGATTTTGCCAGTTAAATTCTTGATAATTTATCTTTACTATCTTTGTTTTTGGTTTTTCGTCAACCTGAGACAGATGAAAATAAAATTCTTCATTTTTGTTGACAATAGAAAACCTGAATAAATCAAATTTTAACTGGCTATGTTTTTGATCAATTAAATTGTGACGGTGAAAAATTGGACATATTGCAAATAAAAGAATTTCTTTATTATAGTTAAGCTTCTCCTGAAAAGGCTTTTCTTCAATTAAATTATCATAGTAGCGCGTTAGCTGATTAATAACATAACGATCTTCCACATTTTTTAATTCGATAATGACCAACTTGCCATCATCACTGATTGCCAAAATATCACAGATTTCTCCTTTGATAGAATATTGACGTGCTAAGGGTTTAAATCCAAATATTTCTTGTAAATTATTCCAAACAAAATTTTCAAGTTCTGCTTCATCAATAAAAGCCCAACCTTGATTTGTTTTTTGTAAAGCTACACCGTCATTCATTTTTCTTCTAAAAATAAACAATAAATAAAAAGGGAGCCGCTTAACTGATGCGATACTCACTTAAATTATAAATCATTCACAAACAAATAAAGTGCGTTAGAACCTGCTACAACTTCTAACAATTCTTGAGTAATCGCAGCCTGACGAGTCTTGTTGTAGTGCGATCATTGATCTTGTGGGTTGGGTTAGGGAACGCAATCCAAATATGGGAAATGATAACCTGATTGTGGGTTATTGCGATCACTTTCTCTGATGAAGTGCGATCGCGTTTTGGTTTGAGTGGTTAGGCGATCGCGTTGTGAGTAATTGGGCGATCGCCATACATTAGCTCTGCTTAAATACCTCCTCAATATCCCTTGAACCATGAAGCAACCGAATCACATCAATACCACCATCAATTTGCTGATAAAACACAACATAATTATCAATCGGAAAACTTCGTAAATCTGGCAACAATTCTGACCTTTTTCGACCCAAACCCGAATTCTGAGCTAAAGTCATCAACTTACTTTCAATTCGATCTAAAAAATCATCTGCCCTATCTGGACTATCATCCGCAATATAATCCCAAATATCCAGCAAGTCTAACTCAGCAAGCGGACGCTTTAAAAGGATTGGCATTATTGAACCTGCTTCTGTTGCTTGCGTTGCCGAGCTTTTGCCTTCACTGCCTGTATATCGAAGGGTGTAGCATCACCACTATCTAAACCTGCCTGAATATCTTGACGTAACTCCTGCAAACGCAATTGCTGAAGTTGATCCCGTTCTTGCAACAATCTCAACCCTTCGCGCACAACTTCACTGGCAGAATAGTACAAGCCAGTATTCACCTTTCCCTGTATAAAGCTTTCTAGCTCAGGCGTTAGAGACACATTCATAAACCCAATCCTATAATAATCGTGATATCAATATTGTCGCTGTAATAACAGTAAATAGCAATAACTGTTATCAGATTTATTAGCGTTATTGTTTGCTGGTTGGTGAGTGATTAGGCGATCGCGTTTGGAGGGAAAAAATTTAGGCGAGCGTGTAGTGAATTTAGAAACCGATCAGTTGAGCAATTGGGTTATTTTTGATGGGAATTGAGAGCTAATGTAAGACCTGTCGATCTAAAACTTCTAAAACAGCTTTTGCATTGAGTTTATCCTTAAACCAAATAATCTGAGCAGGAGTATCGGTAAATTTAACGCCCGCTTTTTCCAAATTAAGCCTTTCTGAAATCGCCAAAATCAAATTATCTACCTCAGCGCGACGTACTTGATAAAATTTCTTCTGTAAATATTCAGGTCCGCCAATAACCGACAATTTCTAATAAAAAAGTTCTGCCATCAGGATGGACTAAGCGAAAATCGGGAATCATGACACTCCCCGGTAAGGGAATTAAATCGACTTCTCGCTCTAATCGCCAATCGGTTTTCAGTTTCTCCCAACTATTAGCAAAAGAAGCTTCTAACATACTGTCGTAGGGTTTGCCTGGTGGATAATGGGTGACTAAATCACAGCGATCGCTTAACTGAAAATAGGTAATTTTTTCTTCTCCACTATAACTATCTTGACTGGTTAACTTAGCCTGGAGATTCCACTTACTGACGTGCAGTAGGGCGGGAAGTAATTTTGCTAAAGCCAGACCGTAGCGGGTATTAGCTTTAAATAAACTGGTGGGGCCATCAATAGTAATGGTAAAACCTGTATCGGCATCGCCTTCAATGTAGGCCATTAATTGAAATAATTTAAGATAACGAAAGAGTAGTTTATATTCCCCTGGATCATTGCGATGGGCATTAATAATAATATGATTCGCTCGATAGAAAATTCCTTGAACCTGAGAGAGATTATAACGATGAATTAACGTCTCCGTTACAGGAGGTTCAAATTGGGTGAAAATACGATTTTCGGGTAAGTCTGCATAAAGTCCCTTTTCAATTTCTGGCGGCAAAACCTCTCGATTTAACTCCTGGTTTAAAGTCGTTGCTAATTTTTCTAATAGTTCTTGTCTTTGTTGGGGGGTGAAAATCTTAGAGGCGGCTGCGGTAAAAACTTTTTTTCTGAGGGCGATCGGCTCTAGGGGGCTAATGATTTCAAAGGTTGAAAAATGATTTTTTAAAAGGTGTGCCAAGCCCCGAATGACTTTATAATTAGGACTATCTCCTTCTAATTCTAGACATTTTTGATCAAGGATTCCCTGGGTTTCTCCTAAGGTTGCTTGAAATAAATCAATTTGTTCCTGAGCTAAATCAGTAATACTATTGTCAATCGGCAAACGTTTAGGGATAATAGTTTCACCACTACGTCGATGGATTAGTAATTCAGACGGTAACATTATCACCCACTCATAACTTGTTATTAAAGAATTATTTATCTTAATTTTTGCATTGTGTCAAAGTTTGATTACCTAAAAAATTGCTCACGATTCCCTTCATCCCTATGGCTAAATCTACCTTTGTGACTGTTTTTAATACCCTAGAATGCCGTCCTGATAATTACCAAGGCTGGTATCAGCAGGCTAATGCCCTGTCAGATCAGGGGCGTTATCCCGAAGCATTGATGAGTTATGAGAGAGCTTTGGATTATTATCCCCAGGATTATTGGTCATGGTACAAACGAGGGGTGATTTTAGAGAATCTGGGACGACATGAGGCGGCGATCGCAAGTTATGACAATGCCCTAAAAATTGATCCCCAAAACTATTGGGCTTGGTATGACCAGGGTTACGTTTACCTCGAAGGCTTAAAGCAATACGAACAGGCGATCGCGTGTTTTGAAAAAGCTCTGTTGACTCTCCCGAATGATTACTGGGCGCATTACCGAATAGCAGAAGCCTATCGTCTTTGGGGGCGGTATTCCCAAGCTTTGAGGGCCTTTGATCAAACGTTGGCGGTTCGTCCCGATGATTATTGGGCAACCTACCGAAGGGCCGATTGTCTGCGCTACTGGGGACGCTTTGCCGATGCTCTTAGGAATTATCAGCAAGCCTTATTAATAAAACCCAAGGATTATTGGTCGTGGTATCAACAGGGACAAATTTTCCAAACTATTGGTCGTTTTAATCAAGCGATCACCTGTTATCAAAAAGCCCTGGCGATCAATCCAGACGATGATTACGCTTGGTATGACCAGGCTCTTTGTCAGATGGCCGCAGGTCACTGGGAACTAGCGGTGGATTGTCTCGAAAAAGCGATCGCTCTCTTCCCCGATACCTATACGGATTTAGCGATGACGGAACCGCTCTTTGCTCCTCTCCAACAGTATCCTCGATTTAAGTTATTAATGACTGAATATCTCTAATTTTAAATAGCTTGTTGGATCAATTCTTCGATTACTCGGTTAAAGCCGCGATCGCCTATGGTTGAATCCTTTCTTTAACAATTTGATCAATCTGTTGATAAAGAAAATCTAGACCACCAGAATTATCTAAGAGCACATCCGCCCTACTTATTTTTTCGGTAAGGGGTAATTGATTTTTAATACGGGCGATCGCATGTTCTTCTGTTAATTTATTGCGTTGCTGTAGGCGTTGAATTTGTTGGTCATAGTGACAAAAAACGACCCAGATTTCACTCACTAAATGGGTTAAATTTGCTTCTATTAATAAAGGAATAGATAACACAATAATTTGGTTGTCTAGAGAATTAATCACCTCCTGAAAACGCTTTCTGACGTAGGGATGAATCTGAGCTTCTAGCCATATTTTTTCATCTGTATTATTAAAAATAATATCGCCTAACTTTGTTCTATTTAATGCCCGATTTTCTAATTGAATCTCTGATCCGTAACGTTGAATAATTTTTTCAAAAATAGGCGAATCAACTTCTACGGCTTCTTTGGCATAGATATCCGCATCTAAAATAGGGAAACCATAGCGATCGCTTAGATAATTAGAAACCGTTGTTTTTCCTGTGGCAATTCCCCCCGTTAACCCAATTAGGCATTGATTCATATCACTCTGAAAAATCCTATAAATCAATCTCCACATTAAGGGCAGGATTATTTTCCCAGCGATCGGCAACGTGGGCATAAATCGCCGTCGTTCTAGGATCGGCATGACCTAACAGATCCTGAAGCTGTCGTAATTCTGCCCCTGATCGCAACGCCAAAGTCCCCGCCGTATGACGCAAACTATGGGTCGAAATCACTCGACCAGGCATATATTTTAACTCTGTTTCTATTAGATACCCATCTACAATTAAACGAATCCCCCGTCGAGAAATGCGTTTTCCCTTGGCACGATTACCCACCGCAATAAATAAAGGAGTATCGGGCTTTAATTTTTCACCTTTTTCAGTGCGGACTGTTAAATAATTTAATAATAAATTGGCCAAATCAGTCGTTAGGGGAACAATCCGAATACTCCGCTTTCCTTCCACTCGAATACCGTAATTACTGCCCTGTTTGATTAAATCTTTGATATTGGCACGGTGTAATTCTACCGTCCGAGGCCCCTATGGGCCATAATCGCAATTAATGCCTTATCCCTCACAGATTTTAAGCTATTATCATCAGGAATCCCGGCGAGTAAAGATTCAACTTCATCTTTTTCTAGATAATTTATATTAGCCGTCGTATCTCGTTTAGACTTGGGTGGTTTAATGCCACTAGCAGGATTCAAACTAATTAATCCTCGTTCTAGGGCCGCTTGATAAAAACGTCGAACAACGGATAATTTGAGGGCAACAGTCGCAGGTTTGAGTTGACGGGAATCAATCAACCAGCGTCGATAGCGTTTAATTTGTTCTGCGGTAATTTGGGCGGGATGGATCGCTAAACTATTACACCAGAGAAGAAATTGTTGGAGTTGCCGACGATAGGTGATTAGGGTATCCGTGGCCGCATCTCCCGCACTCACATCGATCGCGAGAAAATCAGCAAAAACTGCTAGCAGATCATCTTGACTAACGCTCGCAATGGGAGAAGACGGCAACGGTAACATAGGATGTACAAAAATAGAATTTAACTACGACCAATGCCAATATAACGGAAACCAGCTTGCTCTAAAGTCCTTTGATCTAAGAAGTTACGACCATCAATCATCACAGGATTGACCATTAATTTGCTCATTTTGCCGTAATCTAACTTGAGAAATTCTTGCCATTCAGTGACGATCACGAGAGCATCACAGGCATCCGCCAAACGTTGAGGATCGGTTTCGATTAACACTCCCGATAATCCATGACTCAAACCTGATGCGGAGACGATAGGATCATAGGCTTTGACCTTTGCCCCTAAGCGATTGAGTTGTTCAATGATGTTTAATGCAGGAGCGTCCCTCATGTCATCGGTGTCGGGCTTAAAGGTTAGTCCCAGAGAGGCCAATCACTTTTCCTTTGAGAATTTTAAGCTCGTGCTGTAATTTTTCAATAATAATAACCCGTTGACGAGTGTTGACATTTACTGCCGCATTGAGTAATTCGGTCGTATAACCATAATCGGCGGCCGTGTGAATCAAAGCAGATACATCCTTGGGAAAACAGGAACCGCCCCAACCAATGCCTGCTTGGAGAAATTTGTTGCCAATCCGAGAATCGAGTCCAATTCCCTTGGCAACCTGGGTGACATTTGCCCCGACGCGATCGCAAATATTAGCGACTTCATTGATAAAACTAATTTTGGTTGCCAGGAAAGCATTGGCCGCGTACTTGATCATTTCGGCAGAACTGAGATCGGTTACCACCACAGGCACAGGGGGAAGGCCGGAATCTTCCGAGAATTTCCGCTCCACAATGGGCTGATAAAGTTCTTGCATCATCGCGATCGCTTTTTCGCTATTTCCGCCCAAGACAATGCGATCGGGATTAAAGGTATCATAAATCGCCGAGCCTTCTCGAAGAAACTCTGGGTTACTGATCACCTCAAAGTTAACATCACTGGCATTTCCCGTTGCCTCTTCAGACATTTGTCGTTCGGCCAAACCATCCAGAACAATTCTTCTTACCCAGTCTCCCGAACCAATGGGAACCGTTGACTTATTCACAATCACCCGAAATCCACTATCCAGATGCGCTCCAATCCCGCGCGCAACGGCTTCCACATAACGGGTATCGCTTTCTCCTGTGGGTAAAGGAGGGGTTCCCACTGCGACAAATAAAATTTCACCGTGCTTGACTCCTAACCCTAAATCTGCCGTAAACTCTAACCGTCCTGCTTCGGTTGCAGATTGCATCAGTTCCGATAGGCCAGGCTCATAAATCGGAGATTGCCCCGACTTCATCAGCTTAACTTTTTCCTCATTATTGTCCACACAGATCACTTGATGGCCAATGTGAGCCAAACATACTCCCGTCACCAAACCAACGTAACCCGTTCCAATAACACAAACGCGCATTTAGTTGTCTCCTTTAATTTGAGTCGTTTTGAAAAATCATCCTGTCAGTCATGACTGATTAGCGACATGAAACTAACCTAGATATTAAACCCGATCAACGCGAGATTTAAAATCTTTAATGGTCATCTCCAATCCTTCCTTGAGGGGAATCGTTGGCTCCCAATTTAAATACGTCTGGGCGCGGGTAATATCGGGTTGACGCTGTTTGGGGTCATCTTCGGGTAGGGGTTTATAAATTAACTCTGTATCGGGATTAATCATGCCTTGAATAATTTGGGCAAGCTCTAGAATGGTGTATTCTCGAGGATTTCCCAGATCGACAGGGCCAATAAAATCGCCATTCATTAACCGCATTAATCCTTCTACCAGATCAGACACATAACAAAAACTGCGAGTTTGGGAACCATCACCATAAACCGTCAAGGGTGTCCCTTTAATCGACTGAACAATTAAGTTACTAACCACTCGACCATCTTGTTCCTGCATCCGTGGCCCATAGGTGTTAAAAATTCGTGCGACTCGAATATCAACTTTATGTTCACGGTAATATTCAAAGGCTAGGGTTTCTGCCACACGCTTCCCTTCGTCGTAACATGATCGGGGGCCGATGCAGTTGACGTTGCCGCGATATTCTTCACTTTGAGGGTGAACATCAGGATCGCCATAGACTTCTGAAGTAGATGCCAATAGAAACCTCGCTTTTACCCGTTTAGCAAGACCCAGCATATTCAACGTCCCCATTACGTTGGTTTTAATGGTTTTAACGGGATTGAACTGGTAATGGACGGGAGAAGCAGGACAGGCGAGATGATAGACCTGATCAACTTCTAGCCGAATGGGTTCGGTAACATCATGGCGAATGAGTTCAAATTTAGGATTATCCAGCCATTGAAGAATATTTTGTTTACTACCTGTATAAAAATTATCTAAACAAAGAACTTCGTGGCCCGGTTCATCAGCCGATCAATGAGGTGGGAACCAATAAAGCCTGCACCACCTGTCACTAAAATTTTCATTGTTGAAGAATTTTTCTTAAATGATTATTGAGTATATACCCCTAAAATACCCCAAGTTTGGATTGCTCGATAATTTTTTTGTCTTGATTTTTCGGAAAATATCCACAAGGGACATCTTAATAGGCTCTACCCCGCCATTGCTTTGGTTTTTGAGTTGCAGATAACACAATCCTGAAAACAGCCAGGGGATCGGCAAAAGGAGAGAGGAAGAAAAATAGGGATTTAATTGACGCTTTGGGACGGTAATACGAGGGATAGACCGCTAATAGTAGGGCAAAACGGATGAATAGTAAAACAATATTCAAAGCGATCGCCCATCTTATCATCAAGAAATCGTAACCTGAGAATAGACTAATACTCAAAATTCCCAGGAAGAATAACGGCAACCCCTGAACGAGCGTTAATAAGGCCACATCTCCCCAGAGTTGAGCCACCGAGGAGGCATCTTTGAGATCCAGCGATCGCCCCCATTCCCGCCAGGTTTCTTGAAAACCCTCATACATTCTGACTCGAATTACCTTAGAGCCGTCGAAAAAGCCGACTTTATAACCCTGTTGGGCGGCATAACGGGCGAGAGTGACATCATCACAAAAAGAACTAGCCGCGATTTTGTAACCCTCTATTTTTTCTAAAACCGTCCGACGACAGAGAAAACATTGACCGTTGGCCATTACTCTTTCAGGGGATTGATTACGGACTCCTGCTGAATCAAAACGATACAACAGGGTCATTAATAGGGCGGGTTGTAGCCACCATTCCCCCGCAGATTCCAGAATAAATTGGGGAGCTAGGGACAATAAATCATACCCTTCTGCTTGGGCAGCTTTGACCATACTGGGAACTAATCCTTTTTGGGGTTGGGTGTCGGCATCAATCCCTAGAAACCATTCACTTTCGGGGGAACTTTGGTAAAAACCGTAATTTAAAGCCCAGGGTCTGCCCACCCATCCCTTTGGCAACGGATCATCCGTTAGTAACTGAAAACGGTGATCTATTTCGGAGATCGCCTTAACTTTTTCCCTAGTCCCGTCCTGGGATTGACTATCAACAATGAGAATTTCTCGAACTTCTGAGGTTTGTTGATGGAGTCCCGCCAAACAGGGGCCAATGCGATCGACTTCATTGAGGGTCGGAACCACCACCGTGACCTTACCAACCATTTCAGGGGTAACTTTTTCAGGCAAAAGGGGAGGCCGACGAACGGCCCCTTTGCATAAACGAGAAAATAGGATTAGGGTGGCACTACCTTGAAATAATAGGATCAAGATAGAAAATAAACCAATTAGCGGAGATAAGTCACTCACAATTGCCTATTTAACCGCCGCTAAATCTGTTTTATCCCTTTCAATCACGCCTTTAAGTCTTTCAACTGCAATAGAGCGAGATTCGGATAAGGACATCCGATAAAAAATATAGGCGGGAAGCACCCCTAAAATTAAACCTAAGAAAATGGGGGGATAAATGCCTGCTCCCAAGCTCATAATGGTGGCAAAGCCAAAGTTACTCAGATAAATCGCAAAGGGAACGCCAGGCTGTTCTTCGGGCAAGTTAAGGGGCTTTAGTCGCCAAATCAGGGTCGCAACAGTCATAAAGACGGCTCCTGTGCCGAACCAACCCGCAAAATTTTGGTAGGGCATCCCAAAGAAGGCACCAGGTTGATCCCAGACCCAAAAGGGCATCGTGGTCTGACTCATGGCAGGATCAAGTACAAAATCCCAGGACATTAATATTAAGGAACCAAAGGCGATCGCGCCCAATTCCTGTCCCCAGACGGGCAAAGATTTTTTCGCTAAACCCATGCGAACGATGAGATAGGCACTAAAACCGAGATAAAACCAAGATAGGGGGATGGTAAACGGGACTAAACCTGAAATTTTGTAACCCAATCCCGATAAATAGCGATAATCTCCAAAGGGAAAACCCGTACTGGTTCCCAATAATTCGCTGGACAATGAAAGGGCGATCGCAGGAATCATAAATCCCAACCAATGCCAAATTCCCAAAGTTCGATAGGCGTAGAGCGCGACGGTTGCCGTACCGAGTAACATATACATCACACCACCGCCCGCCATTGACCAGGCAAAGACCGTTTTGCCAAATTCGGGTAAATTCGCAATAAAATCGGCATTAGGAAGAACGATTAGTAGACCTGCTAATCCGAAAGCCATCGACGCAATGTGGCCAATCAGCAGAGAACGTTCCATAGATATGAGTTTATTCATTAAGTTCTGAGTAGAAGTAAAAATTATTTGACTAACTTATAGTTTACAAATCTTTACGAAAAAAAATAAGAAAATTAAAAACGTGCCGAGGGAAAACGTACCATAGGGTAGAAATAACGGCTAAGATAGGGGCATCAGCCATACCTCCCAGAAGATTATGACTTTGTCAACAGACCATTCTGGCGTTCTCATCCGTCCAGTCCAGTATCGGGACTTAGAAAGTATTGACAGCTTAACATCAAATTCTCTAAAAGCTGAACTAGGCAATACTGAATTTAGTCTGACCGAGCAATTGCAGCAGGCCCGTTCTTGGTATGGATTATTGAAATTTTTAAGTTATTTTCCCAATCCCTTTCAGCACCTCTTTTCAGGTTATGTGGCAGAAAGGACAGAATCGGGTCAAATTGGTGGTTTTGTACAGGTTTCTCCTTTTAATAGTAGTCGTAGCACCTGGCGAGTTGAGCGGATTGTAGTCGAAGAACTCGCGATTCAGCCTGATTTGGTAACTGACCCTAAAGGAATTGGTTCTCAGTTGTTGCGTTTTTGTTTTGAAAGAATTTGGGAAGCCCGCACCTGGTTATTAGAAATTAATATCCACGAAAAAAATCTGCTGGCCCTCTATCGGCAAAATGGCTTCCAACCCCTGGCCCAAATGACCTATTGGTCGCTCCCTCCCGAATTATTAGCCCAATTGGCAGAAAATGACCCTGATTTACCAAATCTCCTGCCCGTTAGTCATGCCGATGCCCAATTGCTTTATCAACTCGATTGCGTCTCTATGCCTCCTTTGATGCGTCAGGTTTTTGATCGTCACACTCAGGATTTTAAATCTCGTTTTCTGATGGGTTTAATCAATAAAATTCAGCACTGGTGGTTGAAACGGGGTGTTGTCAGTGGTTATGTTTTTGAACCCCAACGGAAAGCCGCGATCGCCTATTTCGAATTAATTTTGTCGAAAGATGGTTCCCGTCCCCATCAAGCAGAACTCACGGTTCATCCCGCCTATACCTGGCTTTATCCCAAACTGTTATTCCAAATGTCGAGATTAGTTCAGGGACTTCCGATTCAATCTTTAGAACTGCTTTCAGCCGATTATCAACACGAACGGGAAGAATATCTAGATCAATTAGGGGCCGAGCGGGTTGAGCATACGTTATTAATGTCTCGTTCTGTCTGGCATAAATTGAAGGAAACCAAGCTGGAAAGACTGCAACTCTCGGAAATGTTACAAGGTCTGCAACCCGTTCCCAGAACGCCCATTCCGAGCCGCATTTCCTGGTTAAAAGTGTCGGATTCGGTTGAAGCTGTGCCTAAAAGTAGCAATGGCGATAAAAATCTCGACCAAACGCCTGATTTACCCGAAAAAGGACACCAAACTTAAAAATAATTAATAATTGACAATGGATAGTTGATAATTTACGAATTTTTATGGAACGAGTGGCGGCGTTAGGTTTGGACGTGGGAAAAAAAAGAATTGGTGTAGCGGGTTGTGATGGCACGGGTCTAATTGCAACAGGATTGACGACGATTGAAAGAACAACGTTTGAGGCAGATATTCAGCAGTTAAAAAATCTGATTGAGGAGCGACAGGTAGAAATTTTAGTGATTGGTTTTCCCTACTCGATGGATGGCAGTATTGGTTTTCAGGCAAAGCACGTCCAGAAATTCAGTCGTCGTCTTGAAAAGATTTTACAGTTGCCCATTGAGTTTATGGATGAGCGATTATCTTCGGTAGAAGCAGAAATCCAATTGAAGGAACAAAAACGTTTTTCTAGCTATAACAAGGGATTAATTGATCAGCAAGCGGCGGAAATTATTTTACAACAATGGTTAGACCAGCGACGTTTTAATTCAATTTAAGCAATCCTTTCTCTAGTCAATCAATCGATTTTAAACGTAAGACATCAAAAGATTAATGACAGCATAAATAGAGGCTAAAGAAGCCGTTTCTTCTGTGGTGTGATAACCCGTTGTCGGAATTTGTAGGGTTGTTCCATTAATATTTCCATCAGTAGCCACTACTAAACGACCTAATTCTGTTCTACCCAGGGAAAGTGGTTTACTCCGTTCCCGATTTCGTGCTTCAATATAGACATCTTTAAAACTGTAAGTAATGCCTAATTTTAAACATTTTTGAACAATTTCTTCGGTAATTTCTGTTGCAAATAATCCACTGGCATCTTTGTGACGCAGAACAATATGTTGGGCATCTGCCGCTTCTCGCGTTGGGTAAGGACTAGTATCTAGGACGATTAAACGTTGTGTGCTGAGATTATGACGCAAAAACCAAGCCAGAGCATACCGCCAACTTCGTCCCGCTTCTTCTTGGGCCGTAAAAAGAGCCGTTCCTTGAAAGCCACAACGAAAAAGATAAACGATAATTGCCGCACTTAATACGTTATCCAATTGGGCAGAAGCGTAACCATCGTTAATTTTTAATCTATCTAAAAAAGAAACGGGTGTACCAGGTTGCAAAAAATCTAAGCCATTCAATTCAAAAATGAGATTTTTTCGGGCGGGACAGATATAGGAATTGGTAATTACGCCTTGTCCTAAATAAGTTCCTGTATAGGGTAAATGAGCTTGGACACGCTGGCCTTGAAAGCGATTATCGATGGTGTACATCATTTGTTCGGATACGGAATCACCCGTTAATTCGCTTTGGTTGCTGGCGATAAATGCTGCATACTGAAATTCATTAGCTCCTGTACATAAAAGTCCATGACGGTCAATATGGGCTGATAAAACGAGACTTTCGGGTTCTTTTCCTTGGGCAACTAAAATTCCTTGATAATATTGCACATTAACACCAACTTCCTCTAATTCTCGTTTCAGCGATTGAAAAAAAGCATCTTCACAGCCGACAACGGACGGTTCACGAATCAAGTCGTGTAAAATATTGATAAAATCCCTTAATTCGACGGAAAGATCGACGCTTTTACCGTTCTCTTCAGCCATTTTTTCTGTCGTTAAGTCTAATTTGCTCATTTTAATCTCTCGTCTTCCTAACAAAGACAATTATTAATTGTTTTTTTAAACAATACAACCAATGTCAGATACACTGTCGTTAATTTTGATACCATTACAAAATTTTTCTTAGAGAGATTTTCTATTATTTTTTGATTATTTATCTAACATTTCAGCAATCATTAAACTGTTAATTATTTAAAATATATACAGGTAAGGGGTTTAAGCTCCTTTTTACAAGACTTTTAAGAAAACCATTGCACAATCTAAATTTTTGACAGCTTAGGATTAATTTTTATTCCAAAATTTAACCATTTACTATTCAAAAAAACTGAATTGACTAAATTTATAACCATAACTCACCCATTAATCACTTGTTCAACCTTCGTAATTTTCTATGATTTTGGATTTGAGTTTCAATAAGGTAAGCATAGTAATAATCTAGTCGCACTTTTTTTAGGAATCAATTAATAATTCAAACGGTTTTAAAATTTATGTTATTCTAGCTGATACGGTTAGTCGAAGGAGTCCAGCGATGACAACTACTCTACCTTTAATTATTTCAGATACTGACTATCCTGATAGTGACGGTTCGCCGATGGCAGAAAGTGATGTGGCTCGTAATTATTTGGTCTATGGGGTGGAGGCTCTGAATTTTTATTTTCGGGATCAACCCCAGGTTTACGTTTCGGGTAATTTGTTTATTTATTACGAAAAAGGTAACCCGAAAGCGGTTATTTCTCCCGATGTCTTTGTCATTTTTGGGGTTACAAAAAAGGAAAGACGTTCCTACAAAGTCTGGGAAGAAGATAATAAAGTTCCTGCTTTTGTATTAGAAATTACCTCAAAAAGCACTGTTAGCGAAGATCAGGGTACAAAATGGGGACTCTATGCTTATCTGGGGGTAAGGGAATATTTTCAGTATGATCCTACTGCGGATTATCTCAAACCTGCGCTTCAGGGTTATCGTTTAGTGGGGAAGAGTTATGAAGCAATTTCTGCTCGTAGTACATCACAAAAATCTATTTTATTTTCAGAAGTATTAGGGTTAGAGTTACATCTCGAAAATGGAGAAATGCGTTTTTATAATCCTCGCTCTGGGGAAACTTTATTAACACCTCTCGAATTAGCCGATCGCGATCGCCTTTCTCAGCAAGCTTTAGAGGAATCAGAAAAAATCAGATTAGCAACGGAAGAGGCTCTTTCTATTGCTGAACAACGTAATCGCCAACTCAGGGAAAAGTTAATGGCATTGGGAATTGATCCAGACTCTCCTTAATGTTCTAGCTTCGATAATTTTGCCATTTTCTAGGAAATCAATCGAATTTTTGGGACGATCGCATTCCCAATCAGCCTGATCTAGAAGAATTTGATTTAATGATAGGCTTAGTAAAGGAAAACTTGAGCCTAGAAAAGCTTAGTTATTTCCATCACAATTCAAGGACAAAAGGAAAAAACAATGGCACGTTTAGCTCTGCTGAGTGTATCGGATAAAACAGGTTTAATTGAATTTGCTCGTCAGTTAGTAGAGGAGTTTCAGTTTGATCTCATCAGCAGTGGCGGAACTGCCCAGGCATTAAAAGCGGCAGGATTGCCCGTTACCAAGGTGAGCGATTACACAGGTTCCCCCGAAATTTTGGGCGGAAGGGTCAAAACCTTGCATCCCAAGATTCATGGTGGGATTTTAGCCCGTAAGGATTTGGCGCAGGATTTGGCGGATTTGGAGGCTAATGGGATTCGTCCGTTGGATTTAGTGGTGGTTAATCTCTATCCCTTTGAACAAACGATCGCTAAACCGAATGTCACCGTTGCCGAAGCTGTTGAACAAATTGATATTGGTGGCCCTGCCATGATTCGAGCGACAGCCAAAAACTTTTTCCACACGACGATTTTATCCAATCCCAATCAGTACGACACTTTTTTAAACGCTTTACGGGAAAATAGTGACATTTCCTTGGAATTGCGCCAACAATTTGCAGGAGAAGCCTTTGCCCTGACCTGCCGTTATGATTCGGCGATCGCCACTTATTTTGCCGAGTTAAATCATCTTGCAGCCCCAGGCTTTGCCCTCAGTGGAACCTTATTACAAACCCTACGCTACGGCGAAAATCCTCACCAAAGTGCCGCCTGGTATCAAACGGGCAATGAAGCTTCGGGCTGGTCTAGCGCGGAAAAATTACAGGGAAAAGAATTAAGCTATAACAATTTAGTCGATTTAGAAGCCGCACGACGAATTATTGCCGAATTTGCTCCCATTGAACCTGCCGTTGCCATTCTCAAACATACCAATCCCTGCGGTGTGGCGATCGGCGATAGTTTAGTGAATGCCTACGAAAAAGCCTACGGAGCCGATTCGGTGTCTGCTTTTGGGGGAATCGTTGTTTTGAATCAGTCCCTAGATGCGGCCACTGCCCAGGTAATGACCAAGACCTTTTTGGAATGTATTGTTGCCCCCGCTTGTACCCCAGAAGCTAAGGCGATTTTAGAGAAAAAACCGAATCTACGAGTCCTGATTCTGCCCGATTTAACCACTGGCCCCGCCCAAACCGTCAAGGCGATCGCGGGAGGATTATTAGTTCAAGCTTCGGACGATGTGGTTGATAAAGCTGAAAATTGGCAAGTTGTCACCGAAAAACAACCGACCCCAGAGGAATTGGCTGAATTATTATTTGCATGGAAAGTTGCCAAACACGTTAAATCCAATGCGATCGTCGTGACCAAAAATCGCGCCACCTTGGGAGTGGGGGCAGGACAAATGAATCGAGTCGGTTCCGTCGAAATTGCCCTTAAACAAGCAGGAGAAAGCGCGATCGGGGGTTTTCTAGCGAGTGATGGCTTCTTTCCCTTTGATGACTCGGTGAGAACAGCCGCAGCCGCAGGAATTACGGCCATTGTTCAACCTGGTGGCTCAGTCCGAGATAAGGATTCCATCCAAGCCGCAAACGAATTGGGATTGGTCATGGTCTTAACGGGAATTCGTCATTTCCTGCACTAAAACAAAACTAGGAAATCAGTTTTTTGCTACTCTGCGATCGCCACTTCCCTTGTCAACGTGTCAATCACAACTTTAATTTTAGGAATTAGCTTGCAATTGTTTGAGCATTTTTCTCAAAGAATCCCGCCAATAGGGAGGATAATCTCCTAAAGTATCTGTGATCTTTTTACCCGAAAGCACGGAGTAGGCAGGACGGACGGCTGGAGTTGGATAATCTTCGGTAGTAATCGGTATCACCCGTTGAACTTTGAGGGGAAATCCTAATGCCCTAGCTTCTTCAAAAATCGCGATCGCAAAATCATACCAACTGACCACACCGCTATTGGTGAAATGATAAATTCCCCTTGCGTCAGTTTGCAGTAATTGGGCGATCGCGTCGGCAATATCCTTTGCCCAACTGGGACTACCCACTTGATCAGCGACAACTTTCAATTCTTCTCGATCTTGACCTAATCGGAGCATGGTTTTCACAAAATTACCTTTGCCATAAACGCCATAGACCCAAGCAGTTCTAAGAATTAAATAGTTATCTGTGACCTGTTGAATACCCATTTCCCCCGCTAATTTACTTTTTCCGTAACTACTGAGGGGATAGGTGGGATCAGTTTCGAGATAGGGCGTATTTTTTTTGCCATTAAAGACATAATCCGTAGAAACTTGCAATAACAAAGCTCCTATTTTTTCCGCCTCTTCGGCCATAATTGTCGGAGCTGTTCCGTTAACCGCTTGAGCCAAATCAACTTCACTTTCTGCCTTGTCCACCGCCGTATAGGCCGCCGAATTAACAATTATGCTGGGTCGAACTTGCTGAACAAGCTGACGAATTTGCTCACCCTGACTGAGATCCAATTCTTGACGAGTCAGGGCAACCACCTCTCCCAAGGGCATTAGGGTTTGCTGGAGTTGTTGTCCTAGCTGTCCATCTGCACCTGTCAGCAAAATACGGTTAGTCATGGCGGGTTAAGGATTGAGTGTTATTGAGTAATTGGGAATAATCAATTAGTTACTCACTTTACCAATAACGCCCTCCACTAACCAATTCATTTTTTCCAATTCAGGATTGCCCTGATCAAAGGATTTACCCGCAGGAATAACAATTTTACCCGTATTATCTTTAATCGGCCCTTTATAGATGACCATGCTACCATCCATAAATTTAGCCTTGGCAGCATCGGCTTCCGTTTTGGCTTTTTCACTTACCGCCGCTCCATAGGGCGACATTTTGACAAAACCTTCCTTGAAGCCCCCCCGAACTAGATGGGGAATTTCTCCATTCATCAGGGTTTTACCCCCTTGGATTTCTTTGACATACCGAGAATAAATGGTTGCCCAATCCCATTCCGCACCAGTAAGATACCCTTTAGGGGCTAATTTTGCTTGGCTGGCATGATAGCCAGAGGAGAAAATACCCCGTTTTTCAGCAGTTTCTACGATAATTTTAGGGCCATCCACATGGGAGGTAAGTACATCAACCCCTTGATCCGCCATACTATTGGCCGCTTGCGCTTCTTTAATAGGTTCTGACCAATCCCCCGTAAAAATCACCTGGGTTGTGACCTTGGGATTAACGCTTTTGGCTCCCAGGGTAAAGCTATTAATATTCCTCAATACCTGGGGAATGGGTTTGGCGGCCACAAAGCCTAATTTATTGGTTTTGGTGGTTAATCCCGCGACGATACCCGCGACATACTGGGCTTCATCAATGTAGCCAAAATAACTACCCACATTTTTGGGGTGAACGCCTTCTTGATAGAGTCCGCCTGCGTGGAAAAACTGGACTTCAGGGTATTGTTTGGCCATGACTAACACATGGGGGTCAAAATAACCGAAAGAAGTGGGAAAGAGGACTTTTGCGCCATCCTGGTCGATCATACTCCGCATGGCTTCTTGAACTTCGTTGGTTTCGGGAACACTAGCCTGCTCTACGATTTTAATTCCAGGTAGGGCTGCGATCGCGGCGGCTCCTTCTGCGTGGGCTTGGTTATAGCCAAAATCATCCTTTGAACCCACATAAATAAACCCGACTACTAACGGTTCTCCCGTTGTGCTAGAGGTAGCAGGACTCGCTCCTGTTGTGGTTTCTGGAGTCGTTTCCTTAGCGGGGGTACAACCTGTGCCGAATTTTACCGTTGCAGCAAAGGCTGATGTAGCGAGCAATCCTCGAATGATTTGACGACGGGAGAGGGAAAATTTTTCGGGTTTCATCATTATTTAAAAAGTCCTGATTGAGCTTGAATCGTAAAGAAATTATTGGCAAAATCATCCATTTCAAGAAAAATAAAATACTATTGGATAATTTTGTCGGTTTTTATGGTGAATGTGAACTGACTGGTTGGATAACGTTAAATTTTAACTAAAAGAAGATTACCGAAAAAAAGCGATTCCAAACCATCTAATCATTTTTTCGTAAATGGATTGTATCGTTGATTACGGTTAACTGAGCTTTTTCAATAATTGCGATCGCTGATCACCTCTCTCCCTTATCAGAGATAAAAAATCATCCCTAATCGACAAAAGATAACCGATAATTAATCCATTACAAGTCAAGAGCCTGATCTATCTTCCCCGATGAACCAGCCCATCAAACCCGGTAAATTAATCAATGATCACTATTTAGTCAAGCTCATCCTTGGTCAGGGAAGATTTAATCGAACCTACTTGGTAGAAGATACCCATCGTTTCAATGAACCTTGTGTTGTTAAGGAATTCGCCCCTAAAATTGAAGATCCTGTTATTCGACAAAAGACGGCAGAACTCTTCCATCGTCAAGCAGAAATTCTTTATCATCTATATCATCCGCAATTAGCTAATTTTAGGGAAATTTTCCAAGTATCCCAAGAAAATCCAGATTCGATTTTCCTGGTTCAAGATTATGTTGAGGGGCAGACCTATCAGGATTTATTAAATTTACGGCGGAGTCGGGGCAAATTTTTCAATGAAGCCGAAATAAAATCTCTATTGCAACAAGTTTTGCCAATTTTGCAGTATCTCCACGAGCAAGGAATTATTCATCGCGATATTTGCCCTAAAAATATTATTCAGCGTGAATTTGACTCATTACCCGTTTTAATCGATTTTAGTAGCGTCAAACTTTTAGAACCCAAATCATCACAAGAGCAGTCAACTCAAGCTGTTAATGGCCAACCAAAAACTTCTTGGGTTTTAAATCAATTGGGAAAGATGACCTATGGGAGTAAGGAACAGGAATCGCTTAAATTGGTCTCTATTGATAGGGATTTATACGGTTTAGGGGTTACGGCGGTGGTACTGTTGACGGGAAAGGATATTTCTCTTTTAACGGATACCCAGCAAACCCTAGCAGAAATATTGCACCAGCACTCTGTTAGTCTCCAGCTAACCCAGATTTTGTTGAAAATGTTAGCTAGTCCAACGGAGCCTCGCTTTTCTTCTGCTAAGGAAATACTCGATGATTTAAACCAAGATAATTTTTTCGATTCTGTTGATAATGAGGGAAAAAGTAAGGGCAATATCAGCGAAATCCCAGCCGATAAGTCTAAATCTAATTCTGTAGCTCCTGTCGTTCAAAATTCTGATATGGCCGCTATTTCTCCTCCTTCTCAAAAAGTTCTCTGGGGTTGTTTAGGTAAATTAAGTTTATTTCTCTTACTGGTCACTATTTCTGGACTAATGGGCTGGTTTGCGGGTAAAACTTGGCTGGTGAAAATGTTGCAACCGACGGCGATTAATTCGACAAATTCCGATATTTTAACCTCAAACAACGGTTCCACTGGGACGACTCCCCCCCCAGAAGAGGGAAATAACAATAAGGATCTGGTCACTCGACGGCGAGAGTTGGGGATTGATCGCCTCTTTTTTAATCAATTAGTTGACCAAAGTTTAGCCATTCAAGATACCGCTTCCCAGGAGAAGGCAACTTCTAAGGAACAAGCCTGGGAAAAAGCCGCGAATAACCTATTGGATAAACTCACTCCCTTAAGTCCAGACGCATTGAGGGGATTAGGCCGCTATGGCATTGAACAACGGTCTGAATGGGCCAGACGGGTTAATCAATTGCATTTGAGTAGTCGCGCCCTCTCCAATTTGGCTAATATTCGTTTCTTAAAGGATTTTCCTGAGCTAGAAAACCAGAATTTTATGGATCAGCCCCTGGGTCAGGTTTGGTACGCGATCGCGTTTGATACGGTGCAATCTCTTGAATCTAAAAAAAACTATGAACTATTAACCAAGGACGGAAGCCAGACCACCCAACAGGTCATGGGCAAACTCGAACCTGGAGAGGGAAAAGCCTATAGTATTTCTTTGCCCGCATCTAAACCAATGGAAATTAAACTCCAAGCCAGTCCCGATGCCCTGCTGACTATTTATTCCCCCACTGGACAGGAAATTTTATTAGACAACTCTCGCACCCATCAGTGGTCGGGAATTCTACCCGAAAGCGGTTACTACGAAATTCTGGTTACGTCAAAAGCCAAAGAAGCCTTTGATTACCAACTGACTCTCAGTGTTTGGTAGGGTCTGGGAACTTGAATTTTTGACCCAATTATCCCGTAACGAAACGCCACAACGCCCTATAATAACAAAATATTAAGGTGAAAACGCAACTCGAAGACTATGGCAGAAACCCTACTATTCAAAGCATTACAACAGGCGATCGACGAAGAAATGGGGCGGGATGAAACCGTCTATGTTCTTGGAGAAGATGTAGGGCAGTACGGCGGTTCCTACAAAGTAACGAAAGATTTATACGAAAAATACGGTGAATGGCGGGTACTGGATACACCCATTGCTGAAAATAGTTTTACAGGCATGGCCGTCGGTTCAGCGATGACAGGTTTGCGTCCCATTATTGAAGGAATGAACATGGGCTTTTTGCTGCTCGCCTTCAATCAAATTGCCAATAACGCGGGAATGCTCCGTTATACTTCTGGGGGAAATTTTAAAATTCCGATGGTGATTCGGGGGCCAGGCGGAGTGGGCAGACAACTCGGTGCAGAACATTCCCAACGACTAGAAGCCTATTTTCACGCCGTCCCAGGGCTAAAAATTGTCGCTTGTTCTACTCCCTACAATGCCAAAGGTCTTTTAAAGGCTGCCATTCGTGACGATAATCCCGTCCTATTTTTTGAACACGTTTTACTCTACAACCTCAAAGAAAACCTGCCCGATGGGGAATATATTGTTCCCCTAGATAAGGCTGAAATCGTTCGTCCTGGGAAAGACATTACTATTCTCACCTATTCTCGGATGCGTCACCATTGTTTACAGGCTCTCAAACAAATCGAAAAAGATGGTTACGACCCTGAAATTATTGATCTCATTTCCCTCAAACCCTTTGACATGGAAACGATTGGAGCATCTATTCGCAAAACCCATCGGGTAATTATTGTCGAAGAATGTATGAAAACGGGCGGGATCGCAGTGGAATTAATGTCTTTGATCACCGAGCAGTTTTTTGATGAACTAGATTCTCCTGTGGTGCGATTATCTTCCCAGGATATTCCGACTCCCTATAACGGAGCCTTGGAACGGTTAACCATTGTTCAGCCTCATCAGATTGCCGAAGCCGTTAAGAAAATGATGAATTTAGGTTTCTAATCGTAGATTTAGGTTAAATAAATCGCAATCCAGCAAACACGCACGATGGATTACAGTTTATTTAAGGATTTGTTCCATTTCTTTGGGGTTAATCTAGGTTATTGGGTTCTACAGACTATTTAAGTTTAAGGGCGCACGCCATGCGCCCCTACTAAAACTAATTTTTTTACACAACTGTATAGTAAATTAGACTCTGTTTTGTTGGGTTTGTCTGTATTTAACCCAACTTACTTTTTTAATGTCATAGCGTTAAGACCCTATTTTTTGGTAGAGTTCAAAAATATCAGGCTCAACACCTATCTTTCTATTTCTTACTTCCTTCTTCCCGTATGCAAAAACAGCGTTGGTTAATTGCCCTCATCCTAACTCTAGTGGTCGGTTCCTTTGTGGTTTTGTTTAAACTACCTCTACAACTCGGTTTAGACCTCCGAGGGGGGGCGCAGTTAACGATGGAAGTCCAACCGACCAAAGAAGTCACTCAAATTAAACCAGAAGATCTGGCCGCCGTTAAAACCGTAATTGAAAATCGGGTCAATGCCTTGGGGGTATCGGAACCCTTAGTGCAAACAGTGGGGCAGGATAAAATTTTGGTGCAATTGCCTGGGGTCACTAATCCTGAACAGGCAGAACGGATTTTAGGGGGAACGGCTCAACTAGAATTTCGGGAACAAAAGCAGGGAACGGAAGGAGAATTTCAGGCTGAATATAGCATTAAACGCCAATTAGAGGCTCAATCGGTTTTTTTGAGAAAGCAAAATGTTGATCCGACTAAATTAACAGAATTAATTAAATCTCTAGATGGTTCTAATCAAGCGATTCTAAAACTATTTGAACCGGTTGGATTGACAGGAAAAAATCTCAAGGATGCTCGTCCTTCTCCCACTCAGGCGGGTAATGCGTGGGAAGTGGCGATTCGTTTTGATGAATTTGGTGGTCAGAAGTTTGCCGAGTTAACCAAAAATTTAGCGGGAACGGGTCGGAGTATCGGAATTTTTCTGGATAATAGTTTGATTAGTGCGCCAGTGGTCGGGGTTGAGTTTGCGAGTACGGGAATTTCGGGCGGTAGTGCGGTTATTACGGGCAATTTTACGGTAGAAACTGCCAATGATTTAGCAGTGCAGTTGAGAGGCGGATCTTTACCTTTCCCTGTAAAAGTGGTGGAAAATCGGACGGTGGGAGCAACTCTTGGGCAAGATAGTATTCGTCGTAGTATTGTTGCTGGGGCGGCTGGATTATCCTTGGTTCTCATCTTTATGGCGGTTTATTATCGCTTGCCTGGGGTTATTGCCGATGTATCCTTGTTAATCTATACCTTATTGAGTCTGGCGGCTTTTGCTTTGATCGGGGTGACGTTAACTCTTCCAGGAATTGCGGGTTTTATTCTGAGTATTGGGATGGCAGTGGATGCCAATGTGCTGATTTTTGAGCGGACTCGTGAGGAATTGCGGGCGGGGAACACGCTCTATCGGTCAGTTGAAGGCGGTTTTTATCGGGCTTTTTCCAGTATTTTGGATAGTAATGTGACGACTTTGATTGCCTGTGGCGCACTTTTTTGGTTGGGTTCAGGTTTGGTTAAGGGCTTTGCGTTGACCTTGGCGATCGGGGTTATGGTCAGTATGTTTACGGCTTTGACCTGTAGCCGCACGTTACTCTTAATGGTCGTTCTGGGAGTGCCTGGCATTCGTCAAAAACCTGAGTTATTTTGTCCCAACTTAGACAATGCCGCGATCGCGAAAGGTTCGGTGTAGGCGATCGCGATTAAATCAGTAATTAAATTATTAGGAGAAGCAAAAAAATGAGAATTGATGTGATTAAACGGGAAAAATTTTGGTGGTCAACTTCCGTTTTTATTATTGCCTTTGGTCTGATTGCGATGGCGGTTTCCTGGTCAATTATTGGCACACCTTTAAAGCCTAGCTTAGATTTTATCGGTGGAACTCGTTTACAATTGCAACTAGAATGTGCCGTTAATAAGAGTTGTGCCGAACCGATTGATGCGGCTAAGGTACGTTCTGTTTTAGATGAGGAAGGATTGGGAGCAAGTGGCATTCAAATTGTTGAAGATTATACTTTGTCCATTCGTGCTAAAACCCTGGATGTGGGAGAAAGAACCAAACTTCAACAAGTTCTAACGGAAAAAATTGGTAAATTTAATCCTGAAACCATTCAAATTGACACAGTTGGCCCGACCATCGGCAAAGAATTATTTACTTCTGGACTGTTAGCGTTAATTCTTTCTTTTGCGGGTATTGCTGTTTATTTAAACTTTCGTTTTCAATCAGATTATGCCTTTTTCGCGATCGTTGCCTTATTTCACGACATTTTATTAACCGTCGGAATTTTTGCGATTTTAGGGTTAGTAGCAGGTGTAGAAGTTGATAGTTTATTTTTAGTGGCGTTGTTAACGATTATCGGTTTTTCAGTCAATGATACTGTCGTTATTTATGACCGCATTCGAGAAAATTTAGAGAAATATCCCGATGAGCCGATTAATGACATTGTGGATGATTCTGTTAATCAAACCCTATCCCGTTCTATTAATACAACTTTAACGGTGTTATTACCCCTGGTAGCAATTTTCTTCTTTGGTGGTGAGACTTTAAAATATTTTGCTTTAGCTTTAATTATTGGCTTTTCAACGGGAGCCTATTCGAGTATTTTTATTGCTAGTACCCTACTCGCTTGGTGGCGTAATCGTCCAAGTTTAAAGAAAGCAACGTCTTGATTTAACTCTTCATTACTAACGAATACTCCCAAATCTGATCACTCGTTGCTAAATTCTGATAAAATTCGATTTGGCTCCCGTTTTGATTATTCATTGACCCCTATCGAGAAAAGCACACCATGATTCACGACATCTTCATGCCAGCCCTGAGTTCGACGATGACCGAAGGAAAAATCGTTTCCTGGGTTAAATCTCCTGGCGACAAAGCTGGCCAAGGGAGAAACCGTTTTGGTCGTCGAGTCAGATAAGGCCGATATGGATGTGGAATCCTTCTATGAGGGTTATTTGGCCATTATTCTCGTCGAAGCAGGTAGTGAAGCTCCCGTTGGTTCCGCGATCGCGTTGATTGCCGAAACTGAAGCTGAAATTGCGATCGCCCAGGAACAGGGTAAAGCCGCCGCCGCTCCATCCCCAACCGCAGTTCCCACAACCGCTCCCGTTGTTGTAGAAGCCTCCCCTGTGACCGTTGCAACCACAACGAATGGCAGTGGTCGATTAATTGCTTCACCGCTTGCCAAAAAACTGGCTAAAGAATTAAAAATTGATTTAAAAGGACTCCAAGGTAGTGGCCCTCACGGTCGAATTGTGGCAGAAGATGTAGAAAAAGCGGCTGGAAAAGCCCCAACAGTGGCCGCCGTGATCACTCCATCCTCCGTTGCAACGCCTACTCCCCAACCCGTTGTTTCAACTGTACCCATACCTGTTACCGCGATCGCAGGAGAAACCGTTCCCCTCACCACCTTCCAAAAAGCCCTGGTGCAGAACATGGTGTCCGCCATGCAGGCCCCGACTTTCCGAGTGGCTTATACCATCACCACCGATGGACTGGATAAGCTTTATAAACAGGTCAAATCCAAAGGCGTAACCATGACGGCCCTTTTAGCCAAAGCGGTTGCTGTCACCCTGAAAAAACATCCCCTTGTCAATGCCAACTACACAGAAAAAGGCATTCAACACAACGCCGCCATCAATATTTCGATCGCGGTCGCCATGCCCGATGGCGGTTTGATTACCCCTGTTTTACAAAATGCGGATCAAGTGGATCTTTATTCCCTTTCTCGTCGTTGGAAAGAATTAGTCGAACGGGCGCGGGCTAAGCAGTTGCAACCCGAAGAATACAGCACGGGAACTTTCACGATTTCTAATTTGGGAATGTTTGCGAGTCGATCGCTTTGATGCCATTTTACCCCCTGGTCAGGGAGCGATTTTAGCCGTCGGTGCGTCTAGTCCCCAGGTGGTGGCAACCAATGAGGGCTTAATGGGCATCAAACGTCAAATGTGTGTAAACATCACCTGTGACCACCGAGTGATCTACGGGGCTCACGCCGCCGCTTTCCTACAGGATTTGGCAACGTTGATTGAAAGCAATGCTCAATCTTTAACCCTCTAAAAACCACGTCTGTTGAATTTTCTCATCTCCCAAAAACTGCTCTAAAATGGAGGTAAGTTTCTTCTTGCTTGTTTGCAGTTAATCAAGCAGGGAAAAGATTAGCCAAATTATTGAGAATTGCCAAGATATATGAGTCCCTTATTGCCTCGGTTTGTTAAAATTGCCTATCGTAAAGAACCCATTTCTAGTTTTATTTTGATTGTGGGGGCAGTCGATGTGGTGATTGGGGGAATGGGCGAAAAATGGAGTTTATTGTCGATTGGGGTTGCAACTGCCCTCTTAGCGGTAGGAATGCGTTGGTGGCAATCCCAGAAATCCGAGGCGATCGCGGTGGAACAACCTCCCAGACGCTATTTACCCCCAGCCTCTTCCCGCGCCCCGTTACCTAATTTAACCAAAGAAAATCGGCATTACTAAATCCGTTAACGGGATTAATATTTCTCTAATTCGGCGATCGCTTCGGCTAATTCAAACAACGGTGCCAAAACCGTTTCAAAGGGTAAGGTCTGCTTTTTTAGATCTGGTTCGTAATTTTCAGCATAGATATTCAGATTCACCCGTTCGTTGGATTGATAGGGAGTATCTAGTTTAAAAAGTAATCGTGAACCATCGGTAAAAACCAGGTTTAAGCCAACCTGTTCTACTCGTTGAAACTGTAATTCATTATAAAATTTTAGGGGCTGACTATAGGCGACTTGATAGGGGCCGTATTCTTTCCCCTTAAGATTTAGGGTCGTCAAAGCGTGCAATTTATCATACATCGCAGAGAAGGTTAATCCTGGATAAAGTTGACAGCCGTGATAATTTCTGCCGTATTTTTGCCAATGATTTTGAACAGTTTTAAGGACGGATTGGGGACGAGCTGCGAGTAAATTTAGCCAAAATAATAGGGCCCAGAGTCCATCAGTTTCTCGGCTATAATTTGCGCCAATTTGTCCCTCTTCGTTGCCGCCAAAAGTTACTCCTTGAATGTCCATCAGTTGACTGGTAAAAGTCCAATCAGTAGGGGTTTCATAACAGACAATATCTAAGGCGGTACAGGCATGATCGACCGCAGTACTGGCAAATAGCGATCGCGTTATGGCGTTGACCGCTCCTCGGTAAGCAGGAATGAGGGGAGAATTTGCCGTTAAAATCGCTAAACTATCACTGGCGGTTACCCCAATATTTTTGCCAAAAATCCCGTAGCGATCGCCCACCAAAATACAGGTGATATCGGGGGGATCAATTTTCCAAGGAAGATTGGTAGTTCCGATTAAAGCATCTAGAAAGATCGGAGCCATTTCAAAGGTGACAGTCCCTGGTAATAAACCCAGATTTTTTTCTAATAAATGTTGACTATAAGCGTAATTAATGGGGTCAAGACAGGTTACCACCACTCGAAAATCTTGAGTTTTTAAAAAGTGTTGAATACTATCTAAATCAAAAATCGAAGACATCAATTTTTCGTAGATTGCGGCGGAATTAACCACTTCAACTGTCAAGTTTTCCAGGGCAACAATCCCTAAACGATTGAGGGAAATATCACTGCTGTCTAAAATTTGATAATTCTGAATAATTTGGGTGCGTTCTTGAATTCCTTCTAAAGCGTTGAAGGTTGCCTTGGAACCATTACCTAAATAATAATCGAGATGGATTTCTCCGCCCTTTTCTGAAGAATGAATCTGAATTAAAATTCCTGCGATCGCCGTGTGACGACGAATGAGGTAGGACGCGATCCCAGGAGAAAGTAATCCTTGGGAACCGACAATCACTTTCCCAAAGCCATTAGCGGCGGCTAACTTGATAATGGTTTGTAAAAATCCCTGGGTGATATCCTGACCGTCTCCGCCTAAAACGAGAGTTTGACCCTGCCGATTGGGGAGAATTGTAAAAAAACTTTGGACAGCATTTTCTAGATAATGGGGTTGCCGAAAAACCGACAGGGGCTTACGCAGACCATAGGGGAACAGTTTTTGATCCGCAAAGGGTTGGGTGGGAACTGTCCGAAGAAGGGTCATAGGTTACTGTGAGAATGGGGGATATTTTCTGACGGGGACGGAGCAGTGGGGGAATGCAGGTTTTCGGGTTGACTGACCTTGGCTCGGTACAAAAGCTTTTTACCCTGGCGATAACCCACATAACGCACGATGACGGTACTGCCCGCTTCAACGGTTCCATCCATTAATTGATGCCATTGGGGATTATAACTGACGCTTTCTCCCACCGCCGCGATCGCTTCAATTTTCCATTGTTGCAGAAGATTCGCCAATGGTTTCATCAGAGGTAATAACTTAATGGCAGGAAATTGGGGATTTTTATGGGCGGCGGCCGCGGCAGTAGGCCATTGCAGTAACCAGGATTCTAAAATCGTGATGGCGTGATTTTGAAATTCCTGAACTAAGGTTTCCCGTTGTTGATCAAATTTTTGCTGGAGTTTTTGATATTCCGACTCTAACCGTTCGATCTCTGCACTGCGATCGTCAGTGTTGGGTTCGATTTCCGTTGGGGAATAGCCTGAATCAGGACAAAGCTGGGCTAACACTTTTTCAGGAGAAAGTTTGAGAGCAGTGGCTAATTTAATCAAATTTTCCACAGACATTTTAGACAATAACCCGTACTGAATACGAGCTAATTGCCAACTAGAGAGTCCCGAAATTTGGCTTAATTCGTCAAGATCAGCAATTCCCGCCTGTTGCATCAGGTCGGCTAAAGGGAGGGCATAGGGAGGAAGCGTTGATTTCATAATTTCATAGTGGAGTAAGAGTAAAACTTAATAATAGTTGAAAATTTTAACCCCCATTCCACCAGTACCGAAGAACTTTTAAACAATTTCACAATCCTTACCGAACAAGGACTTTAAGCTTTCGTTCAGTTCCGCAGTCCAGCGATCGCCTAAACATCATAACCAAATAAATTAGGATTCACCTCGGTTAAATTGAGATCCCCTAAACCGTATTCTTGCCAACGTTGAGTCACTTTTTCTGCCGTATCAGGATCGGACTCTAACACCGCACCCCATTCATGATCGGTCTCAGGAGGAATTTTTGTGGTGGCATCAATGCCCATTCGTCCGCCTAAACCAATTTTTTCGCTGGCAAAATCCAGGGTATCAAAGGGTGTTTCGGGCAAAATAAAGACATCGCGCACAGGGTCAACCTTGGAACTGATCGCCCAAACCACTTGACGAGGATCGCGGATATTAATCGATTTATCGACCACAATCACAAATTTTGTATAGGTAAACTGGGGTAAGGCACTCCAAAAAGCGAGGGCGGCTCGTTTGGCTTGACCTGGATAGGCTTTATCGATAGAAATAATGGCCGCTTTATAACTCAGGGCTTCCATCGGTAAGAAAAAGTCGGTAATTTCCGAAACCTGTTGGCGCAAAATGGGGGTATAGATGCGGTTAAGTGCGATCGCCATCATCGCTTCTTCCTTGGGAGGTCGGCCACTAAAAGTCGTGAGATAAATGGGATCTTTGCGATGGGTGATAGCATGAAAACGCACTAGAGGAGAATCTTCCACACCGCCGTAATACCCCATGTGATCGCCAAAGGGGCCATCGGGTAACATTTCGCCAGGGGTCATGGTTCCTTCTAATACAAATTCTGAGTCGGCAGGAACTTCTAAATCGACCGTTTTACAGCGAGCCAATTTTACGCCTGATCCCCCGTATAGACCCGCAAATAACCACTCCGATAGATCCACAGGAATGGGAGTAGCCGCCGCCATGATGATCAACGGATCGACTCCTAACGCGATCGCAATTTCTAATTTTTTTCCTGCTTCTGCGGCCTTGCGTAAGTGTCTGGCTCCTCCCCGCACCGAGAGCCAATGAACGGTCATGGTATTTTTGGATTGCAATTGCAGACGATAAACCCCCACATTGGGCGTACCTGTTTCGCAATCTTTGGTAATGACTAATCCCAAGGTAATAATTTGACCTGCATCGCCTGAATAGGGACGAATCATGGGGATTTGGGTTAAATCTACATCATCGCCTTCGATGACTATCTGTTGACAGGGGGGAAAATAATCGCGGCTCGGTTTGGCTTTGAGGACATCAAATAGCACTTTGCCAAAATCGATCGCTTGGGAGACGGTTTTGGGTGGTTTGGGTTGTTGCAACATGGACAATTTTTTGCCTAAATCCTCTAATTCCAAGGGATTTTCCATGTTCATTGCCCGACCAGATGCGTTCGACGGTTCCCATTAAATTGACGGCAATGGGAAAGGCTGAGTCTTTGACGTTTTCAAACAATAGGGCTGGGCCGCCTGCTTGCAACATTCGGTTGGCAATTTCTGCAACTTCGAGGTCGCGATCGACTGGGGCTGTGATGCGTCGTAATTGTCCCCGTTCTTCGAGCAGTTGGATGAATCCCCGTAAGTCTCTGGCCATGATGATTAAAAAACTATTAAGTTTAGAGTTATTTGTGTGATCCTAACAAAAATCAATCCCTTAAAACAAGCTATAATCGCGATAGTACTAAATTTTCCTGTCAAAAATGTCCGATCAAGTAGAACTAACTGCTCAAAATGAATCCAACGAAAACCTTGACATAGGCAAATATCTTTCTTTGATTCTTCTAGAAATTATTAAAGATAATCCCGATTATTTGCTAGACAAATATAAAGAACGTAACTGGCAAGATAAAAAATTTCAAGAAAGATTAATACAATATTTTTCTCAGAGTTTTAAAGAAAATATTAGG
Source organism: uncultured cyanobacterium (assembly GCA_963807635.1). Classification (GTDB taxonomy): domain Bacteria; phylum Cyanobacteriota; class Cyanobacteriia; order Cyanobacteriales; family Microcystaceae; genus Snowella. Next base: position 70,530 of record CAWEDJ010000028.1, read on the forward strand.
CGAGAAGAGTTTTTAGCCAAGGCCATTTCCTTATTTCGTTTATTCCTTGTTCCTTTTACTTTCAATGACGAAAAAATTATTGACTTATGCATTAATACTTATTTCTCCGAAACCCATAGCTCAAACCAAAAATTAATCCAATCAACTTTAGAATTTTCGATTCTTTTAGTTGATATTGAAAACATTAGTTTAGACGTTTTAGCAGAAGATTATATTAAAAAATCTTGCACCTATCCTTTAAAGCACTGTTTAGCATTTGGGAACTGGAAAAAGCTAGGACAAAAAGACGAAGAGCTTCATGAGAGAGGTTATGAACTATTTCATGTTCCTCAAGGGAAAAATAATGCAAATCATAGAATGACAAACATTGGTTCTTTTATTTGCCTAAATTACCCTGGCATTAGGGAAATCTTTGTATGCTCTTCTGATAAAGATTTAGATATTTTATGTAATTTTCTATCAAAAAAAGATGTTATCGTTTATCGAGTCTTCAAAGAAATAAACAATTTGTGTATTAAAAATTTAAAGACAGAAGAAGCTTCATTATTTCCTATTATTTCCAATAGTAAACTTTTAAAATTAGAAACATTTATTGAAGAGCTTAAACAGATCATCTATCAAGAGATTATAAATAATGAAAATAATCAACAGTGGTTCAGAATATCCCAAATCTCAGCTTTATTTTATAAAAAACATAATCTTAGCCTTAATCAGGTTGTTGATTATCATTTTCCAGGGAAAAAAGCTAAATTTATCTTTGGTGAATATAAAAATGATTTTGTGATTCATAATCTTCCTGATACTCAAGAAATGTTTATTACTTTATTTGATATTAAATCAATAACTACGACATCAAGTAATCATTCTAAAAATATCAGCCAATCAAAATCAACTTATTCTAAAGAATCTATAGAAAAAATACTTCTTACAATTGTTCAAGAAGAAATGAAGAAAGACAATAGCAAAAAAGTTGAGTCAAGCAAGATTGCTTCACGTTTTATGTTACAGTGTAAAATCCCCATTACAAAAGCTCTTAAAGAAGCGAAATTGCCTAGCCAATATAAGTCATTTATTCAATCTACAGAAAAATTAGAAATTATAGTTAAGGGGAATAAACAATTTATTGGTCTTCGCTCAGATAAAACGAAGCCAACATAAACTTCAATCCCCAAAATTTTATTTCGTAGACTGTCGAAAAGAAACCAATATATCAAAATAATGACAATCTTGCTAGAAATAATAAAGGTCTTTGCACATATCCAAAAGTCAGTTTGAGTCTAGGTTTTAAAATATGTGCTTTAAACGATCGCCCCATAGGTTAATCCTAATTGTTTCAACCATTTACGATAGGCCAAAGAACCGCGATCGCAGGGAAGATGGAACTCCATTTTTAGATCTAAGGGTAAGCGTTTAGGATTGTGGGTTTCGAGAATCGCAAAATCTTCAGCAACCAGGTGATTTTGAAACTTCTCTACTTCTGCATCAGGGATATCCTGGGCGTAATTCATGGCGATCGCCATCCATCCCACGCATTCTTCCTCAGTAACAGGCGTAACCTGAAACAGAATTGCCAAACAATTGCCATTGGGAGCTTCTTTGCGGAAATAGGCCGTGAACGGACGAAAAACACGGTAATTGTAAATCACAAATTCCCCCTGACCTGTCCCATCGGGATCGGGTTGCCAGACGCGAATATTGTGCAGTGCTACCCCCTGATCGTCGGTAGAAACGGTGAAATCTTCAATAGTAGTTTGGCTGATATCACCTAACGTTCCAGGATGAACAAAGGGAAAATGGGAGACATCCAAAAAGTTTTCGATCGCCCGCAATCCACTCGTTTGACAATGATAGGGGCCAGTGAGACAGATACGGTAACTAGGATCATCCCATTCTGAGAAGATGGGAATTTCTCCGATAGGTTCGCCCAAGCAAACATAAACTAAGCCATACTTTTCTAGAGCATTAAAGGTTTGGACGCAAGCTTGTTTTGGTGGCGTGTAATGGGGATAGGCGGGGGCGGTGATACATTGCCCTGCATCATTAAACACCAAACCATGATAGGCACAAACCACCGTATTATTCACAATTCGTCCTCCCGAAAGCCGAACACTGCGGTGAGGACAACGATCTTGCCAGACCAGAATTTGAGCCTCGTTATTGCGCCAAATAACGAGATCCGTATCGAGCAATTTCACTTTCGTCAATGTACCGCATTCGATCGCTTCTGAACGGGCAACCACGTGCCAGTCGTTTAATAAAACAGCATCCATAGGTCAAAGGCAAATTAATCTTGTTGGAAAGTCCGCCCTAAAGCGGCAGGGGGTGTACTGCGAATGGTTTGAGCGATCGCCCAGGCAAGTCTGGGAGGCAAAAACTTGAGTAACTGTTCTAACCAATGGCTGGAGGTCAGCACTAAAAATAGAATCATTAATACAAAGGGAGCCACCGTAAATACCTGGGTCGGCACGTTGGGAATGGTACTTTGAGCCACGCTGGCCAAGGATTGGAGAATGCCAAACAGGTAACAACTTAAGGCAACCCGTAGGGGATTCCAGCCGCCAAAAATGACGATCGCCAAGGCAATCCAACCATAACCTGCGGTATGTCGGTGACTCCAGCCTGCTTTAAAATCGAGGGAAAAAGCCGCTCCTGCAATACCCACGAGGGAACCGCCCAATAGGGTATAAAAATAACGCATAAAAACTACGTTAGTTCCGCGCACAAAAGCCGCCGCAGGTTGTTCCCCTATCGCCCGTAACATCAACCCAGGTCGGGTGCGATAAAAGAAAATCCAGGTGATAATGATCAGCAAGAAACTCAGATAAACTAGCAGATCACTCTGGAAGAACAACGGCCCAAGGATGGGAATAGCTTGCAAAATTGGGATCTTCAAACTGGGAACTGTCGGGCCAGGAATTCGCACAAAGGGATTTCCCAAAAAGGAAGACAAATCCGCACAGAGCAAAGTCAAAACAAAGCCGATCGCTACTTGAGATTGTCGTAGGGTTAATGCACCAAAGGCCACAATCAGAGCGATCACTGCACCTGTCAGAGCGGCGGCCCCAAACCCTAGTAATAAGCTGGGAACAGTCCCCAATCCTTCGCTCGTTTTGGCAACCGCAAAGCCCACCATTGCAGACAGTAGGATCGTCCCCTCCGTCGAGAGGTTAATCACTCCAGCCCGTTCAGTAATGGTTTCCCCAATGGCGGCAAAGACCAAAGGCGTGGAAGTGGCGATCGCAACGGACAGAATTGAAATGATTTGGGCAGTATCCATAGGAAATCAGGAATAGGGAATAGCGGACTTGGAAAAGGCCAATTGCAGTCTATTATTTAACAATCCAAGGTATTTTCGGTTTCCCAAGGTGTAATGCGATCGCAGAAATTTTGCCATTCCTGATGTTTGAGTTTGAGATAGGAAGCCACGAATGGTTCACCCAAAGCTTGAGCAATCAGGGGATTAGAGTCTAAGCAACGCAGAGCATCTAGTAAATTGCCTGGTAATTTTTTGGCGACTTCTTCGGGTAACGGATCGGTATAGGTATTGTTGGAATAGGGTTTCCCTGGATCGCGTTTTTGCTCAATGCCATCCAGACCCGCCGCAATCAAAGCCGCAGCTAAAAGGTAGGGATTGGCTGAACCATCGGCTAGGCGAAACTCAAATCTGCCTGCTTCGGGAATGCGGATCGTATGGGTGCGGTTATTGCCACTATAGCTAATGGAGTTGGGCGACCAGGTTGCACCAGAAGCGGTGATGGGGGCATTAATGCGTTTATAGGAATTAACGGTGGGATTGGTAAAGGCGCAAATCGCGTCGGTAGAGTGCAAGACTCCGCCGATAAATTGGTAAGCCAGACCTGAAAGCCCTAATTCTCCTTGATTATCCTCAAAAAGATTGGTATTTCCCGCTAAATCCCAGACAGAAAGGTGGGTATGGCAACCATTCCCAGTGAGGTGAGAAAAGGGTTTAGGCATAAAGGTTGCTCGCATTCCGTGTTTTTCCGCGATCGCCTTGACCATATATTTAAAAAAAGCATGACGATCTGCTGTAACCAGAGCATCGGCATACATCCAGTTCATTTCAAACTGCCCATTAGCATCTTCGTGATCATTTTGATAGGCTCCCCAACCCAAGGCCAGCATGGCATCACAGATTTCTGCAATAATATCAAATCGTCGCATCAAGGATTGTTGGTCATAGCAGGGTTTACTTTGGCGATCGCGTTTATCCGAGAGTTGTTCACCGTCGGCGGATAAAAGAAAAAATTCGCACTCTACCCCCGTTTTGACTCGATATCCTTTGGTTTCTGCTTGATTGATAACTTGCTTGAGAACCAGTCGGGGCGTTTGCATAATGGGTTCTCCTGCCGTTGTGTGCAGATCCGCCGCTAACCAGCCCACATCGGGTTGCCAGGGTAATGGGATCAGACTAGATTGATCAGGAATCGCCAACACATCAGGATCGGCGGGAGTCATATCCAACCAAGCCGCAAAACCTGCAAAGCCCGCCCCATTGGTCGCCATTGTATCGATCGCCTGGGCAGGAACCAACTTTGATCGCTGGACTCCGAAAAGATCGGTAAAACTAATCAGGAAATAACGAATACCTTTTTGGCGGGCAATTTCAGAAAGAAGAGTCATAAAATACATTTTTAGAGAATGGCTTTAATCTTTTTAATAGCTTTGCTTTTCAATAATTCTGATCATCACCTTTTCGATGCTTCCCTTCATAAAACCGATAAAGAAGCTAAAAAAATGAGAAGACTGGGCTATTTTTAGGGATAATTTACTATAGCTTAACAGCTTGCCGAATTTTTGGGATAAAAGACCTTCATATTCAGCAAAAAATGAGCTATCGAAACATTCTTTTTTCAAGGCTTCCTGAATTTTTTTTGCAGCGATTAATCCCGACATCATGCCCGTGCCAACTCCCTCTTTATAAAAAGGATTTGCCAAACCTGCCGCATCACCCACTAATAAAAAATTATCCCCACTAACCCTTAAATGACCAAAGAAAGAGGGGATTCCCCAGCCTCTCCAATCCCCCAAGCGATGGGCGGAAGTGAATTTTTCTTTGATTTGGGGATGGGTTGTAATAATATTTTCTATTTCTGTTTTGAGATTAATTTTATGTAAACCAATTTTCGCGGTATTTCCACCAAAACTCACGTTGCTAATTCCGTCTACTAAAGGAAAAATATAAAAGAAGAGTGGCATATTTTGATAAATAAGACGAATTTCTGCAATATTTTCTGGTAATAAGTCTTTTATTCCTTCAAAATAAGCACTAATAAAGGTCGAAGTATGCTTTTTATCGGGCTTATTGTTACCCAGCTTACGGCGTACTAGGGACTGAATACCGTCCGCCCCCACAAGAATTTTGGTTACCACTTCGTTGCCGTCTTCTAGAGTCAGTTTTAATCCCTGTCCGTTTTTAAGTCTTTCAATGTCTTTTAGACCAACTCCTAGCCGTACATCAGCATAATTGGAAGGTAAATTTTCTACTAAAAAATTATCAAAATCGATTCTTTTACCGTAAAAAAATGGAGCATAGGGTTTTCTTTCTTTGCTTGGATAAATATCCAAACAGATTTTATCTGAAGCATAAAAATTAGTTTTATAAGAATGCAAAAAAGCAGGACTTTCGATAAATTTAGTCAATAGTTTTGGGTCAATTTCTTTTAATACTTGAAATACATATAAAACAAGTCCATCTCGACAGGTCTTATCCCTGGGAAAAACAGCTTTATCCACTACAACATGGGAGATTCCCATTTTAGAAAGCATCAAGGAAGTTGTTGCTCCTGAAGGGCCAGCCCCCACGACACAGACATTAGTTGTTTGCATAATTTTCTAGTAATTTATGAACGGCTTGACGAATAAAGGCTTGATCCCCTGGATTTTGATAGGGATTTCCCGCTCGATGACCCCAAATGGAAGGAATCGGTAAAAATTCAGCATTCGGAATCAAATTTGCCTCGGCTTCGCAATCTTCGGAGGTGAAATATAAATCCGTTGTTGAGGGCATCACGAGGGTTTTGGCTTGAATCGAACTTAAGGCACGATGATAATCCCCTTGATAAATAGAATTATTGCTTATATCACAGCGTAACCAGGTATCAATCATTGCCAATAAGTTATGGGGATCGCGTTTACGATAGCCCGCCTCCCAGCCCCGTTGCAAATAATCTTCCACAGATTCATAACCCAATTGATAATAAATTCCTTCTCGATAAAAGGCTTGGGATGCGGCCCAACTGGCATAAATCCGCGCAAAAGTCCGAAAACCCCGTTCTGGAATGCCTTCAAAATGAGTCCCTGTCCAAGCGCGATCGCAGGTTAATGCTAATCTCAGACTTTCTAAAAAAATACGATTGTGGTCAGTCGTTCGAGCGGTTCCACAGAGAGCGACGATTCTTTCGACTTTATCTTTAAATAAAGCTCCCCAATGATAGGCTTGTTGCGCTCCCATCGACCAGCCATAGATCATTGCCAGTTTTTCGATACCAAACACTTCTCGGAGTAATTTTTCCTGAGCGAAAACATTATCCCCATGACTAAACCAAAAACCCTGTTCCGCTAAACCGCACGCCTGACAATTACTCGGTGAACTGGATAGCCCATTGCCAAACATATTGGGAATAACAATAAACCATCGCGTTGGATCAAGAATGCCGTCGGGACGAATCAGCCACTCAATATCTAGGTGAGTTGCGCCGTAGGAAGTGGGATAAAGAATGACATTACTGCGATCGCGGTTTAATTGACCATAGGTTTGATAGACCAATTGAGCTTGGGGCAGAATTGCACCACATTGAAGAGCCAAGTTTTCAATCGTAAAAGTGCCAGCACTGGTTATCATCGGACAGTCTCAATGGATTGACCGAAACCAGCGATAATATTGCGATTCACCTTCACATAACCCGATTCAACTCGTTCTAACTGGGGTAATAATTTAATATGAGCCTTCGCCAGAGAATGAAAGGGAATCGAGGCATAGAGATGATGCTCGGCGTGGTAGGGCATATTCCACATTAAAAACCGAATCGGCCAGAGAGTTAGAGTCGTGCGGGTATTGGTTAAAGGATTTTTATCATAAGTACAGCCCGTATGTTCCGCCAAAAGAATCATTCGCAAAATCGGTTGCCCGATCGCCAAGGGCAATAACCAATAGATTAAAAACCAGGGTTGTTTAAAAAAGATTGAAACGGCGATCGCGAGGAGATAGACTAGTAATTGTAATCGAGTGGAACGAATCACTTCCTGTCGTGCTGTTTCTGAAATATAGGGACAATTCTCTAATTTTCCTAACGCAATGCGAAAATGCCCTAATATTTTTCCTCGCCACCAGGGAAGCGCGCTAATTTCTAACAGGTATTCGCGTAAATTTTGGGGTTTGGGGTCTTCGAGTTCGGGATCTTTATCGGGAATTTGGGTATAACGATGGTGCCATTTGTGATAACGCCGATAAAAAGTACTGTTATAAAACGACAACAGGCCAGCAAACCAGGCAACGCCGTCATTCAAGCGATTATTCTCAAAGGCCGTGCGATGACTACATTCATGCAAAGTCGCAAACATCGTCGCCAGACTCAAACCATAAACCACCACCGCAGGAAAGGAAATAAACCAATGACTATTTGTTACCCAGAGATAGACACTGGCAAGGATTACTGCTAAATGTCCTAAAAATTGAAGCATTCCTTTAAGATTAGAACGCTCATTCAGAATTTTTAGATCTTCTGGGGAAAGAAGCGGATTAGCTTTGGTCTTATTATCATTCTCTGGTGGCGATAAAACAGGTTCGGCGATCGACATTGGGATTAAGGCAGATGAATTGGAGAAAATTCTAGTTTATAGCTTTGGACGGGCTATGAAGTTGTCATTAAGAATACGAAATTCACAAAGAATGCTTCTGCTTCCTTGTAGCAGCAATTCCAAATTCAGAATGTAGCTAAAGACAAAAAAAACTCAAGCTTTTTACTGGCAAGGGTTTTACCTTGAAGATTTCCAAGTAAGAAATTAAGAAGAATTGGAAGCAGCAGGAGAAAGGGGGTCATCAAGCATAAAATCTAAAAGATGATGCCAGCTTTCAAAGAGTAGATATTTGGTTAAAGAAAGAAAGTCTTGGAAGAATCCCTTACGAGTACAGCGTTGGACGCGAATCCTCTGGTAACGTTCATCAACCAAACCCAAAACCGTGTGGAAGAGAAAAGCCAGTAGATTGAGAGTGAGCAAAACGGAGGCAAGGTGTTGTTTTCCATGCCCAAAATTATGTTCTAAATGATAGCCCCGATTTTTGAGAATATTGTGATTCTCATTCTCCGTGCGCCAACGAGTCCGTCCAGCACGACAGACATCAAGAACGACTTGAGGGGTGAGAAAATGGTTGGTAATCCAACTATTGTGATGGAGGAGTTGAGCATCGGATTCGCGGTAGACTTTTAGTTCACACCAGTTAACCAACAAAGCAGGCTGTTGCTCTCGCAGGGGGATTTGATTGAGATAACGACATTGCCAAATCTCAAAATACTTCCCATTCCAGCGTCGGTGTTGAGTAGTTTTGAGTTCCCCGTTGGCTTCTAAATAGGCTAACCACTCATAAAGTGTGGGATGAGAAGTCGGCAAACAGACGAAGATAAAGTTGAAGTCGTGGTCTAGACTATGCTGACAAGTCGGCTGACGACTGAACAAGTCATCCCCTAGTAGCGTTATCTTCTGCCATGCAAACAAACTGGCATGATTACTTATCCAGCGTTTTGCCGCATTTTGCTCGCAATCCTGTTTTTCCGACCCGTCTTGAGGAGTGATAAATTCAGGAGCTAAGGAGAAAACTGATTCATGGTCTGGGGAAACAATCACTGGTAATAATGCTTGATGAAAGTAGGTGACTTTTCCCTGTTTTGACGTTTTGGTTGAACAGCATGGACAATTGACTTTCCCTGAACTGTGATAATTTGTTCCATCCATCGCCACTAATAGATTTCCCCCCAATATCTCATAAGATTTTAGGAATCCCATGTTTCTCAATGCTTGGTAAATCAACCCAAACAATGGGAATAGACTGCTCGCTGTTATCCCATCCACAATATTACGAATCTGCTCTACTGTCGGTATTTTGTTTAGTCCAAACAAACTTTGAGCATTATCTCGCCCACAACGACTGTTGAGTTGACGTTGGTACTCTAAAAATGACTCATTTTGCGTAAAAAAGGCGGCAAATGCACCCAATATCGCCTCTCTTAGACTATATTTCGTTGCGTTACTCGCTGAGCGCGGGTCATCTATTTTTGCGATAACCTCGTTTAAACACTCCATGATTCCATCAAAACTTAGGTCGGTTACTTTCATTTCACACTCTACAAAACCAGCAAAAGTTTCTCTTCTTGTTCATAGACCCCTAAATGCGAATACCATTCTGTTTTTGTTTATACCATTTGAATTTGGAATTGCTGTCCTTGTAGTCTTCTAGTTGACTTTTTCTGGTTGAGCCTACTCGTTTCGGTTTTAGGTTCCCCTATTATCGTTACAATTTCAGCCATTGATTAACTGTACTCTTATTCACCTTAGGCGATCGCATTAATTGGATCGCCTTGGTTGGAAACCTCACTCAGAAAGGGGGAAGCTTAGGGCAAAGCTTGTTACAATAGTTTACATAGTCTGTATTCTCAGTGTTCACCTATGATCCAAGCGATGATTACGCCCCCTTCTAACTCTGTGGAACTCGCAGAAGAGATTATTTCCGTAGAAGTACAACCGATTCATATCCCTCTCGGCCATACCGAAGATTTGGGGCCTGTCAGTGATATGTTCCCCGAAAGCTGGCGTTATCATCCTGAATTAATTACTGAGTTCTATAAACAGCGTCCTTTACAAGTTTTTGCTCGTTTATTGAATATCATCATCCCCTTTCTCTCCTTTATCGTGAGTTTATGGTGGGATAAATTCTGCGGCAAAGATCCTAAAGGCGATCGCAAACGGGCGATTCAACTGCGAGAATTATTAACGAAACTAGGGCCTACCTATATCAAAGTCGGACAAGCCCTCTCCACCCGTCCCGATCTGGTTCCGCCGATCTATTTAGATGAACTGACGACTTTACAGGATCAACTACCGCCCTTTTCTAATGAAATCGCCTATCAATTAATTGAAGAAGAACTGGGTGCGCACCCTTCAGAAATCTATGCCGAAATTTCCCCCGAATCCATTGCCGCCGCCTCATTAGGTCAGGTTTATCGAGGAATCCTCAAAACAGGTGAAAAGGTTGCAATCAAAGTCCAACGCCCCGATTTGATCAAACGCATCACCCTCGACATTTACATTATGCGATCGCTATCTTTGTGGGCAAATCGCAATGTAAAAAGAGTCCGCTCTGACTTAGTTGCCATTACCGATGAATTGGCCAGTCGGATTTTTGAAGAAATGAACTATATCCAAGAGGGACGCAACGCCGAAAAATTTGCCCAACTCTATGGACACATGAAAGAAATTTACGTTCCCAGTATTTATTGGCAATATAGCGGTCGTCGAGTTTTGACGATGGAATGGATTGAAGGAACAAAATTAACCAATATGCGGGCAATTCAAGCTCAGGGGATTGATGCCACCCATTTAGTTGAAGTAGGGGTGCAATGTTCTTTGCGTCAATTATTAGAAAATGGCTTTTTCCATGCCGATCCCCATCCTGGAAATTTATTGGCCATGAAAGATGGCCGTTTAGCCTATCTGGATTTTGGCATGATGAGTACGATTAAGCCCTATCAACGCTATGGTCTAATTGAAGCGGTGGTGCATCTGGTAAATCGAGATTTTGAGTCCCTGACCAGGATTATGTGAATCTAGATTTTCTCAAAGCGGATACGGATCTCAGACCGATTGTTCCCGCCCTTTCCCAGGTTTTCGGCAATGCTCTGGGGGCGAGTGTGGCGGAGTTGAATTTCAAAAGTATTACCGATCAAATGTCGGCCATGATGTATGAATTTCCCTTTCGAGTTCCCGCCTATTATGCCCTGATTATTCGCTCAATGGTGACGTTAGAAGGGATTGCGATCGGTATTGACCCCAATTTTAAGGTATTAACGAAAGCCTATCCCTATGTGGCAAAACGGCTTTTAACGGATGAGTCTCCCCAATTACGATCTTCTCTCCAGGACTTGTTATTTCAAGATGGGAGCTTTCGTTGGAATCGGTTGGAAAATTTGTTAAATAATGCCAAAAATTCTAGTGATTTCGATTTTGATAAGATTTTAGACCAGGCTACTGAGTTTTTGTTCTCCGATCGCGGTAATTTTATTCGGGAACGGGTGGTCAAGGAATTGATTAATGCGATCGATTTGTTTGGTCGTCGTAGTTGGTTTAATTTGACAACGGGGATTCGGGAACAGGTGGGTTTGGCTCTCCAGGAAAGGCCGATAGAACTGCAAGATAATGCTAAGACCTTCGAGCATCTTAAGAGTATCTGGCAGATTTTACGAAATACGCCAGGTTTTGAGCCGATGAAATTAGTTCCTGTTCTCAGTAAACTGATTACCAATCCTGAAACCCATCGCATGGGCCAACAGGTAGCTGAGGGTCTAGCCCAAAAAGCGATCGCCCGTTTAATCCGCAATGTGGTCTTAGAGTGGGATTAAATCAGCCTTAAAAACTCATGCGTCTGCCCCGATACAGGATTTGTTCATCGGAGTCGGCCAACACTTCACCCATTTCATCTTCTTCCTCTAGATCGTCCCAGAGGGGAGAAAATGGCACAAAAATCTCGTTGTTTTGGTGAATAGATTGAATTTTTTTGACGATGCGTTTGATTTCTACTTCTAATAAGCCCGTTAAAACCTGGCTTGCCTGAATAAATAAAAATGCATCGGGTAAGCAGGGAGTTAGCATCAAATGACCGTCCGAACTATGGGCCGCGATCGCCTCCCAATCCTGCCATTCCATCTCCGTCTGACTTTTTTTCGCTAAGGCCAACATCCGACCCGCCATTCTCAACGCTTGGCTTTCATCCAGACCAATGCCCCTAGTCAGCGATCGCCCCTCTTCGGAAATCAGGATCGCCCCTTGAATGCCCATACCTTCCTGCACCACATCCTCAAAAATTCGTTCAATCTGGGATGAATTTAATTCTGTCGGGGCAGTAAGTTGGGATTTTTTCTCTGAAATCGTTATTTTTTTGCTAATTTCTGTCGTTTCAACCGTCAGCTCTAGGAAAGGAACCTCCGTAATATCAGGAATATTTCCCCGATCCGTGACGGGTTCGGGCAGGGCGAGATCATCGGAACAAACCAAAAGCTTTAAAATTTTCTTTTTTTGGAGATCCCTCTGACTTTTAGCCCTGATTTCTGGAGAAATCACCAACCCCGAACGGGGAGAATTATATTCATCAACGTCGGGAACAATAACATTCTGTAGATTACTTTCTAGGCGTTCCCGTTCAATAAAATAGACTGGCCCCTTTTCCAAATGTCTTAAAAATCTTTCTAAACGAGCATCATCGAGATTGCCCGTCCAGTAATAGGCCAAAAAATAGGGAATGTGGGAGCGACCGAGTTCATCCCTGCCTTCGTTATATAACCAGCCAAACAAAAGATGGGTAGCAGAAATCTGATGGAGATAGACCGCCTGATAATCATGACTAGGAGGATTATAGACATTCCAATGTTGATAAACAATGTTCTGCACAAAAGAATCCTGAATATGAATCGGAATCCGTTGGCTCACCAATAGTTGAAACCCACTATTCGGTAAGGTTGTATAGATCAAATTGGCCAACCATTAAGGACATATTTTCTAGGATTTTAGGAGATGAACAACAACACTGCTCGGAATCTCGTGTTTGAGTCCCTGATTTCAATGGCTTTCACCCAAGAAATTGAACAAAGGACTATGGTGCAAATCAGTCAATCATACATTATGCCTGAAACGCGCTTTAGTTCCATCCTAACCCCTAATATAGTAACGGTAAAGCAACACTATAGCGGTCTTCACAGAAGTAAGATAGTCTCAATGTTTATAAACAAGGGATTTAAACTCCTTGCCCGTCCCTGATTATCGCTTTTGCCTACTCGTTATCCAGGATTTTCCAATACCTTGACAAAAATCTGCGCGATCGCGATACCCGTCATAACCACAATCCCAATTAATGACTTAGTTAATTAGGATATAGCTTCTGTGTCATCATGAAAATTATTGCCTATATTTATAGTGATCCCCTATTAGAAAAAAAACCTGATATTGCTATTTGGGGATTAGAAGTCGATCGCATCTATGAAGACTTAGGACAACATCAACAATTAGATATTTTAATTCAAGATTGTCAGATTGAATCCCCTGATTATTTATTACTCCGCCGTTTAGAAGAGTTGGGCAATTCTATGGCAGAAATCAGCGATCGCCTGAATGAGTTAGAAAAATTAGGCATCGAAATTATTGCTATTGAACAAGATTATCATACATCGCAATTTCAACAGACATTATCAACGGAGGCACGACAACACTTCACCCAATTATTACAAGAGATTCAAAAAAATCAACGAAGTCAGAAATTACAACAGGGTCATGCCCGCAATCGTCTCAAAGCCCTGCCGCCCCCTGGAAAAGCTCCCTACGGTTATCGTCGGGGCAAAGACCGCTATATTCTAGACCGTAGCACTGCGCCTGTTGCTAAAGATTTTTTTGAACAATTTTTGCGGTTTGGCTCGTTGCGGGGAGCCGTTCGTTATTTAGAAAAACGCTATGGCAAAAAAATTTCCGTTTCTACGGGTCAACGTTGGCTCACGAATCCTGTCTATCGAGGGGATCTGGCCTATCAAAATCAGGATATTATTGCCGATACCCATGTCGCAATTATTTCTAGGGAAGAAGCCGCCCAAATTGAGCGATTACTCAGGCGAAATGCAACCATGCCCGCTCGGACTGCCAGTGCGCCCCGTTCTTTGGCGGGTTTAGTGTTTTGTCAAAGCTGTCAATCCCCCCAGACGATCACCCGTGTAACCAGACGCAATCAAAACCAAGAATATCTCTATCTACGACCCCGCCATTGTCCCTTAGAAAAAAAATGTTCCGCGATCGCCTACGAAGAAATTTTGAGGTTAACGATTGAAAAAATTTGCCAAGAGTTACCCCCGACCGTTGCCCAATTAAACTTACCCAATTTAGATTTTGTTAAAAATAATTTAATCGAAAAAATTCAACAAAAACAAGGAATCATTGAGCAGTTGCCTTTATTAAAAGAACAAGGAATTTTAGACCAAGAAACCCTAGAGTTAAGAACCTATACTTTAAAAACCGAAATTTCTAAATTACGGAGTCAGTTAGACCAATTGCCCCCAGGAGATTTAAAAATGATTGTCAAAGCGGTTTCCCTTTCTCAATTTTGGTTAGATCTATCCGAAACGGAACGACGGTTTTATTTTCGAGAATTCATCAACAAGATCGAAATTATTCGCACAGAATCAAAGGATTGGGCATTAAATCTGGTTTTTGTTTTTTAAAATCTCACCAATACAATTTGGTGAACTATTCTGGATAATTTACTTTATTTTACCGTTGACTCTAACCCTAAAAAAGACAGGTGCAACTTCTCTAAATCGTATAATCTCGGTCACGAAGTATGCCTACGGCATCGCCTAGCGTTAGTTTATGGGCGCGACATTCCCCTCTCAAGCCTAACTTTGATAAAATGAATAGACAAATAACTTAATTTTTCAGGGTTGACCCCTTTGATTAAGTCTCGCTCTCAGCCCAGCTCCATATTAAATCCCTAATAATTCCGTAAATTCCCATGTTTAAGACCCTTTTTGGCGATCCTAATACCCGTAAATTAAAGAAATTTCAGCCCTACATAGCCGAAGTCAATGTCATCGAAGAAGATATGGTCGCTTTATCCGATGATGAACTGAAGCAAAAGACGATCGCCTTTCGGGAATTGTTGGACAAGGCAAAAACGGACGAAGAAACCGAGGATATTTTGGACGAAATCTTGCCCGAAGCCTTTGCTGTGGTGCGAGAAGCGGGAAAACGGGTCTTGGGGATGCGCCACTTTGATGTGCAATTATTGGGTGGCATCATTCTCCACAAGGGACAAATTGCTGAAATGAAAACAGGGGAGGGAAAAACCCTGGTCGCAACCCTGCCTGCCTACCTCAATGGCTTGACGGGAAAAGGGGTTCATGTTGTCACCGTTAACGATTATCTCGCCCGACGGGATGCGGAATGGATGGGACAAATTCATCGCTTTTTAGGTTTGAGTGTGGGATTAGTCCAATCGGCGATGAGTCCCGAAGAAAGGAAGAAAAATTATGCCTGTGATGTCACCTATACGACTAATAGTGAATTAGGCTTCGATTATCTCCGCGATAATATGGCTACCTCCATGCAGGAAGTCGTTCAACGTCCTTTTAATTACTGTGTGATCGATGAAGTCGATTCTATTTTGATTGATGAAGCGCGCACACCGTTGATCATTTCAGGGCAAGTCGAACGTCCAACAGAAAAATATTTACAGGCTTCTGAGATCGCGGCCCAACTCACTAAGGATGAGGATTACGAAGTTGACGAAAAACAACGTAATGTCTTGATGACCGATGAGGGTTTTGAAAAGGCTGAAAATTTATTGAAAACGAGTGATCTCTTTGATAAGGACGATCCCTGGGCTCACTACATTTTTAATGCGGTCAAAGCGAAGGAATTATTCATCAAAGATGTTAACTATATCGTCCGCGATAATGAAGTGGTAATTGTCGATGAATTCACGGGACGGATCATGGTCGGTCGTCGTTGGAGTGATGGTTTGCATCAGGCGATCGAAGCCAAGGAACGGGTGGAAATTCAACGGGAAAGCCAAACCCTGGCAACCATTACCTATCAAAATTTCTTCTTGCTTTATCCCAAATTATCGGGAATGACGGGGACAGCCAAAACAGAAGAAACGGAATTAGAAAAAGTTTACAACCTCCAAGTAACGATTACGCCGACCAATCGCCCTTCGGGTCGTCAGGATTGGCCTGATGTGGTTTACAAAACCGAAGAAGCGAAATGGAAAGCGGTTGCCCTGGAGTGTCAGGAACTCCACGCAGAAGGTCGCCCGATCTTGGTGGGAACAACCAGTGTGGAAAAGTCTGAAGTGATCGCGAGTCTCTTGAATGAGTTGGAAATTCCCCACAATATCCTGAATGCACGACCTGAGAATGTGGAACGGGAATCGGAAATTATTGCCCAAGCAGGACGGAAAGGAACTGTTACCATTGCCACCAATATGGCGGGTCGGGGTACGGATATTATTTTGGGGGGAAATTCGGATTATATGGCTCGCTTGAAAGTGCGGGAATATTTGATGCCGAAGATTGTTCGTCCAGAGGATGATGAGTTGGGCTTTAGTCCCCAAGGTTTTGGAGGACGCGATCGCCCAGAGGGTTTTGGTCAGGAGAAGAAAAAGAAAACTTGGCGCGTTTCTAAGGATATTTTTCCAACGGAAATTTCGGCAGAAGCGGAAACAATGCTAAAGGAAGTGGTAAAGTTCGCCGTCTCTGAATACGGTGAGCAGAGTTTGACGGAACTAGAGGCAGAGGAAAAACTCGCGGTTGCGGCGGAAAAAGCTCCTACCGATGAGCCAGCGATTCAAAAGCTACGGGAAGTTTATAACCTAATTCGTAAGGAATACGAGAAATTTACCAGTGCAGAACATCAAGAAGTGATCAATCTCGGTGGCTGCTCCGCCGTCCTGACTTGCTTCTGCCGTTAAAAGGTGAAACAAATCTAGTCCCCGGCAATGTTCACCACGCAACGAAGAGCAATCAGCCCACTTCTCGCTACGGTCATCCTGATCGCCATATGCATCGCTGGAGGCCTGATGGTCTACGCACTCTTCAGCACTTCAATGAACACGGCGAGCTCGAAGGCGCAGCTCAACGTAGTGTCTTCACAGCTCGAAAGCGGCAGCCTCATCCTGAACGTGCAGAACGCAGGCAGCAAACCGGTAACCTCGCTGGCGATGACGGCGCCATCAAGTCTGACGAACTCGACGGAACCTACGATCTCGCCCACCCCGTCAGCAGTCGCCCCGCTCACGCCGGGCCAGTCGGCCAGCATAACAGTCAGCTACACAGGCGACACCATCGGCAACAGCTACACGTTCGTCCTGACGGCGACCTTCTCCGACGGCTCCGTGTTCAGCTACGCGGTCCAGGTAACGGATACATAGACGGGCAAAGCGAACGCCGCAGCGACTCCACCCTCCTTTTTCTGTTAAAAGTGCCCCCAGCATCATCTGTCGAGACAAGATGGAACACAAGCGCGCGGTCAGCCCGCTTCTCGCGACCGTCATCCTGATAGCCATCACGATCATGGGCGGAGCCGCGGTCTACGCTGTCTTCTCGAACCGCTCTGACGTAGCCGGAGACACCCATTCCATACAGGTTGAGAACGCCCAGCTAGTCGATCCGGCGACGGTCAACGTCACGGTGGATTCAGCACCCTCAGGCCTTACCGACGCGCTCGTCGTGGACGGCGTCACCTACACTGGCCCAGTGACTTTCACCTGGCAAGCGGACACTCAGCATTCGATCGATGCCCTGAGCCCGATGGGAGGATACACCTTCGTCTCCTGGAGCGACGGGAACGACCAGTCCCACACGATATGGACTAACAACGGCAATGCCAACTACACGGCGACATACGGGAATGCCAATGTGACGCTCGATACATCCCCGTCTGGCGAGTGGGTCCTGATCGTGGACAACGTGCAATACACGTCTCCTGTGACCTTCAACTGGATCATCGGAGACACCCACCACATAACAGCGGAGGGCTTCACTGGTTACGCGTTTGACTATTGGAGCGACAACAACACGGACGATCCTCGCAACTTCACGGTGACCGGAGATGTGACCCTCACTGCGGTGTACGCACAAGCCATATTGGTCGAGATAAGTTCCTACTCATACGATGCAAGGCTTGGCACTGGTGAAGACCAGACGCAGTTCACAATCGACAATCAGCCTCTTCTCGTGGATGGTGTTAGGACAAACTACGGGTCGTATTTCTACTGGAAGGTCGGAAGCACTCACACATTGCAGGCACTGACGTGGTACGGATTCGGCTACAACTTCTCCTGTTGGTCTGGAATACCGACCTACTATTCGTCGATGAACACTTCGAGCCCCTCCATCACCTACACCGTTGCGGCTAACGATAGCCTCTGGACTTACTACAATATCCCAGCAGTGCGTTTCTGGGCAGACTACAGCGCCGATTGGAATTACATCGTCTCGACTTCAGGTCCGAACTTCACCATTGATGGTGCCGCCCAGTTGAATGGTGGTCTAATCTGGCTCGATGGAGGGAATCACACCTTCACATTCCCAACGACTTACGACTCCAACGGATGGACCTACTCTTTCATCGGGAACAACACCTTCTCAAACGGCGATCTCTCCAGTCCGAACAACACGTGGGGCGGATGGCCAACGAGCGTCGAGAGGATATATGGTGCCCTGTTTGCCGAGTTCTCTAACATATTCGTCGGCGGTCCGGTGCAGATTACTACTTCTTACATAACCAACGTCACTGTCTCCGGCGATGTCACGACGGTGTTTGTGGATGTGCCAGACGACCTTTGGATTGGCACGACGAGCTTTGCTTACAACCCAGTAGTGATGCCACTCACTGTCTACACTTCATATGTCAATTGGGGCGGCGATTTCAATGCGACGAACTCGGTGTCCATCAACGGCGTTCGGCGTAGCACGACGATCACGATTGGTATCAACCTCGACGGCGTGTCAGACCCGCAGGTGTCGTTGGTGGCGAACAAGACACTTGTCCTAGGTAACGCTACGCTGTACTTCTGGAATTGGTACGGCAACGACTACACTGGCGATATTGGGAATGTCACTTACGTTCTGCATGCCGAGAGCATCTACAGCCTCGGGTATAATACCGAAGTATATGCGTTTTACGATACGGCTCCTCTTGTCAAGGTCTTCGTGAATGTGGACCCGACTTACATCACGGACAATCGGACTGGCTCAGCAGTGTCCGTTGATGGTTACTCTGGTTATGGCGTAGGCGGGCCATACTACTGGTATGCAGGCTCGACTCACAACGTAACTGCAATATCCATTGGTTACAATGTGACTGCCACCCGTTGTTACATTGGCGACTCAAGAGTTCCTGGGACCTTCAATCTCGCTTCAATCAGACCAGACACGATGGTATGTACCCCGACGTACAACGTCACGGAGGCGCTGCAATTCTCAAGTTGGTCAGACGGCGGCGCCATCAGCCACACCGTCGTGGTTCCTTGGGTTGACAGCATCAACTACACCGCGTTCTACGCCAACTCTACAACACCTCCACCTCCGCCTTCGTCCAGCAAGCATTGGATCCTGGTCTTGACGTTGAAGGACACCGGAAGCGTTCCAATCGTCGGCGTCTCGCTCTCCTTCAATGGCTCGATACTCCCCGCGACCTGGATGCCCAACCCAGCCACCACCTCGATAAGGCCTGGTTCCAGCTTCTCGACGGTATATACTTTCGACAGTTCCGGCATCTTACGCAGGTGGAACCTACGTCTTCTCCGTCGCGATCACCTATGCCGACGGCTCCACGTTCACGTACTTCATACAAATCGTAGCCGCATAGCACCAACCGGCCGGATCGACGCCCCTTCTTTTGTCCCTGTTAAAAGTACCTTACCGCATGTCTGTCGGCACAAGATGAAGCACAGACGCGCGGTCAGCCCGCTTCTCGCGACCATCATGCTGATAGCCATAACATTGGCTGGCAGCCTGCTGGTCTGGAACTTCTTCACGTCCATGGCGCAGACGCAGGGCGAGTCCGTCCAGGTTCAGCTGGTCGACGTGGCGCTGCTCCAGTCCGGCACAGGCACCACGGTCTTCTCGGTGACCGCCAAGGATACAGGAAGCACGCCCATAGCATCATTGGGCATCCTGCTGAACGGCGCGAGCGTGATGAACGATACGGGGCCGGCCCTCCTCCCCGGACAATCGTGGTCCGCCCAGACCACTGCGATGCCATCGAACGTGACGGTGACGATAGGGGAAACATACATCGTGACGGCGACCGCGACGACCTCGAGCGGGGGCAGCGCGACCACTTCTCAGAGCGTCCTGTGTCAAGGGGCACTGAGCCGGCTTGGGGCACTTGTCCTGTGTGGCTACCGACGACCAAGCCCCTCATTGGTTAAAAGCCCTTTGACATGCATTTCCTGAATGAAGGTGCCTCTTTTCGGCGGCCTCTCCGGGAGGAAGCCGCCAGACGCCTCATCGTTGCAGTTCAGGATAGAGCAGCTGCCCGTTCAGTTCACGGGGACGGTCCTGGCCGAGTACGACGTCGGCCTCGACCACATCTACATAGTCGACGAGAACGGCAGCGGGAAGTACATAATCTCCGAGCCCTCTCTCACGGAGGACGAGCGGCGGACCTACTCGTTCATCATGAACGACCTCTACTCCTCCCTCCCCGGGTCCATGGAGATGGAGGCGGACCCCGTGCAGTACATCGAGAAGCACATCTGGGAGGTCTCGGAGAGGCTGGGCATCGTAGAGCAGGTCAAGGAGGCGTACCCCAGGTTCAAGTACTTCATCACGAGGGAGACGACGGGCTACAGGCAGATCGACGCGCTCATCAGCGACCCCGACGTGGAGGAGGTGTCCTGCGTGGGGCCGGGGAAGCCGGTCCAGGTCATACAGAGGGAGTTCACGAAATACGACTGGCTGGAGACGAACGTCGTCTTCGGCACCGAGGAGGCGCTCAGGAACTTCGTGCAGAAGCTGGCCATGAAGGCCGGCAAGAACGTCACGATAGCGATCCCGTTCACCGACGCGATCATGAAGGAAGGCCACAGGGTTGCCGTGACCGTCGCAGGCGAGGTCACCCTCCCGGGCTCGACTTTCGCGATACGCAAGTTCCCCAAGGACCCCTACAGCATCGCCTCCATCCTGAAGTTCGGGTCCATGTCGCCCCTGATGGCGGCGTACTACTGGCTTCTCATCGAGTACAGGCGGTTCACGCTGGTCATAGGGCCCATGTCATCCGGGAAAGACCTCCATGATCAACGCGCTGGCGACGATGATCGCGCCGAACATGAAGATAGCGACCATCGAGGACACCCCCGAGCTCAACCTTGCTCATTCTCACTGGCAGAGGTTCAAGACGAGGAAGACGTACTCGATAACGGAGTCAAGGTTCGACGTGGACCTCAACGACCTGACGATCCTCTCGCTGCGGTATCGCCCGGACTACATCATAGTGGGCGAGGTCAGGGGGGCCGAGATCTCCGCCCTGGTGCAAGCTGCGAGTTTAGGCCACGGATGCATCTCATCCTTTCACGGCGACTCCCCCGAGGCAGCCCTCGTCAGGATGACGACGCCCCCAATGAACGTCCAGCTCGGCGGCCAGCTGCTCATCTCGTCCTTCCTGATGATGAACAGGGTCCGCGCCGCCGACGGCTCTGTGAAGAGGCGCGCCCTGGTCAGCAAGGAAACAGTGCCGGACGGCGACAGGCTGCGGCTGGCGGAGATCTTCAGCTGGGACGCGGGCAGAGATGCGTTCCTGCCGGATGACCCGGACGAAGTCGTCAGGAGGAGCCGCCAGCTGAAGAGCATAATGGGCCTTACGGGCTGGGACGAAGCGAAGCTTGCGGAGGAGCTGAGGATAGAGGGCGAAGCTGCTCGGCGGCCTGGTGAGAGATGAAAAGCTGGGCTACAGGGACGTGGCGGAGGAGATCACGAAATTCTACCACGCGCGCTACGGGCTGGGGGCTGTCGCCCAGCCCGGACTGGCCGAGGGAGAGGGGATGAAACATGTCCCAGCAGGCTGAGAGCAAGAAGAGGACCAGATTCAAGGTCGATGCCAGGCTCGTCTTCATAGCCCTTCTGGCATCCGTCGCCTTCTCATCGTACCTTGCGTACTCCACGTTCGTTACCGCTTCCGTCGCATATGGCAAGCTCTCGGCAGACCTGCTGCTGGGCTGCTGCATAGGGATCGGGGTGGGGGGCGTGGTGTACCTGGGCGACTACTGGGGGGAGACGTTCGAAGCGAACATACCCTTCATCATGAGGGAGAGGCCCACGGTCGCGCGGATCAGGGAGAGCTACTCCACCAAGTTCATCTCGTCCCACAGGAGGCTCGCGGACGCCGCGCAGGGCGGCGCCATCGGGCTCAGGAAGGACATAACGGAGGCGGGCATCGCCGCCAGCCCGTACGAGCTCGTCAGCAGGTCCATCTTCTTTGCCCTCGTGGCTGCCTTCATAGCGATACCGGGGTCCATCGTCCTGACCGTGGTCCTCAGGAGCCCGCTGTTCCTGGGGATCGCCGTCGTCCCGGCCATCGTCCTCGCCTTTCCGAGGGTCCGCCTGAAGAGCCTGAGGGGTGACAGGAACAGGAGGCTTGAAGACGAGATGCCATTCTTCGTGACGTATGCCGCGATAATGCAGATGGTGGGCCTCTCCCTCTACAACTCCTTCATGAACATCATAGGGAGGGGCGCGTTCAGGCAGATAGAGCAGGACGCGCTCCTGATCAAGCGCGACGCCATCTTCTTCGAAGAGGACCCCGTCAGCGCCCTGGAGGCGATCGGAAGGACCCATCCGAACGAGAAGATGAAGACCCTCCTGCTCGGGTATACGTCAGTGTGGCGCTCCGGGGGAGATATGACCTCCTACCTGGAGGCCAAGGCCAGCGACTACCTCCACGACATGAGGTTCCGGTGGCAGAAGTACGCGAACTCCACTTCAGACATCGGCGAGATGATGGTCTCCCTCTTCTTCGTCCTGCCCATCCTCATCCTCACGGCGATGTTCGTCATGCCCTCGGCGATGGCCTCCATGATGAGCCTGCTGACGATAGTCGTCGTCCCGACCCTCATAACGGCGACGCTGATGGCCGTCTCGGCGGCGCAGCCGAAGACGGGGGACGAAATCTCGGGGAACTGGAAGGGGGCCGTAGTAGCCGGGGGGCTGGCCGGCCTGGTCACCCTCCCCCTCAACCAGCCGTGGATATCCCTGGCCGCCGGCGTGATAGGCGCGACCGCCCTCTACGGCCTGTCCGTTACGTTGCAGCTCAAGGAGATAAGGATGGTCGAGGGCGCCCTCCCCCAGTTCGTGAGGGACCTGACGGAATACATGAAGATGGGCTACGACATGCAGAAGGCGCTGGCGAAGATAGCCAAGGAGAACAGGTACAACAGGCTCTTCGACGCGTACGTCAGGGCCGTGGTCAGGCACCTGGACCTGGGGTTGAGCATGGGGGAGATCCGCATAAGGCTGAGGTCCTCGCTCGCCAACACCGTCTTCTTCCTCCTCTCCGAGGTCCTGGAATCGGGAGGGGGCTCCCCCGCGGCGCTGGAGGGCCTGAGCAACTTCATCAACGAAGTGAACAGGATCAAGAGCGAGACGAAGACGCTCATGCGCATGTACGACGTTCTGACGTACGCCACGCCCCTCGGCCTGGCCTTCGCGATGACCATCATGACGGTCCTGCTGACGTCCTTCTCTTCGACCCTGGGGTCGAGCGCCGCCGCGATGGGCGGCCTCTTTTCGGGGACCATATCCCCGGCGGCGGTGCAGATCTCCGACCTTTTGGTGGTGATCGCCTCCGCCGGCGTGGCCCTGATAGGGGGGAAGGCGATAGACTTCACGTCGAAGAGCACCCTGAGGGTGGCCGTCAACGTGGCCCTTGCGGCGGTTTCGATATCTCTCGTCACGACGTACGCCCAGGGCATGATAACGGGCCTGCTGGGGGCGTTTCACGTTTAGCCGCCTTAAAACCAGCCCGGACACATGCCGGCGACCAACGATGCCACACCGCAGGGGCGCAAGCGAAGTGCTCGGCGCTCTCGTACTGCTGGCCATCGTGATAGCGGCCTTCGGGTTCGTGGTCAGCACGTTCTACGCCAGGACGCAGGAACAGACGGCGAACATCATGGAAGAGTACGACAAGGGGACGATAAGGCAGGGGGAGCTCCTCACCCTCATATACCACTGGGAGCAGGTGAGTGCCAACCAGACGGTGATCAGGGTCGGGCTTTTCAACGCCGGGTTCTACAACGTATCCATACAGGATGTCTTCATTTCTGGGCAGCAGTCGAGCGACTGGGAGCTTACCGATGCCGACGGGAACCCGATGAGCGCGATCGCGCCACAACAGCTGGCGATCCTGACGGTAACGGTTCCCTATTCGGTCCCCGGGGCAGGGCCCGGAGGGAGCGGCTACGAGGTCTTCCTCTACGGGACCGACAACCTGGCCTATGTGTGGGAGCTGTGAACTACCCACGACCGAAGTCGTGGGCTTCCCGCTTCCTCGACTGAAACTTGCTTATCCGTCTGACAAGTAGAGGCTCTGTCTCAGCGCGGACCCGTTACAGAAGTGGATCCAGAAGGACTAGTCTACAAGGACTTGAACCAATAGATATCCGGGTGTTACTGATTTGCCTGCATAGAAGACTGTCAGGGAGAGGCGCCCATGCATTGGCCCCCAGCGAAAGCAAAGTATTATGAACATGACAAGTCACAGGTAGTTCAATGCCCACGAACTCGTCTGCCGGTGCGGCCGGCGAGAATACCTTTAGTGCAAGGCTGGCGGCACTGCTTCGGCGACGGGGTTTCCCGGACGCCGATTTCGAACGTCTCTTTGAAGTGGTCGACTCGATTACGGCCAAGAAAGTGCAGCGGAAACCCGATGTGGTGTTCTCGAATGGTGGCGTCAACATCGTCAGTGCGAAGGAAGGGGAGCGCAGGGAGAGAGAGGCCATAGCTACTGCGATTGGGTATCTACGTGATATGTCCGCATCGGTCAGGTTGGGAGAGGTCTTCGCTGTCACCTACCCCATCAAAAACAAGGATGAGAAATACCATCTTCACGTGCTTCCAACTCAGGGTCACCAGGAGGTCTCTCTGGTCCTGGAGAACATGGATGAGGTGTGCAGCGCGATGCTGGAGGCAGTTCAAGGGAGAGTCGCAGAGATTGAAAGAAGGCAGGAACCTGTGCAAGATGAAGCGAGGCGTATACTACGATATGCGGCCTTCGACCTTTCTGAATCGCTGCGCGGCATTTCCGAATCAAGCCTTGAGGAGATTTTCGGTGGTCACCATTTCTTTCAGGCCGCATTGGCAACACTGTTGAAGCCAGATGAAAGGATAGAGGCGCTTCATCTAGGCCCTGCTTATCTCTTCATCGACCAGATACTTTTCTATGTGTTGCTGTCCCAGGCTGCGACTTCATCAGGAAAGCCTCACCTCTATCCGCGCATAGCCATCGGAGACCGGAATTCCCCCGTCTCGCTGAGTGAGAAATACTTCGATAGAGTGAGGAGCAAGGACTATGATCCGATATACGGACCGGATGTTGCGAGACTGTTCGAAGGTGCCAAAGTTGGCCAGCCTGTAGAAGAAATCGTGGATACCATAATGGAATTGGGACCAAAATTGGCGGTCCCTGACCTAGTCGGACAGATATTCCAGAGCCTTATCCCGCTCTCAATTAGGAAGCCGCTCGGCGCCCACTACACCAATCCTAATGCCGCAGCCCTCCTCGCCCGTCTCTCTATTGATGACAAGGACGCTGTCATTCTGGACCCAGCTTGCGGCAGCGGAACTCTTCTCGTAGCTGGATACAAGAGGAAGATGGAGTTGTCTGGACCTTCTGGTCGAGGCGATAAGCATCGCCAGTTCGTTGAGCATGACATAACCGGGATTGACGCGATGGCATTCTCATGCCACTTGGCAGCGGTGAATCTCGCTTTGCAACAGCCGCTGCTTGAGACAGACTATGTCAGAATCGGAAGGGCCGATTCGACGCTGCTCCACCCAAAGGACATCATCAAGCCTCCTAGCGAGTCCATGCAATATGAGTCGAAGCAGACCAGAATCTTGGATGATTTCTCAAAGAAGGGTTCTTCTGCTGCTCGAATCCCGTCAATGAAAGAGGGACATGCTGAACCAATCACGCTGTCGAAAGTCGACCTTGTGATCATGAATCCCCCCATTTACTTCACAGAATAACTTGGCCCCTGAGTATCGCGCTTCCCTGAAGAACAATTTTTCATATCCAACGGAGCATCAAAAAGTCGTTTTCTGGAAGACAAGTCAACAGGTCTACTTTCTGTTGCTTGCTGATAGATTCCTGAACTCTGGTGGGAAGATTGCGGCAGTTCTGCCCCTTACGACCTTCACCGGCCATGCCTTCCATCCGCTAATTCGCTTCCTCGTAAGCAACTACAAGATTGGATATGTCATCGTTGGGCTCGGACGATCCTCTTTCAGTGAAGATACTAGCTTGACGGAGTGCCTCTTTGTCGGGAGGAAGGAGAAGCCTGCACCGGGCTCAAAGTTCAAGCTCATAGGCATCAGTGATCGCACTGAAGAGTTGACGACCGGAATAATAGACCGAATTGTGCGCAGCGCGGTAGATGGCTCTAGCACACCGCAGGAAGTTGTCGTCAGAGAGATAGACCAACTCGACCTTCTGCCGGAGAACTCAACCCTGTCAACGCTGGTGTTCAGGCTTGATCCCGACTTTGAGGAAGCCTGGCTCGAACTGGCGCGCGCTCAATCCTCATCCCGCATCCCTCTAATCAAGGTCAGGGACCTCTTTGGGAGGGGAGTGGAGGTCACCGAGGTGTATCATGGCGATTATAGACCTCTTAAAGTTGGACCCAAGGCCATAATGGGATGCAGGACCGAAGAGAGGGCGCTCAAGGATGTTGACCGGCTTGTATTCGATAGGCAGGAAGGAGATTTCGCATACTTTGTCGACAAGGATAATCCTGCAGCGATATACTCCTTTCCGGCCACTGAGCTTGCTGGCTGTCTGAGGCGATTCTCATACCTTCAGACAATCGATATCTCTGGGAAGACGGACTTCATTGTGAGCAAGGTAAGCCCCTACCTGGAGAAGACGATGCTCGCGTTCTATACGACTCATCAAGCGAAGCGGTTCATGCAGGATATCCGACGGTCTAAATGGACTGACATCATTCGAAATGGGTCCTCGCGAATCAACATCATGGCCAGAGTCAATCTAGCTGCTCCCGGGACTATCATGCTCTGCTATAGAGCAAGTGAAACCGTCTTCTTAGCCGGCGCTTATGGATATAATGTGAAAGGACTTGCAAATCCTAGGCAGGAGAAGCTGTTCACGCTTTGGTATAATTCCAGCATGTCCCTCATAGAATTGTTGTCAAAGGCGACCGTCACACAAGGCACCTACATGAAGTTCGAACAGTTCACCACGGAGCGAGTAACGATGCCTGACCCAGACCTTCTGACCGACATACAATGGAATCGGGTTGAGAAGCTTTGGGACGACGTCTCTACCGAGCCCCTCCCATCCCTACTGACCCAGCTGCAAGATGGTAACGCTGTGAGGGACAGACTCGATGTTGAACTCCTAGAATTGGTCGGACTTCACCACACTGAGGCTCAAGCAGTATCTAAGAAGTTGCAAAGGGGCGCGTTATCCGTCATTACACTGTTACGAAAGACTATGGAATAGCTACGACCTCCATCTTAGCCTTGGAAAGATTAGTCAACGGCGCGACCCACTATGCGAGCAGGTACGGAAGGATTCGAACCGAGGACAACTTAAACCGCGATTCGGCCCCGAACCAAGTCTACGGAGAAATTTCCCGCATCGCGACATGATTCCGTTGTAGTATTACAGAGAATGCTGGATCTAGCATAGAAGAATCCCTAAATGATGTTGGTCATTCGTGCCAAGTCGTCTATATGCCCTATATGGAAGAAGTAACTCGCATAAGTACTGACATCCTCAAGCTTGGAATAGTAGTTCAACAATTCAAGATAATCGAACTCCCTGTACGGCCACGAAACAGAGCCCGAACCGGGTTGGTAGTCCTCGAACCCATTTTTTGGTTGGTGGGATTAAAAGTTAAATAGGAATGAGCTATGGCGTTGCGCAAATGGTTTTCATAGCCATTAAAGAGAACATCGGTGTTTCTTAGGTTTGACATTCAGCCCAGTTCACTTTGCAGACTCAGACAAACTCATCGCGTGTGGCGTTGGAAAAGACATCGGATTCCCACCAGCGTGACTGGCTAGAACGTAAACGACTCTAATTGATTGGTCGTAAACCCCTTCCACGGCCATCAGGTACACAAAGCTGAGAAGCAGCATTCTCTCGTACATGTCACTGGTGTTTTTGAAGACCGAAACAACATTCTTAATATTAATCTCTGCCTTTCTTCGCGTTTCTATATTGGGCAGGACGGCGCTTAGTGCGTTATAGTGTTGCATAGACCCACGGATTCCCCTGTAGTAGGTTGGAGCTCTCCCAAGGCATCGTGGATTTCCTTCCTGTATGGTTGGGCGGACCATTCGGTCTCAAAGGTGACATATACGTGGTCCAATCGGATCGGCCAAATCTTCTAAAGTCGACGCTGACCTCATACTAAACTCCAATGCTTCAACCGCTCTTGCGGTTGCAGGCATTCAATCTCCATCAAAAGATAACACAAAAGGATGCAAAGCATCGGCTCTTTGGGCAGCGTTAGTCCATATTTGGGTAATGGCCAAGACGGTCGCGCTGGTATGGCGGAGAGACGGCCAGGTCACCGAGTGGAACCCGACCTTCGCGGCGGTCATGCTGGAACTGGGGGTCGGGGTGGAGCTGTGCTGGCCGGCGAGCCCTGAACAGAAAGGGGCGGTCGAGAACCTGGTCGGATGGGTCAAAGGCTCGTTCTTCAAACAGAGGCGTTTCCTGGACGAGAAGGACCTGCACGAGCAGCTGGCGCAGTGGCTGCAGGAGACCAACGA
The DNA here is from genome assembly GCA_963807635.1 of uncultured cyanobacterium. Taxonomy (GTDB): domain Bacteria; phylum Cyanobacteriota; class Cyanobacteriia; order Cyanobacteriales; family Microcystaceae; genus Snowella. The sequence continues at coordinate 99,317 of CAWEDJ010000028.1, forward strand.
GAGCCGCCCCTCGCGTGCCACCGGCGTCATCCCCGCCGTTCGCCTGACCGAGGAACGGCCACGATTGAGGCCCCTGAAGGTCAGCCCCCAACAGTTGGCGCTGCGCGTCCCGGTGTTCGTCGGGCCCACCGGCATGGTGACCCATGACGGTCATCTGTACTCGATGCCCGCAGAGGCGATCGCGATCTCGGGCGCTGTGTACCTCTACCAGGATCGCTTGTGCATCGTTGCCGGTCGCCATGAGGCCACTCATCCGCGGTTGACCGACCCCCGGCGCCCGCTCGATTCTGCCCGAGCACCGCGCCTCGGCTGTGGCGGCAGTCTCGGGCAAGCGCGCCCGCCGTTACCTCAAGCGCGAGCATCTGCTGCAGCTCGGGGAGGCAGCTCACAGTTACCTCACCGAACTCGTTCACCGACGGCCCAATCTTTGGGTCATCGAGGTCGAGCAGTTGCACGACCTGCTGCTGACCCACGGCGACGATGCCCTGCGCAACGCATTCCTCAAGGGGCTTCAGGAGCAACTGTTCGGTGCCAAGTACGTCCGACACTACCTCGCTGCCACCCCGCTGCTGGCCGCCTCGGGGGTCACGCCATGAATCCTGCGCCCACGGACATCGATCTGGAGGCGGTGTTGAAGCGGCTGAACCTCGCCAATACACGTAGGGTCTATCGATCTCTCATCCAGAGAGCCGAGAGCGAGCAGTGGTCCTACGGTGCCTTTCTCTCGGTGCTGGTCTCCGAGGAGGTCGCCCATCGGTATCAGACCCGCATCCAGCGACTGACACGCCGCGCCGGGTACCCGTTCCTCAAGACCGTCGAGGAGTTTGACTTCAGTTTCCAGTCCACGGTGCGACTGGCCTTGCTGGGATCCTCCCTCTCTGCCGACTTCGTCACCGAGGGTCGCTCCCTGGTCTTCATCGGCAAGCCAGGACGCGGCAAGACCCACTTGGCGGTCGCCATCGCTTATCGCGCAATCCAGACCGGCTTCGATGCCCTGTTCGTCACTGCCGCGCAATTGATCGACGAGCTGTCCACCGCCTTCCGTGCCGGCCGACTCTCCCAGGCCCTCCCGCGCTACACTCACCCGGCGGTCTTGGTCGTCGATGAGGTCGGTTACCTGACCTACGGAACCGACGCTGCCAACGTGCTCTTCCACGTCGTCAACGACCGCCACCTGAAGCGCCGCTCGATGATCTTCACCACCAACAAACACCCCAGGCAATGGGGAGCGGTCCTTCACGACGACGATCTGGCCGCCGCCATCGTCGACCGCATCCTGGAGCGCGGACGCACGATGCAGCTCGACGGTCCCTCCATGCGCACACGCCACCTCGGACTTGACGAACCGACAGCCTCGGGGCTATCCAGTCAACCTGTCAGAATTTCTGGAATCCACCCTTAGAGTTTCTCGGAACCCACAGCGGACTCGGATGGCGCTTTCGCTTCTATCACATGAAACAGATACTCAGGCTGTCGATTTATCGCTTTTTCCCACTTTGGCAAATTCGTAATTCTATACAATGCAAGTAATTACTATTTTCAGAATTCTCCAAAATAGGTTAAATCGACAGCCTGACTGATTGGTTGTTGCATAGGTTCGATAGGCCCTGTCACGACACGCCGAACCTTTCTTTTTTGACAAGCCGGCTCCGTATGGCTATGTCTCGCGGGACCGTCTCCGGCGGCATTCAAAAATCAATAGCGTCAAAAGCGGAGGCCTAAGTGGTCCGTTTCGCAATCTCGATGACGTATTCATGCGGTGAGCCTGCTCTGTTCAGCATCCTCGCGGAGCTTCCTCAGCATCCGTGACAGGTCCTCTCGGGTGAACTTCCATTCGAATGGCTTCGCAACTCTCTCATAGTGCCTCTCGAACTCCTTCAGTCGTTGCGCTACCCCGTCCAGAGAGACGAAGTCATTCGGCGTGAGCACCTTCCTCTGAACGATGCCGAAGTAGATCTCCATCTGATTCAGCCAACTCGCATGTACAGGGAGGTGCACCAGCTGCGCATTCGGCCACTTGCTCCTCATCCGTTCGATGGACGGCTTTCCACGATGAGAGGAACCGTTGTCCACGATCCAGAAGACCCGTCGCGCCGAACGGTACGGCTCTCGGCTCATCACATCGGCAACAAGCCGCTCAAAGGCGGCAATCCCCGACTTCCTTTCGCACCGCCCGAAGACCTTCGCCCCCTTGACGTCCCATGCAGCCATGTAGGCCAGAGCACCACCCCGCTGGTATTCATGTTCAACCCTCATGCTTTGGCGCCCCTGAGGCGGCTGCGTCGGATGAATGCGTACGCGTGCCTGGATGCTGGTCTTCTCGTCGGAGCAGATCACGTATTCATCCGCTCCCAAGGCCTCTCCACCCCATATTCCCTGATACAGATCCAGCACTTGTCCCGCTTTCCCCTCAAACTCCGGGTCCCGCGGATAAATCCAACTCCGATGCTGCCATGGCTTTATCGCATCCTCATCCAGCCAGCGCCACACCGTCGCGCCGCTGATCTGGGCAACGATCCCCCTGACGCACCGCCTCCGCCGCTATCTCGCGACAACTGAACCGGGACAAGGGGATGCCCCTTTCATACGGAAGCTCGCAGGCAAGTGCCTTCACCTGCACGACTACCTCAGGGGGGAAAACCGGACGGCCGTCCGGGTCTCTCTCGATCCTCCAACCCTCCCATCCGTTCGAAGTAGAACCGTTTCCGCCATTTGGAGACGATCTGGCGCGGCAAATCCAGTCTCTGCCCGATTGTCTCGTTGTCCAATCCTTCCGCCGCCAGAAGGAGTACCTTCGCTCGCACAACAACGTTGTAAGGGGCAGTGTACTTGCGGGAGAGCCTCTCCAGATACGCCTTCTCCCCTGCGGAAAGCACGATGGAATACGGGCTTTCGCGTGGCATATTCCCCTCCCAGAAGAAAATGCTACGCCCCTATTCTACCGTCTCAGTGATCCGCCGAACAACCTCCTCTTACGTCACCGTACTTGCGAAACAGACCACTTAGACCCAAGTTCTACCTTCGGCAGGTCGAGCGTGAGCGTGACGACGCCTTGCACCGGATCCACGCCCATGCTCGTCAGCCTCAACCTCATCTCCCCGAGCGCCTGCACGGCCGGCGCCATACGACGCACCACGGCGCGGAGGTTCGATGCAATGACCTCATTCTCGTTCTTCGCCTTCTTCATGCGTTCCTCCTTCTTCATGCGCTCGCCCTCCCTCCTAAGATAATCAGAACACCTTCAGACGGCCGGTGAAGCTCATGTACAGCTCGTCCCGGTTCGCCAAGAACCCCTCGGCAGGCAGGCTGAAATCCGACAGGCTGATATGGTCGCACTCATGCCGCCATCCGATCTCAATACCGGCCAAGCGCGCCCCTACGGAAAACGTATAAATGCTCTGCATCGGGCCGAAGGTACCCTCGGCATTCGCTGGCGCCGTCTCCCAGGTCTGGACTGAGCCCGCGGCGAACAGGTGGTCCGCGAACAGGGCCTCCACCCCGAACGTCGTCTGGAAAGTCCCGGAGGGGGTGTCATAGGGCGTCACGTTTTGAGGCCCCATGTGGTATTCCGCCTGGTAACTCATTATCCCTAGTGACAGGAAATGGGTCAGAACGAGCCAGTTCATAGCGCGGCTCCTTGCCAGCGCTCCTTATCTCCGACGATGATCAATCTGCTCATGCGAGTTTGACATAGTAGACGGCGTCTGTTTGGGTTGCGTGCAATTGCATGTTCGTTCCATCAGAAAAAACCACTTGTGGAGTATTGAGATTCCCCGGGAGGCTCCTCCAACCCCCATTTATGTAAACTTGAATGACGGTGTAGGCGTTCGCGCTCCACAAGATATATAGACCGGCGGCTAGAGCCCAAGCAGCCCCGGGATTGATAGGACCGCCGCTTGAGAAAGTCCAGTTTATTTTCCCAGCGCTCACCGCATTCGCCGCGAGCTGTGCATTCGTGATCTGGATCGTCCCGTCCAGATACCGGATGAATGAATTGATCTGCTTGTCCTCATAGAGCCACTTGCTGACATAATTTCCGCCGCTATCCTTGTAGCAGCCGCCGATGGCCCGGTTGATGCCCGTGTAGAAGCCCTGCTTATTTTGGTCCCATGTGGGGGCGGTGATGGTCATGGCCGCCGTGAAGGAAGCACCAGAGACGGTGAGGAGGAAATAGACCTGCGAGCTGTTCGCGATCCCGCCGTCCACGATCGTCTCGTCGGCTGTTATGTCGTAGAGCGCCCCGGCGATTTCAACCTTTCCGCCGGCGGCGATTGCGGGAGCCGAATTGTCGGCTGGATGGGTAAGGGAGCATGCCTGATAGCCCAAACGTTCTTTGTCTATGCATGATGCGGCAATGACAACCTGACTGTTCGCCATAGTGCGCCTCCTACCACGCCAGCGACAGCGCGGCCGCCAAAATCTCCTGGCAGCCCTCCCGGACTTTCAGGATCCGCGCTTCCCCGTGCTGGTCCAAGTAGAAGAGCTCGAGCTCGTCCTTCGCACTCTTCATTGCGCGCGAGGGAATGCATATTCCCCCGCCGACAGAGAGCGCCCCGGTGACGATCGTCTCTTCGCCCAGCTTCAACTTGAACCTCTCGAATGCCTCGGCCTCAGTTGCCGGCCCTTCAGAGTGCCAGCTCTCACCTATTCCCATTGCCGTCGTCATGATCTGATCCCTCCCCTTTGATAAGACTTGAAAACTGATACGGGCGGCTGGGCCCGGATCACTTCCCCAGAAATGCCCTCATGTTCTCGACCTGCTTCCGCAGTAGATCCTCCTGCCCGGTCGGCCCCGAGCGGATGCCTTCCTGCATCATTGCGAAGGTCCGCCTTTGGCCGTTGCGGTTGACCGCTGTGCGCCATTTTGTGTACGCCGCATCTTCCGCCGCCCTCGCGCGGGAAAGTGCATCCTCGGCAATGATGAGAAAAGATCTGCATGCTTGCTGAGTCGCAAGGTCCGGCGCCGTGGAATCGAGGCCGATGGCAGCGCTGTAAAACGTTCGACCGCCGGTCGGCCAGCGAGCGCTTCCTGAGAGCTAAGAGATCTGCCTCCGCACTCGCCCGGGCCGCCTTCGCAAGGTCGAGCGCGGCTTGAAGTAACGTCTCCTGGGCGATCTCGGGTGCCCGGAGCCTCTGCTCCTCTGCGGAGATCTCCGGCTTCGGAGTCGGAGCCAGATCCTTGAGCATAGCCGGGATGGTGAGAATGACGGGCGCGGGTGCTTCTGAAACTTTCGTCATAGGGGAGCCTCTAAAAACTAGCAATTTTCATTGAGTGTCTCGGCATCCCATGCTAAAATCCCATCAGGTGTTAGGCGATGAATGAACAACGCGGTTTCTAGTGACGAGCAAGATCGTCTTGAGAAGTTGAGCAAACAAGGCGATCCGCTGGAAAAACTCGACGCAATGATGGACTGGGAAATCTTTCGTCCGCTCTTGAAGCGATGCTTCAAAAAGGAACCCAAAGGACCGGGTGGCCGCCCTCCCTTCGATTACGTACTGATGTTCAAGATCTTGATTCTGCAACGTCTGTATAACCTGTCCGACGCCCAGATGCAGTTTCAGATTTTGGATCGCTTGAGCTTCCAGCGGTTCCTGGGCCAGGGATTGTACGCGACGGTGCCGGATGAGAAGACCATCTGGCTTTTCCGTGAAGTTCTGAGCAAGCGCGGGATGATCGAAAAGCTTTTCTCCCTCTACAGTGCGCATTTGGAGAAGCTGGGGCTGATCGAAAATAACGGCAGCATCATTGATGCCTAGTTTTGTGGAAGTCCCCAGGCAGAGGAACAGTCGGGAAGAGAATCAAACGATCAAAGCGGGAAAGATCCCTGAGGATTGGAAAGAGGATCCTGCGAAACTGAGGCAGAAAGATGCAGAGGCACGTTGGACGAAAAAGAACGAGCAGACCTACTACGGTACAAGGATCACGTGAAAGTGGATACGCAGAGCAAATTGATCACGACCTATGAGATCACCGATGCCAGCGTCCATGATTCACAAGTGCTGCCGTCGTTGATCGAGGGAACCGATGCGGATACGCAGCTGCATGCTGACAGTGCCTACCGCTCAACGCAGATCGAGGAAACCCTCCAGAAGCGAGGAGTGCGAAGCAAGATCCATGAGAAGGGGAATCGCAATCAACCGTTGACGAAAGCTCAGATGAGGAGTAATCGGGCGAAGTCGCGCATACGTGCCCGCGTTGAGCACGTCTTCGCGCACATCACGAATTGCATGAATGGCTTTCGTATCCGCTCGATAGGGATCAGGCGAGCGCGCTCGAGCATCGGACTGATCAATTTGACCTACAATATCGTACGCTCGGTTTATCTTCAGGGTGCGTAATCTGCCCTAACGGCATCTGGAGAGCCAAAAGGGCAAGGGAATAGGGTTCTGGAGCCTGGGAAACGGAGCCAGAAACCGTTGGAAATCTGGAAATCAAGCAAAGACCACAGCTTCAGCGACCAGCCAGGAAGAAAAAATGCAAAAACAGCAAGTTTTTCGAGGTTCCCATAGATATATCCCTTTTTCCGCAGGTCACGAATCGAATATCTCCCCCCATTTCGCGGTGTAAGCGGTTCACCCTGAGTTTTTCATCTGGTGAAGGCGTACTCTGATAACAGCCTTCAGTGCTTTCTGCGAGAGCATGTTCAGTGCGCGTAGAATGCCATCTACTTCCTTTCGGTTCTTCACCCATTCCTGGAGGATTTCCGATTCAGGCGGGTGAAGGAGTCTGGCGACGGATTTCCCCTTTTGCTTGCTGGTCCAATAGAGGTATGGGCCATGCCGCGCCTGAGGGTCTGTGGCACATTCGCAATCCGCTCTGCCACAGGTCAGCCATCGTTCACTGATACTCCCGTTCCATATGAAGCCGATCTCGGCGAGTCGAGCAGCCACGCTATGAAACTGAGAACGGAAACGTTGCAGAGTTTGCAGGTCGGAAGTCAGCCGACCCACACGTACTCCTTGACACCATGCATAATTACTGTAATATACAGTAAACAACAGGAGGTGTCAACCCCATGAAGCGCAACCGTCCCTTCAGTCTCGATTCCAAGTCCATGGCCGCCCTCCCCATAGTCAACCGCTTCCTCGCGCGTTTGCACCTCCCCGACATCTTCGCCAACTACCTTCCCCCGCCCGATCCTCGCACCCACCTCGACCCCGTCGCCACTCTCGGTGCCTTCCTTCGCTGCCTCATCATCGCCCGTACCCCCTTGTATTCCGTCATCGAATGGGCACAGCCTTTCCATCCTATGCTTCTCGGCTGCCGCCCCGAGCAGCTCAACGATGACCGCATCGGTCGATGCCTCGACCGACTATTCGACACCGACCGCTGCGCTCTGTTGACCGCATTCATCCTGCACATGATCAAGGAGTTCGCCATTTCCCCGCAGGAACTGCACAACGACTCCACCTCCATCACCTTGAGCGGATGGTACGGGCAAGCCGACGGACGACCGATGCGTGGCAAGCGGACTCTCCGAGTCATCTACGGGCATAATAAGGACCATAGATTCGACTTGAAGCAGCTTGTGTGGATCCTCACCGTCACCGAGGAAGGGGTCCCCGTGCACTTCAAAGTCGCCGACGGCAACACCGAAGACTCCCGCACCCACTGGGAGACATGGCAGGCGCTGTGCCTGCTGGTTGGCAACAGCCGTTTCCTCTATGTGGCGGACTGCAAGCTATGCACCCGCATGACCCTTCGGGCCATCGATCAGAAAGGAGGACGGTTCATCACGATCCTGCCTCAGACCCGCAGGGAAGACAGCCGGTTCAGGAGCTGGTTGCGCACTCATACGCCACAGTGGCGCGAGGTGGCGCAGTATCCGGGGCGGCTAAAAGAGGATCCGCCTGACGTTATTCGCGCAGTCGATTCTCCCTTGCCTGATCCCGACGGCTTCCGCCTGATCTGGTTTCACAGCTCAGCGAAGCTGGAGAGGGACGGGGAAGAGCGGCAGCAGAGGATCGCCCGGGCACAAGGAGAGTTGGACCAGCTAAAGGCCAAGGTGGAGGCCCCACGCAGCCGATTGAAGACACGGGAGGGGATCGCGGCAAAGGCGGACAGGATCCTTGCCAGCCGGGGGGTTCAACGGTGGCTGCGCTACACGATCGAGGAGTGGCGGGATGAGAAGTTTCGCCAGGAAAAGCGAGGGCGGGCCGGAGCGCGGACCCGGTGGCGTCGTTCAGTGCGTATACGCTTTCGGCTGAGCTTCTCGAATGTTGCGGCGACGATCGCAGAGGATGCGCGATCTGACGGGGTGTTTCCCTTGCTGAGCAACTGCCGCGATCTGTCGGAGACTCAGATCCTGGAAGCGTACAAGAGGAAACATCCTCTCATCGAGAAACGCCACGCGATGTTGAAGAGCGTGTTGGGGACGACGCCAGTGTTCTTGAAGAACATCGGGCGCGTGGAAGCGTTCCTCTTCATGGAGTTCCTGGCCATGACGGTGCATGCTTTGGTAGAGCATGAATTACGGCGGGCTATGGAACGGGAAGGCACCGAGAAGTTGTTTCTGTATCCGGAAGACAGGGACTGCAAGGCACCTACGGCGGCTCGGGTCTTCGAGGTCTTCGGGAGCGTGCAGCGGCACATCCTCCGTCAAGAAGACGGAGAGGTGATTCAGAAGTTCATGCCCGAGCTATCTGAGGCGCAAGAGCAGGTGCTGGATTTGCTTGGTATTTCTGTCAGTCAGTTTATGACGGGCATGGGTTGAACCGAAGCGAAGGGTCCAGGGTGGGGGGAGAAATCCAACCCTGACCTGCGGAAAAAAGGCGACATCGCTCAGTCGTAAGCCAATCAGTTCGGAAACTCGAAGGCCCGTCTGTACCGCAAGCAGAAGGAGCGTGTGGTCACGACATCCTGCCCAACTACCCTGATCGGGGACCGCAAGGAGGGCATCGATTTCTTCTTGAGTCAGAAATTCGATAGGCTTGCGCTTAAAGCGTTTGTTGGGAATGGCCAGAACGCGTTGAGCGAGGGCGATACACCGTGGCTCTTCAAGAGCGGCAAACTTGAAGAAGGAATGTATTGCGGCAAGGCGCACATTACGGGTACGGGCGGTATTTGCGCGTTCTTTCTCCAGATGATCGAGAAAGCGTCCAATAAAAGAAGGAGTCAAATCCTCGATTGTCAGCTGAGAGGGACCTTTTTTCAGACACTTGTGGGCGAAACCGAGAAGCAATCGAAAGGTATCGCGGTGGCTCGCGATAGTATTCGGGCTTGCTTGTCGCTGCCTTGTGAGACGATCGGTAAAGTAGGCTTCCACCAACGTCGGGAAGGTTGCCTTGTTGGTCATGGTAGGGGCCTCCTTTGAGATTTCTCTAATCGCAGGGTTGCCAAACGTAACAGCTGGGGCGTTGCCGAGATGTACCAGTAAGTGTCGGCGACATGTCCGTGACCCAAATACGTGGTGAGAATGGGCATGCGCCGTTCGACGTCGACGCCGCTGCGGTACCACTTCACCAGCGTCTTAATGACAAATCCGTGGCGAAGATCATGAAGACGAGGGCCGTGGCTGTCGGTCGCACCTCGGAGGCCGATCTGGCGTGAGAGTATGACAAACCACCGACGCACGGTAAAATCGGTCAACCGAGTACCGTGGTCAGACACAAAGAAGTTTGGACTCATCGGGTTCGGTACTAGCCGATCCCGCAGCCGAGCGTATTCACGGAGGTTTCTAACCGTGGATGCGTGCAGGGGAACAAGTCGCGACTTTCCAAACTTCGCCTGACGAATGGTCAGCACGCCCTGTTGCAGATCGACGTCGGAACGATAAAGGCCGATTGGCTCGCTGATCCTCATGCCCGTGGCTGCCAGAAGCCCAAACAGAGTTGAATAGGTATGAGCGCGTAGTCCTCTCGGGGGGCCGAGCCTTTTCGCTGCACTGATCAGCGTGAGAATCTCTTTGTCCGTATAGAAATACGGGGGTTTACGCTGATAGCGATAGGGGAGAAGGTCCTGCGGTGGTATTTCTGTTCGTGGGTCCGAAGCACTCAGGTACTCGGCAAAGCGGCGTACCATTCCCAACCGTTCCGCCCACGTGGAGCGCAGCGCGTTTGGCGGTTGTGTGGCCCACTTCAAGGCCAGTTTTCTACTGACAAAGGACGCACCTTCGTGGTCTGCAAACGCTACGAATTGACGAAGAAGGCCAGCAGCTTCGCGAAGTTTGAACCCAAGTGCCCGACGGATCTCAAGATACTCTTCCAGCGCCTTGCGGAGTTTTTTCATCACGACGCCTCCCCGGGCCACGGCTGGGCAACCGATCGCAGAGCAGCCAGATCGACCTTCGCATAGATTTCAGTGGTATCTGGCTGCTGGTGCCGTAAGATCTCGCCGATCTCAGCGAGAGAAGCGCCGCCATGCAACATATTGGTGGCAAGGCTATGACGGAGCAAGCTTGCTCCCTTGAAGCTTAGATTGAGTCCGACACGCGACAACCCCCGTCGAACGACATCGCAAACGGCGGCCGAGCCGTAAAAGCCCTGTCGTGGAGCCTTCATTTTTATGAAAACCTTGCGTGAGGAGCATCGAGGACGTGAATGACAGAGATAGACTGCAAGCGCCTCGCCAACCTCGTGAGCCATCGGAAGTCGCTCTTCTCGACTGCTTTTGCCTCGCACCACGATCTCGCCGGCTTCCCAGCGGATGTCGTCCAAGCTCAGATGCACGATTTCTCCAGCGCGCAGGCCCAAGCGCGCCAGAAGCAGCAAGATCGCGTAGTCGCGTTTTCCGATCGCTGTGCTTTGATCGCAGCTGCGCAAGAGCCGTTCAACCTCTTCGGGCTGCAGAAACTTTGGGAGTTGGGTGAAACGCCGCCTTGATACGGTAGGAACGGCCGAGGCAAGGTTTGTTCTGATGTGGCCCCGTTGATAGAGAAAACGCAGAAAGCTGCGAAGCCCAGCTACCAGATTATGATTATGCGTTGCACTGTTGTGGCTCGCGGCACGCAAGGTGTGCAGAACAAAATCTGTGATTTCGTCGGGACGAAGTGAGCGTAAGAGGAGTTTCCCATCGCTGAACCGTTCGGCGAGAAACCCATGGCAAATTGAAAGGTAGTCGGCTACCGTGACTGGGCTGAGCCCCTGTTCCTGTGAGAGGTATTGCGCAAACAGGGTTTCAATCCTTTGAATCGGTGAAACTTCGGTCTTGGAAACCAAGGCAGGGACGATACCTGCATTTCTCAGAAAGTCGAGAAACTGCCTTACGGTTGCGTTATCCGCGTTTCCAAGTCGGTGTTTCTTTTTTCGATGGCTCAGGAATTCGATCCTGAGCTCATATAGATTTTGAATTGCTAACGATCGTCTCTCGAGCCACCGGCTCAGCTCGCAGAGAAGGATCAGCTTCGCTCTTACCGTTGTTCGAGTGTACCCTTGTTCGAAGAGCGCTTTTGCAAAACCATCAAGGTGGACGCACAAGGGGCCACGACACACATGTCGTAGAACCGCTGGACCCGAATCACGCCGCTCGCTCATGTCTACCGTCTCCTTTCGGCCCTCATATGGCCACAAAAAAGAGAGGCGGATTATGCCGAGTGCTTAAGTGTCATAAACAGGGCATTCAGCGGGGTATCTGTAGCTTAGCAATAGAATTACGCTGTGTGACGAACGGACTCGGCTTCTTTACTCGGCATAATCAGGTTCTCCGCATGCTGGCGCAGGTCGTGGACGCTGCAAGCGCGCGCGGGCCTCTGGCCTCGACGGGCTGCAGTTCCCTTCGATTTCTCTACGCGAATAATTGTCCCTGGTCTGTCCATGAAACACTGACGAGCTTCGCTTATAGCGAGCCTCTACGAGGCTTTTGGGGGCCCTGCCGTATGAATGGATGCCCTTACCCCGCATCGTCTCACGGCGCCCCACAGCGCGCCGGCAGAGCGCTACCGGTCTGTGCTGTCCTGACCTTCTGCCTCGCGAGCTGGAAGATCGCCCCACAGGTCGGCAACGTCCTGCCAGCTCGGTGCATCCTGCACGTACATGTCAAGGGTGATCGCCGTCGAGCTGTGCCCGAGCTGCGCCGCCATCTTCTTGGCCGACCAGCCCGCCTTGATCGCCGCCGTTGCGAAGGCGTGCCGAAGGCTGTGCGCCGAGATGTGCTTGCCGAGAATCCGACGGCCGGCCCTGGTGATCTCGCGGGAAACCGACTCCCGCCCGAGTGGCTTCCCCCCAGAGGTCTCGAAGAGGTAACTGCTGCCTTGGTAGGTCTTCCTCACTCGTTCGATGAGGTCCTGAGAAACCTTGACCGCCCGCTGTTTCTGTCCCTTTCCAAGCACCCGCACCAAATAGTAGCTGTCGGCCGCCTTCACGTCCTCAAGGCGAATCCCGATGAGTTCGGAGATGCGCAGCCCTGTGGTGGCGAGAAACTCCACAACCAGGCGCAGCTTGGACCCGCGAATGCCCTTGATGAGGGTTTTGATCTCGCCCTTTGTCGGCACCGAGTCGCGGTCGATCCTGCTGGATGCGATTTTCTGCCCTTTGATCTCCTTCAACACTTCCTCGAATCGTACCCGTTTTCCCAGGTCGAGGCCCTCGGGGCTACGGTCGAAGAGCTGTCGGATTCGCTTCTTCGCCCCTGCCAGGCGTTTGTTGAACGTCTGCGCGCTCACCCCTCGCGCTCTCATGTCCTCAAGGTATGCCTTCAGGCCCCCAAGGGTGAGGTCGAGTCCGTGCTCGTCAAGGAAAGCCACGAAGTCCCTCGCGTCCTGGGAGTAGCTGTCCTTCACGCGGAGCACGAAAGCCTTCTTGGAGTCTCTGTCCTGCCTCAGTAGTGCTGTCATTGTCGGTCCACCTATTTGATACATAATGATGATTATGTATCATAAATAGAGGGTGATGTCAAGAGGTATTTTTCGCTGGTCCTGTTCGAAGCGAGCCGATCAAGGCGGCCCTGGAAGCCGAGCTTACCCCGATGAATGATCCACGCGAGGGGCAAGGGAAGAGGAAGAAGATTCGGGCCGAAAAGAAACCCACCCAATGCTGCGAAAGATATGGAGGAGTGTGGGTAGCGAGCAGCGGACAAGACAGCGTGTCAGATTACCCCGATGCTTTGCTCCTTCAGGGCTCGTGACCGTAGCAATTGCAACTTCACGGGGAAGCATCCCAGCTGCGAAGGGCGAGCCGCCTACCACTGAGATCGCCCCGCTACTCGGGTTCATCGCGTACGCAGATACGTTGTTGCCGACCGTGTTTGTAACGTAGACGAAGTACCGCGTTGTCTGTGCGTACGTTGAAGCCGCCATGAGGACCGCAAGAACTACGGCAACAACTATTTGCTTTTTCACTTCATTTCCTCCATGGCGGACCTGAGCGCGACTTACGTTGGCCCCCGTCGGCAAGCCGCTCCGGCTTACTGTGATGCTTCCTGAAGCTGCCGGTAGGCGTCGGTGCATTTCAGCTTTGCGTTTGCCTGCGCGTAATCAAGTGCTGTCTTTCCCGCGCTGTCTTTCGCCTTCGGGTTCGCGCCTGCTTTCCGGAGTATGCGGAAGAAGTTGCGCGGCAGCGAGCATACGGACGAATCAGTGTGCCAAATCACCCCGATGCTTTGGTCCTTCAGGGGCCCGTGACCGGTGCAACTGCAACACCACAGGGGATCCTCCCGGCTGCGAATGGCGAGCCGCTTACCGCTGAGAGCGCCCCAGTGCTCGAGTTGATCGTGTAAGCAGATACGTTGGCGCTACCATTGTTCACGACGTAGAGGAACTTCCCCGTCGGGTCTACCGCGGCACCCTCGGGGTTCGACCCGGTGTTGAAGGGCGAGCCGCTTATCGCAGTGAGCGCCCCGGTGCTCGGGTTGATCGTGTACGCAGATACGTTAGCGTTGGTTTCGCTTGTAACGTAGACAAACTTCCCCATCGGGTCGACCGCGACACCTAGGGTTCGACCCGTCGGCGAAGGGCGAGCCGCTTACCGCTGTGAGCGCCCCGGTGCTCGGGTTGATCGCGTACGCCGATACGTTAGCGCTGCCCCAGTTTGCAACGTAGAGGAACTTGCCCGTCGGGTCTACCGCGACACCCCCGGGGTAATTCCCGACGGTGAAGGGCGAGCCGCTTACCGCTGAGAGCGCCCCAGTGCTCGAGTTGATCGTGTAAGCAAATACGCTATTGCCCTGGTGGTTTCCGACGTAGAGGAACTTCCCCGTCGGGTCTACCGCGATACCTCTGAGGTTCCACCCGGTGTCGAAGGGCGAGCCGCTTACCTGTGTGAGTGCCCCGCTGCTCGAGTTGATCGTGTAAGCAGATACAGTAGTGCTGTCTACGTTTGCAACGTAGACAAACTTCCCCGTGGGGTCTGCCGCAATACTATAGGGCCCCGACCTGGCGGCGAAGGGCGAGCCGCCTACCTGTGTGAGTGCCCCGGTGCTCGGGCTGATCGCGTAAGCTGATACGTTTTTGCCGGCGTTGTTTGTAACGTAGAGGAACTTGCCCGTCGGGTCTACAGCGACTCCCGAGGGGCTCTTCCCGGCGGGGAAGGGCGAACCGCCTACCGCTGAAAGCATTCCGTTGCTCGGGTTCATCGCGTACGCAGATACGTTGTTGCTGACCGTGTTTGTAACGTAGACGAAGTACCGCGTTGTCTGTGCGTACGTCGATGCAAGAGCAAACAGAAACGCAAGAGCTACAACAACGACAATTCGCTTTTTCACTTTGTACCTCCGTGGCCCTTGCCATTATACATCCTTATCTCCGCGCCATCGCGGGCAGACGCCAATAGCGGTCCGTCGAACGGCCGTCAAACGACGCGCGTGGCGGCCCGTAGTGCGACTTTGGCGGGGGCTGCTGTATGTTTACACCCCCCTTTAAGGCCCTTTCCGCTTACTTGGACGCTTCTTCGAGTTGCTTAAGGGCGTCGGTGCCTTGCAGATTTTCGTTGTACTTCGCGTAGTCAACGGCTGTCTTTCCCGCTTTATCTTTCGCCTTCGCGTCCGCGCCAGCCTTCAAGAGTGTTGTATCACGTCGGGGTTTGGTTGAAAAGTGCAGCAGCCATCAGCGCAGTTGCTCCGTCCTTGTTCCAGGCGAAGATGTCCGCCCCTTGGCTGATTGCGGCTTGAACAATTTCCAGCGTTCCATTCTTTACCAACTCTGTGAGGTTATTCTTTCATTCTTTCAATTTAGACGTGTAGATTACCCGCCGCTCACCTACGGTGGATTCATCTGCGCAATCTCGGGACTATGGAGGGCTAACTTCATGGCATGGCGGCCTGCTCCTTCTCCATTCCGTTGCGTTTCGGCTGGAATTGCTTGTCCAGGCCATCCAGCACCTCGATTGTGTATTCCGCCATGAAGTATGCTGCTTAATTATGGCGATCACCCTCACCCCGGCCAGGTACGGATCCTGCCCTCGTCAGCCCTTGATGGCGCCGAAGGTCAGCGCGCGAACGATATAGCGCTGGGCCAGCAGCGCCAGGATGGCCGGGGGAATGATGGCCGCCAGGAGCCGCGTTGCAATGAACCAGAACTGGATGCCCTGGGTATGCTCCACCCCCGCGATGATCACCGTCACCGGCTGCGCCTTCTGGTAGGTCAGGATCAGCCCGAAAAGAAACTCGTTCCACGCAAAGGCAAAGCAGATCACCGCTGCCACCGCGATGGCAGGTGCGGCCAGGGGAAGGGCGATTCGCATGAAGGTGCCGAAGCGCGAGGCCCCGTCCACCAGAGCCGCCTCCTCCAGCTCCACGGGCAGCTCCTTGAACACGTCGCGCAGGATCAGAACCGCAAAGGGCATGATGAAGGTTGCGTTGGCCATGATGAGTGCCCAGTGGGTGTCCAGCAGCCTCAGGGTTTTCATGAACAGGAAGAAGGGAATGGCGGTGGCCATGGGAGGCAGGAAGCGCTGGGAGAGGAACCACAGGGTCATGTCCTTGTTTTTCCACCGGTGGAAGCGGAAGCGTGCCAGGCCGTAGCCGGCCATGGTGCCCAGCGAGATGGCGATCAGGGTGGCCCCCCCGGCGATGATGAGGCTGTTGCGCAGCGCGCCGGTGATCTCCTTGCCGCGGGTGATGTACTCGTTCTCCCAGTTGGCGGTGGTGGGGGTGAACTGGAGGAAGGGCACCAGGGAGGGCTTGGTGAGGATGACCCCGCGAGGCTTGAAAGAGGTAATGATGGCCCAGTAGAAGGGGAAGAAGGCCCAGCAGGCGGCGATGATGACCACCACCCAGATGAGGACATTTCCGATGTTGTGTTTTCGCGCCGCAATCATGGGTGTGCCTCCTTTAGTCGTAGATGCGCCGCAGCCTTCGGAAGAAGAAAGAGCTGATGACCAGCATGATGACCAGCAGGATATAGGCCAGCGCCGAGGCGTAGCCGGAGTTGAAGTTTCGAAGGCCCGTGAGGTAGATGTAGAAGGAATAGGTCTGAGTGGCCATGCCCGGGCCCCCCGAGGTGAGGCTGAAGGGGATGTCCAGCAGCTTGAAGGTCTCCACCATGCGCAGAATGATCACCGTGAAAAGCACCGGGCCCAGCATGGGGAATGTGATGCGGCGGAACATCTGCCAGCCCGAGGAGGTGTCAAGGACGGCCGCCTCGTAGACCTCCTCGGGAAGAGACTGCAGCCCCGCCAGGCACACCAGGAAGCAGAAGGGGGTCCACTGCCAGATATCCACGATGGAGATAGCCAGCCGCGCCAGCCAGATGTTGGAGAACCACTGTGGCGCGTGAAGCACGCCCAGGGCTTTGAGCACGGTGTTCACCGCGCCCACGTCCTCGTGGAATATTGTCAACCCTAGGTAGCCCAGAGCGATAGGTGCGACGAACATGGGCATGGTGAAAAGCGAGCGGAAGAATCGGTTGCCCTTAAGGGCCTTGCGCAGGGGGCGGGAGAAGATCATGGCCAGCAGCAGCCCCAGCACGACGGTGAGCGTAACGTCGAAGACGACGAAGAACACTGTGGTCTGCAGCACGGCCCAGAAGCGATAGTCGCCGAAGGCCTGGCCATAGTTCTGAAACCAGATGAAAAACTGAGGCCCGGTGAGGCGGGCGTGGAAGAAGCTCAGCCGCAGGGAGTACAAGAGAGGGAAAGATGGTGAACACCAGCACCCAGGCGATGCCGGGAACAACGAAGAGGAACTTGATCCGCTCTTTCTTCCGCATGACTTCTCCTCGTCTCTGCCGCGCCGCCGCCGCACGGGCTCTCACGGGTGACACAGAAGGGGAGGGCCCACGGAGGGGCCCTCCCGTCGGATGAAGTGCGCAGATCCTACTTGTAACCGATGGACTCCTGGTAGAGCTTCAGCTCCTGGTCCTTGCCGATGTCGTTGACGATGCGCTTCCAGTCCGCCGCGGTCCTGTCCAGAGCCTGCTTTGCGCTGATCTGGCCCGTGATCGCCTCGGAGAGATGCACGTCCCAGACCTCCTCCATCTCGGGGGTGCCGGGAATGCGCAGGTAGTTCTGGAAGATGGGATAGGTGTAGAAATCGTCCTGGTAGGCATTCACGTAGTACACCGCATCGCTCTTGTTCCAGCCCGCCGCCTCATACTCATCCGGGGTCGCCGTGCCGTAAGGCGGGAACCAGTCGTACGTGGTCCCAGGGTTCAGGCCCGACCAGCCCTCCAAGACGTGGAAGTGGTTGATGGACGGCGTAGCCTGCAGGGCCATCCAGTAGTAGCAGAGATCCTGGTTCTTGGCGTACTTGGACATGACCGGGTTCCAGGAGCAGCCGACCTGGTTGCCCACGAGGTTCGGCTTCGTGAGGTTCAGGAACTTCTTCTGCTGCATGTCATAGGGGTGCAGGGTTCCCGGTAATCCCCGAGCGCCTTCCAGGCCCATGATCTTGGACTGCGTGGGGTCCTGACACAGCGCGCCGACATCTCCCCACGAGCAGCAGAACACAGCGTTGCCTGAAAGGAAGTCAGCCCAGGCCTCGCCCAGGCTCCAGCCCCACATTGCCGGGGACCCGGCCTTGGACAGCTTCATCAGCATCTCGAGGGCCGCCACGTGCCCGGGAGAATTGATGAGAGGCTCCATGGTCACAGGGTCGAACCAATACACGTTGTGGTAGCGGTCCACCTTCGTGACCGGCTTGCCGGGATAGGGGATGACCACGTAGGGGGCGGACAGCGCCATGTAGTGGAAGAACCCCTGGCCTCCCACCTTCAGGTGCATGGTTATGCCGTCGATGGGCTTGCCACCAGGTCCCAAGGGCTTGCCGTTGAAGAACTGAGCGATCTCCAGCACGTCGTCCCATGTGTCCATCTTGACCGGGCATGGCGTGGCCCTTTACCTTCTTGAACTCCGCCTGCCACTTGGGGTCACTGAGGATGTCCTGGCGCCAGTAGAGGATCATCGCGTCATGGTCGTTGTTGCTCCCGTACCAGTGGTTCCCCCACTGGTAGAGGTTGGCGACGGCGGGCGATATCGACTTGCCGGTCCCACTTGGGCATCCGCGGATCGTTGAAGTACTTGTCGAGAGGCAGGACCCAGTCGTTGGCGATGTAGTCCCCGTAGTAGCTGGAGCAGTTGATGATGATGTCGTACTTGCCCGATCCAGTCTGAAGGTCGGTGAAGATCTTTTCGCGCAGCTCTGCAAAAGGGATCTCGACGATGTCGTATGTGGCGCCCGTCAGCTCCTGGAACTTGTTCCTCCAGTAGTAGACCGGCCCGGAGATAGCGCCGCGCTGGCCCGCGGAATACACGCCAATGGTGAAGTTCTTGCCCTTCCAGGCGGGGTCGGGATTGCCCTTGTCAGCCTTGTCCCAGGCGGCCTGGGCCAGATCTGCTTCCTGCTGGGTCAAGGCCGGGACGCCGTTGATCAGCTGGGCCCACCCCGTTTTTGCCGCTCCCAGACCGAGCGCGGCAAAAACACAGATTAGAACCATGAACCTTTTCATCCTGCAGCCTCCTGTGCAATGGAATGACGTTTTGAGAACAGCGCGAGGACCGCGGCACGCATAAAACCGCGCGCGAGACCCTCTTTTCGCTAGCCCGGCATCACCTCCTTTCCATTTTCATGCCCCCGGCGGGACATGCTGATGCAAAACCTGCCGAACCCTTGCCCCAGGATCAGGTGATGTCCATATCGACAGTCTTCGAGCACACTGGCAATTGGCCAAGGGATCGGCCCTCGAGGCGGCACAGAGGCAACCATCTTTCCTCCCACTTTTTAAACCACTCTGTCTCTCGGAACCATTATATCATCAGGTCTCGAGAAGTCAACTCGCGGAACTCTCTACTTCAAGCCGCACGGGCAGGGCTCGGGAACCGTGGCGAACGAATTCTCAGATGCATTCGGATAGGGCGCCGTTGTCGGGGTCCCGCCGCGATTGACGAGCTTGAATCCGGCTGCTTTCCAAGCCGTGATTCCGCCGTCGAGCATGAAGATGTTCCTGAACCCGTCCTTCAGAAGATTGCGTACGGCGATGTCTGCCATCCGGTTGGTCATGCAATAGATCACGATCTTCGAATCCTTGTCATGGGGGTAGTCCCCGATCCGCGCCTCCGTATCCAGGTAGCTGATCAGCGCGTCGGTCCCCGGGATCTCACCCGCGTAGGGCACGTGCACGTTCACCAGGAAGAAATCCTTGGAAGCGAGCATCTCGGACAGCTCAGCCGCGCTGATGCTCCGGTAGGCCCCCTCTTCGATCCGCACCTGAGTCCCGCGCTCCGCCATGGCGGCGGCAGGGACCATGAGAAGCAGCACGGGAAGGATTGTCGCAAAGATAATCGGGCTGCGCATGTGCACCTCCTGACACTCTTCTCATGACCAATGCTTGCGTGCCAGCGCCCTCCCGATGTCCCTGTCGTACCAGAGCGCTCCCCCCATTCCCTGCGCAAGGCAGGCACTACTTGAATGGCTCCCAGCCTCACATCATAGCGCGCGTGCAGCCGCAGTCAATCGGGACGCCGGCCGCCCACCCCGGCTGCCTCATGGAATGCCTCCTTGGCTACCCATGGCTCTCGGCGAACCTGAGCACGTCTTCAAAAGGCCGTGCGGCCGTTGTGGTGCCGATTTCGGTGACGCACAGGGCCCCGACAGCGTTTCCCAGTTCTGCGCATCTCCTTGTTTCCCACCCCTTCGACAGGCCCGCGAGGAAACCGGCGCAAAACGCGTCGCCTGCACCGGAGGTGTCCTTCACGACGATGTTCTTCAGGGCTGGCACGTGAAATCCCGTCCCCTTGTGCTCGGACACGTAGCAGCCGCCCGCACCTAGCTTGATCACCACGTTCCTTGCGCCCTTCTCGAAAAATACGCGCGCGATCCTCGCGGCATCTCGTTCGCCGCTCAGCTCCACGGCCTCCTCGTAGCTCGGCATGAACCAGTCGAGGTATTGCAGGGAAACCTCGATCTTCCTCATCCACATGCCGCTCGCGTCCCAGGCGGTGTCGAGGGCGCACAGCACACCCTCTTCCTTTGCCTGACGCAGCACCTTGGCCGCATCCTGGCCATCGAAGCGCGGAAGTATGAACGTCCCGCCGATGAAAAGGATCCGGGTCCGCGAAAAAAAGCTCACATCGATGTCCTCGAAGCAAAGGGTTCCATTGGTGCCGAGATAATGCATGAGCGTCCTCTCGCCGCTCGCGTCGATCGCGACAAGGGTACCGGAAGTTCCCGTGGCGCCATCCCGGGTCAACCCCGAACAGTCGACACCCGCCCTTTCGAAGGTCTTAATGATCACCTCTCCCAGGGGGTCATTACCAGTCTTCCCCAGGATCGCGGTTTTGATACCCATCACCCCGAGGTAGACGGCCGGGTTCAGACCACAACCGCCGGGAGACACATGGAGGTTGTCGATGAAGACGAGTTTGCCCTTGGGAGGGAGTGCTTCTAACGGCTTCACCATGACGTCGACGCACATATGCCCGATGACGCACACATCGTACATGGCCGTCCTCCCCGTTCTATCAGCCCTGGCCTTCAACCGTGTCCCGGTCGAGCATGCGCAGCGGCCACTCCACGTTAAGCACCTGCCTTCTTCACGGATCCGAAAATTCTCATCAGCCGCACGACCTCCGTCGCAACATCGGCGCGCGCGGCTGCCATCATGTCTAGCTCGCCTCCGGTGCTGGTCACTTCGCCGGGATCGAGGAGGTCCGCATCATGCTTCTGGAAGTAGCCCTTCAGCGAGTTGATGAATGCGCGGCGCAGGGCTGTGCCGACATTCACCTTGCAGATCCCCGCGGCGATTGCCGCTTTCAGGTCGTCCTGGTCGATGCCTGTGCCGCCGTGGAGAACCAGAGGGATCCAGATTCTCTCTTGCAGCTGGGCGAGCAGTCCCAAATCGAGCCTCGATTTCCGCCCCTCCAGGATATGGACATTGCCGACCGCCACGGCCAGGGCATCGACGCCGGTCTTTTCAACGAATTGCTCCGCCTCCCCAGGATCGGTCGCGATACCCACACTCATCTTTTTCTTGCCGATCTCCCAGGCGGGCAGTTGCCCAAGCTCCGCTTCGACTTCTGCACCAACCGCGTGGGCAGCGCGCACCAGCGAGATGTTGATCTGTATCGATTGCTCGAGGCTGCAGCCTTCATGATCATGCATGACCACGTTGAACCCTGCATCGAGCGCAGTATGAAGAAGCGCGGGCTCATCGGCCTCGTTGAGGATGAGAGCCATGGGAACTCGCGCATGTTCCGCGACAGAGCGCCCAAGGCTACCGTAATGGTTGATGTTTTCTTTCACCCTTCGATGCCTGTTTCCGAGGAACTTCCCGTTGAATCCGATGATAACGGGGGATTCGGCCTGCTCAGCGGCATCCTTCACGGCAAGCAGGGATTCCAGGTTCCACGCTTCGAAATACCCGACAGCATATCCGCGATCCCGTGCATGCCTTAATAGACTGGTCATCGATACTAGTGGCATTAGATTCCACCTTTCTGGATTCGGAAAGGATACGGCCCCTTTCCTCGACCGCGAATAAGACACTAGTTCATGAAGTCTGTAGTTTGTGCGAATGCTGCGGAGGGAGCAAAAAGGACCGCAAGAACTGCAGCAACGGCTGTTCGCTTTTCCACTTTGTTCCCTCCTTTGCCGCGGTGTTCGTCGGCATCACATAGGTGCCAGTGGGGGGAGGAACAACTTCAGAAGAATGTGAGTAGAGGAGTCCCTCTTGGCCTTCCACTTCCACGCCATAGCACCTTCTCCCTTCGCGCCATTGGCCATCAGCTGGCTTTGCGCGCCCATTTCACATAGGGCTGTAGATGCCTTTGGAAGGTTGTATTGAACTCAGCCAGTCACGATTGTATCAGATGCTGCAAGCGCAACAACGTAGCGGTCGGCGATCCTCGAAGCCATGAAGAACGAGAAGCGAGGCCGGAGAGACAAACCCGGCCCGCTCAATCTCCTTCCGCTCACCGACGGATAACCAACCTGCGCGCCAATAGCATGTACCCCATCGCGTGGAAGTAGTGATCGGGCTGATCACCGGCCCACACATACCCCCCTTCCCCTCGGTTCAACTCCTGGTCGAACACGCGGGTCAGCGAGGTCATGTGAGCCAAAAACTCGGGAATCGACATCGCGTTGCCCGGCAGCTTGAACCTGGTCGGTCCCAGCATGATCGCCTCGTTCACGGCGTCCAAGTTGGCCGTACGGTCGACCGTTACCACCTTGCTTCTCGGGTCGAAAACGTCCCGCTTACCTCCAACGTATCGGCACATCCACCACCGTCGGGATGAATAGGCGAGCTTTCGCGACAACCTGGTCTCTGGCATTTCGTCGATGATGCCAGCCCGAAAATCAAATCGGCGCACGAGCATCCGCAAGTCGGCAAGGCTGAGTTGGCCTGGCACCGTGCCGATCCAGACTACACGAACCGACCCATCGGGATCTTGCTGGCCTATCACGACATGCAGCACGGCTCCAACGTCGACGCCGACGAAACAAGGACCACCAGCAGGCCCTGGGCGTAGTCTCCAACACACTCTTGCAGATCGGCGATCTGGACCTTGGCGCCTTTGGCCTCGAATGCCTCGCCCATGTCTCCGTTCCAGAACCGTTGTGCCCGCGTCGGGTTAAAAAGCCCGTTATCGAAGCGGTCCAGCATCTCGTTAATCGTCATCTTGGTCGAGAACAGCTTGCTGACGTGGTACCCCCTCCAGAGCCCGTGGACGTTCTCGATCACCCATTCGCCCTTGCCGAACCGGTCAATCGGCTTCTCGCACTTGTCGCAAATCAATTTGGCCTCTGGTCCCCCGGGGCCCTCCCATTCAGGGTCAAGCACCTCGAACTTAGCCTCATCGATCTTCCTCACAACGTGCTTTCCCCACTCGGGGCGGATCACGTGGCCACAAGTTCCTTTGATGTACCACCTTGATTGATCTGACTCCTTGTACAGCTTGGAGATCCCAAACCCGTCGATTGTGGGGTTGCCGATCAGCCATTTGATCCGGTGCTCCGAGTTGGAAAGCCGCTCCTCGGCCATCGGCAGGTTAGTCTGGTCGCAGTTGTCGTACTCGTCGACCAGCAGCACGTCGGCGGGGAACTCGCCGAAGGCCGAGATCGACCCCGATCCGATGAAGGCGATCGCTGCCGTGCCGAAGTGTTTCAGGCTGACACTGGCCGACTGTGCAAGTCGCTTCGTCACTTCCCCGCTGATCCGCTCCCGGTAGTATGGAGTCAGCGCGACGGAGCGGTCGAACCTGTTGCGCACGAACCTGTTTCGTAGCTGCTCGGTCGGATAGACGGCGAAAACGCTCAGCCCCTCGTCGAGCGCCGCCATGGTCTTCACCATGAACAGCTCGGTCCAGCCGCCCTGGGTGGACTTCTTGCCGACGATCATCGGCGACTGGTCCAGTAGCACGGCCCTCATGTACGGATAGGCCCCCAAGTCAAACGGTCGGTTCTTGTGAGTGACGTGGTGCTCCCCCGCGAGCCAATAGGCCCGGTAGTGATCGTGCAGGTATTGCTTCCAGTCTTCAGGCGAATCAGCCTTCAGAGCCCTTGGCATTTCCGTCTTTCAGGGCCACGTGCGGCATCAGCGCGACGATCTGATCCTCGAATGTCTTGTCGCGCTCCAACTTCTTTCTGCTGTCGATCCGCTGGGTTCGGATGTCAGCACGCAGAGTGTCTTTCCTGCCCCATTTCGCCGGGTGCTTTCGCTCCAGCCTCCAGGCCGCCGCCTGCCATGTCGTCTTGGACGCCGCGACTATGGTCGCGATGTCGCGCATCTCACTTTCGGCCTGCGCTTTTTTTACTGAGTCCAAAAACTCGATGCATACCTTCTCTTGCCCGCGCGCACCGCGCTTCAGCCAGTTGAAAAGCGTCTGCTTGGACACACCGACGTAGGCAGCGGCTGTCTCAAGGTAGTTCCCTGTTCTGAGGCCGATCACTATGTCATCGATGATCTTCCGGGTCAGCTTCGTCGGCCTACCCCCTGGATGCTTTCTACCCATGCTCCGCCAACCATCCTTCCGCGCACGCGACGAGCTTGTTGAATGCCACTGCGTTGCTCTTGATGTTCTCGCGTTTCTTCACTCGCGCCAGCAGGTCTCGGAAACGGTCCTCGACCGTCAGATCGACCACGCGCACCTGGACGTCGGGCCGCAGGGCGGCCTCCTCCAGCCGCTTGGCGACCTCATCGTACTTCTCGATCTCCCCGTCCGCCATGAACAGCGTGAACTCGGCGAACAGCTTCGGGGTGAATGACACGCTCTCGATCCCGATGTCCTTCAGGCTGTCGCGCGAGCCCGCTGTACACCTTCAGGTCCACCTCGCCGATCAGATCGTACAGTCTTCTGAAGAGTGAAGGCGTCGTCCTTGCCGACGATGGCGTTGTGGGAGAGCTGCTTGGCCACCGCCTCCTGGTCGCTCTGTACCGTCGGTCACCATGACGAGGATCTTCTCGATGCCCGCCCTCTTGGCGGCCTCGATTCGATGGTGGCCGCTCAGGATCTCGAGCTCACCCTTCTTGTTTCGAAACAGCAGCGGGACGCTTTCCAGCCTTCCGTCCCGCCTGAGGTTGGACACCAGAGCGTCCATCGTCGCTGGTCCATGTACCGGGCGTTCATGTCCCGCGGCCTGCACTCCCCTGGGGACACGAGGGCGATCTCTGGGAGGTTGCTCCTTTTCAGCTCCTCATTCAGGGCCGTCGATCTGTTCGTTGATCTCCATACCTGTCCCACCACTGGACGTATGCCTCTTGAATCGTTGACGCCACCATCCTTCTGGTGCTGTAGGTCAGCTCGTATTTCAGATGTGTCCCCTTCTTCCGCTTCGCCAGGCCGAACAGGCCGCGGTACTTCATGCTGACCGGGTCGTCCGTGTACACTTTCGTCGTGTACCCATCGTGTTCCCAGAGCGTCTTCCTGTTGACCTTCCGAGCATCTCGTCGGTCAACAGCAGGTGCAGCACCAGCTTGGAGAGCCTCCTGTAGCCTGGAGGGCGGGCAGGGGTCAGAGATTATCACCGCGAGGCTCGAGCTGAGCATCATGCCGCTTGCCACTCCGGCGACGCCGACCACCAGATCGCCGACGAAGATGGCGTAGGAGACATCCTCGGCGCTCTTCATCCGCGCCTTGTGAGTCCACAGCTGCCGGTAGTGATTGAACCTTTGCCGGTCGATCTCAAGCATCCGTACGGGG
>CAWEDJ010000029.1:0-16479 GCA_963807635.1 uncultured cyanobacterium
AAGATTAATAATTTGCTCTTCTTGTTGAAGCTATAAGTTTTATTGATGATTACTTTCTCAGGCTTGGCTTAGTTCTAGCAACAGAAAATTTTTGGTCGTTAAGTAGCGAATTGAAAGCGATATGCCCATGCTTAAAGTCTCTCAGACACGGATGGAAGGGGAAATATCTACCGTTAAAAATGAATTGACTTTCATTCCAGAAGATGTCAAAGACCTAAAAGGTTCCCAACGTTCCCAGATATGAGTTCTCATCGTTGCTGTGGTAGGAGCCATTGTAAAATTTGGGTTTTTCCCTAATCCTTAAACCGCGATCGCCGTAACGAATTTTGATCGTCCAGAAGCAGTTAGTTCAATTCAAGGTTGAGTCTGGATATAACGGGTCTCAGATTGATTGGGTCTCTGAAAATGCTCTGAATAATGCTGAAAAAGCTCATATTGAGACGATAAATTCTATTTTCCAACCAACCCTTGATTTCTCTGTCGAGACCCCTAACCTTAATAGCGGTTCTCAGGATTCTGTGGATTCATCCTTAAAAGTTGGCGATCGCCGTTATTGTCCCTCTCTTAAGGAGTCAGGAATTATAACGACTATGGATAACGATGGAACAATTACAATTACTTATGAAAAAATGGGGGCTTGCAGTTACTCAAATGCTCAGACTGTTTTGGCTCGAACTGTTCTCTGACTTTATCTAACTTAGCCTCTCCTATTTGCTTAGGCTTACGGCTAATTGCCATCTTTATTATTTCCAATCAATATTCAATTAACACTCTAATAACATTATTTTGATATCAAACTAATGCCAAAAAAAGAGGTTGATAAGGCATCATCATCACTGAGACTAGCTTATGATCTAAAATATTTAATTCAGTCACCGCCAATCCTTGGGGCAAGGGTGTCCTTTTGTCGAACCAACCAACGAAGCGGCTATTGCACTATCGATAAATTGAAAAACTACTTGTTTTCATGATTATGGGTAACTATGTTAATTAACGAAGTACCTCATATCGTTGAAAATTGTTTTTAAGTAATCGAAAACGTTATTTATCTGGTCTCAAAATCTGTACATTTTTGGCGCGTTGGGCTATTTTAGCCATCTTTAGACAAATTTAATAGGTACAGAAACGTTGACGGTTGTTTCTTTTCCATAAATACTGGTAATTGTCAATTTTCCCTTCGCTCCCTCGACAATTTTTTTGATGATCGCCAGTCCCAGACCCGTTCCTGATTGCTCTTGATTTGGTCGCTCAAACTGCATGAAAGCTCCAACTTTAGCAATTTGTTGTTTCGTCATTCCTCGTCCCTGATCGTGGACGGAGATTTCCAGCATTCCATTAATGACTTGACTTTGAATGGTAATTTTGGTGCCTGTTTGAGAAAACTTGAGGGCATTATCGACTAATTCTTGGAGAATGATTAAAAAATATCTTTTGGATAAACGGACACCTATCTCTTGAAGATCAAAAACTAGATCATCTTTACGATTAACTTTGGCTGCTTGGGATTTTAATCTTGCCTGAATCGTGGCAACAGGTAAATAAGTTTCTTCTATGGGTGTTGATTGGGGTTGAAGAGAAGCCAATTCTAACTCTAAATATAAAAGAAATTGATTGGTTACATCTTCAAGACGATGGGCGGATTGATCGGCTAAATCTAATAGTAATTGGACTTCGACAGTATCCATATTTTTAATATTAACTTTTAGTAACTCAATAATGCTTGAAATCCCATTGACAGGGGTATTCAGTTCTTGGGATAAGCTGAGGAATAAGTTACCCGTTAACTCTTGTAAATTGCCGCCTAAAACATTAATCGTATTTCGCTGAAGGTCTGAGAAATGTTGAATCGTATCATGCTGTTGTTTGATACGTAACATGGATTTTACCCTGGCGCATAACTCAAGGCGATTAACGGGCTTACTAATGAAATCATCTGCTCCTGCTTCTAAACAGAGGGCAAGATCTTCTTTGCTAGATAGGGCAGTTACCATAATAATGGGAACAATTTTCCATTGAAGATCGGTTTTAATTTTTTTACAAACGTCTATTCCATTTAGCCCAGGCATCATCACATCTAGCAAAATCAAGTCGGGATTAACGGTGTCGAGAATACTGAGGGCTTCCTGACCATTAGATGCGTAATATAAGTGATAGCCTTGCACGCTTAAAAGCGTTTCAATGACATCAAAATTATCTGGTTCGTCATCAACAATAAGAATGGATGGAGGATTCATTAATTAGGTAACCGAAAATTAGAGAAACTGTTGAATAATTACGATTAGCTCTCTCATTTTAACAGGTTTACTCAGATAGTTATTCGCACCTGCGGCTAAACAGCGATCGCGATCGCCATCGGTAGCTAAAGCGGTCAAAGCAATAATGGGTTTATCGACAAATTGGGGATCATGGCGAAGGTGTTTAATGACTTCCAAACCATCTATGCCAGGAATTTGGATATCCATCAAGATTAAATCAGGTTGTTCGGATTGGTGCAGCGCGATCGCGGTTTCTCCATCCTCTGCCTCGATCAGACGATAACCTTTTGCTTTGAGGTAAGCGGAAAAAGTCAGACGATTAGCTTTATTGTCCTCCACTAACAAAATTAAAGGGGATGACAAAGGCACCAGAACATCAGGAGAACTGTCTAAAGTCGTCAATGAAGACTCTATTGGAGCGGTCGAGATTGGCACTGAAGTACAAGGCAGATCAATCGTAAAACAACTGCCTTTGCCTAAAGTACTCGTTAATCCCACTTGACCCCCATGCAATTCAACAATTCTTTTCACTAACGCCAACCCTAATCCTGTTCCTTCATATTTGCGATTGAGCGCACTATCAATTTGAATAAACGGCTGAAACAGTTTGTCGATATTTTCAGGTGATATGCCAATCCCCGTATCTTTAACGGCTAAACGAAGAAATGGTAGAGAACTGTTAAGACTGGGAATACTCACTTCGAGGCTAATATACCCGCCTTCGGGAGTAAATTTCACAGCATTATTAAGTAAATTAATTAATACTTGGCGAATACGCCGTTCATCTACCAGTAAATGGGGTAAATGAGTCGGCAATTTCGTTTCAACTTGAATATTTTTTTGAAAAGCTTGGGGACGAATCAACAGTAAACTGGATTGACAGAGGGGAGCTACGGCTACGGACGCAACGTCAAGTTCAACCTGACTCGATCCAATTTTGGCCAGATCTAAAATATCGTTGATTAAAGACAACAAATGGGAGCCACTGCTTTCAATCGTTTGTAGTGCTTTACGTTGTTTTGGGCTAATCTCGCCAAAGACTTGTTCTTGTAAACCTTGGGTCATGCCTAAAACTGCGGTAAGGGGAGTACGGAGTTCATGACTCATGGTTGCTAAAAATTCATCTTTAAGGCGGTTTGCCCGAATCAATTCTTCATTCGTTTGTTGCAATTGCATTTCGACTTTTTTTTGTTCTGCTTCGCGGTGTTTTGTAAGGCTAATATCTTGAAAAGCAATAATCGCATAGGTAATTGCTCCTGAGTCATCATAAACAGGTGTACCGAATACTTCGAGGGGAATTCTTTTGTTTCCGATTAAAAGTTCTAAATCATCCAAATGACTCCCTTCTCCTTGTAACGCACGGATCACAGGAAGTTGATCGACGGGATAAACTTCGTCTGTATTTTCCCGATAGGGTTGGAAATCAACTGCCATTGCTTCTGCGGTCACGCCTTCCCGTACCCCCTGTCCTAGAACTTCTTTAGCTACTTGATTAAAATAAATAGTAAGGCCGTTCAGAATTATGAATAATGATGCCAACGGGAATAGCATCTAAAAATTGTTGGAGTTGTTGATTGCTGTTTTCGAGTTTAGTCAGCGTAAGCTGGAGGTTCGTTTGCGAGGTCTGAATCTCCTGGGCCATTTGATTAAAGGATTGGGCTAGGCGATTGAGTTCAATAATATTTTCAGTTTTAGGGAGTTCGAGTTGCCAATTATCTCCTTCTGCCAATAACTGACTGGCTCGACTTAAACGTTTAATGGGTTGGGTAAGCTGTTAGTCATTTAAATAGCATATAATGAAAGTAAAAAAGGAGAAAAGTCATGCCAGTAAAAAATCATCTAAAAACGGATGAAAAACAGAAACTACAAAACGAACTGAAATATAATGAACATCCAGATATCAGGGAGAGAATCCTGATATTATTATTACAAAATGATGGTAAAACTCAACAAGAAATAGCAGATTTTGTAGGATGCTCATTAAGAAAGATAGCCTATTGGTGTGTTCATGGAGATGCCAATAACCTGGAAAGCCTAAAAGATAAAAGAATGGAAGGGAATTATCAAAAAGCGACTCCAGAATATGTTAATAAACTTTTGGAGGTAATAGATAAAGACCCCGAAGAATTAGGTTACGAATTTGGGAGATGGACAGCACAAAGATTAGCAAAATATTTAGAAAGAGAGACAGGAATAAAGTTAAGTGGAAGTCAAGTAAGAAGAATATTAAAATCAAAAAAGTATGTGTATATTTGGGCAAAATATAGCTTAGAAGAAAGCCAAGACCCAGAGAAAAGAAAGCTATTTAAGGAAAAATTTGATAAATATTTAAAAATAGCAAAAGAGTCGCCAGAGCGTCTCCAGATATGGTTTTGGGATGAATCTGGGTTCGGTTTGAGGGTGTTAAGACGAAAAAATTGGAGCAAAAAAGGAAAAAGAAAGAAAGTGAAGGGAAATAGAAGAAAAGGAAGAGTAAATGTAATGGGAGCATTGAGACTTTCAGATAAAAAAACACGAGTAGAATTTCTAGAAAAAGGAACAGGAGAAAACTTCTTTAAAGTGTTGGAAGGGTTTTATGAAGACATAAAAATAGAATGGTCAGAAAATGGTAATAAAATAGAAGAGTTTGAAATTAACGGGCCAAAAATACTGGTTATATTAGATAATGCAAGTATTCATAAAAAGAAAGAGTTTCTAGAGAAAATAAAAGAGAAAATGCCGAATTTAATAATAGAGTTTTTACCAGAATATAGTCCAGACTATAACTTAATAGAGTTGGTATGGCATTCAGCGAAAGAGTTTATTGCAAACCGTCTATTTAAGTCAATAGAAGAACTAGAAGAACTCCTTAACCGATTACTAAATGAGGGGGAGCTAGTTATAAATTGGGGGCGGAAGCTAAAAAACAAGGGTAACGCTGTCAATGCAGTTTAAATGCTCAACAGCTTAATTCGATTCGCAATCAGAATGCCGATAATGCTTGAAACCAGCAATGCAAGAATACAAAGAAACAGGGTTCGATAGTTATTTGCCTGAATTTCCGCCATGTAATCAGACTGAGGAATGGCAATAATCATTGACCATTCCAGTCCATACTGATCTCGATAGGGTTGAATCAAAATTAAGGGATCTTGATCCAAAATTTCTACTTTTTGATTAGGGATGATTTTGGCTGAATTCTCGTTACCCAATTTTTTCTGTATTGCTTGATTAATGGTTTTTACAAAGGGGTTTTGAATATCTTGAAATCGAACCCGTTCTGCTTTTCCATTAATTAATTGATACGGGTTTTGGGAAGTGGAACTCGCAACCAAAAAACCAGCGTGATCGAGAATAAATACTTCACCCGATTTACCAACTTTGAGACCTCGTAGGAAATGGCTAATATGAGAAAGACTGAGATCAATTCCCACGACTCCGATGAGCTGTTTCGAGGAATTATAAAGGGGCGCGCTGGCAGAAATTGAAATTTCTTCAGCAGCTCCTATCCAGTTATAGACAGGACTCCAAGTAGGTTTACCTGCTTTTATGGCGTTTCCATACCAGGCCCTGATTATTAGGATTGGTATTTTCTAGTATCAGAGGAGGCGGCAGGCGATCGCCTTGATTATTCACGGAATAACTATACAGAGTATTTAGTTTGGGAAACTTGACTTCTGCAATTTCTATGGCACCTTTAAAGTAACCTGAACCAATAAATTCTCGTTTTTGGTTGCCAAAATTAACGTAGGTAAAATCATAGTTCTTTATTTGTTGCCAAAAGAGTCTTCCTAAAGATTCAAAATCTTTTTCATCGACAATCTTTGACTGGAGTAAATCTCGATTTGCTTGATTAACTTTTTGGGCAGTTTGTAGATAAGAATTCAAATAATTATGAATATGTTCTCCCGTTTCTAGCATCAAATTCTGAGTCAAATTTTCTACCGATGCTTTGCCACTACGGTAAGATAGATACCCAACTAATCCAACTGTAACTAGGGTTTGCAACACAAAAGGCAAACTAAGTATCCACCGTAAGGACAGTTTAGGAATTTTAACCATTCTTGATAATCTTCTTTGATGCTTTTCTAGGTTATTTAGACTTTAGTTATCGATTTCGATGGTGAAGATTGAACCTTGAGGCGTATTATCGGTAACGCTGATTTTTCCGCTATGGGCTTCAACCACAATTTTGCAAAATGCCAACCCTAAACCTGTTTGATTAACGCCTTTCATTAGGGTGCCAATTTCATATTTTTCAAAAATACTTTGCTTTAAATTTTCACTGACACCTGGCCCCAAATCTGCAACTCGAATTCTTACGCCTTGTTCACCAATATAGTTCACAAAAAGTGTTACAGTGCTATCTTGCGGTGAGAATTTAATGGCATTGGATAACAAATTATCAATCGCGCGACGAAAAAGCATGGGATCAATATTGATATCCCGATAAACTGGTGCAGGAGTTTTGGCAATCAGTTGCACGGATTTTCGAGCAGCAATTTCTTTAAGATCAGCGATCGCGGACTCACAGAGTTTGCAGATATCGGTATTTTTGCAGTCGAGAACTAATTTATTAGACTCAGATTTTGCCTTTAAAAGTAAATCATCTACCAAAAAACGGAGGGCTTGTCCGCCTCTTAAAATCATATTGAGGTTTTTGTGACTTTTTTCAGCAGGTAGCCCAGGATAGGTCAGTAGCATCTCTGTCACCAACAGGATATTGGAAATCGGATTTCGCAGGTCATGAACGATCATATTGACCATATCTTCCCGAAATTGGAGTAATTCCTTTAGATTATCGTAGGATTCTTTGAGTGTTAATTGAGTCTTGACCCTAGCCATCAGGATGGGAGGGCTAACGGGTTTGGTAATATAATCAACCGCGCCTAATTCCAAGCCTTGACGCTCATCTTCTATCTCCGCCTTTGCAGTTAGAAAGATAATAGGAATATCAGGGGATTGGGGGTCGGCCTTGAGCATACGGCATACATCATAACCATCCATGCCAGGCATCATGATATCCAGCAGAATCAGGTCTGGTGGATCGTTGGAACGAGCGATTGTAATTGCTTTTTGACCATGATTGGCCACCTTGACTCGATAATCATCCTTAAGTAATCCGCTAATAAAGGTCAGATTATCGGGGGTATCATCCACGACCAAAATAGTTTTTCTTTTGATTTTTTCTTGGAGTAAGTTGGTAATCATAGAGGGATTTTATTGATTTTGAAGCGTTTCTTTAGCGGATATTAAAGCAGTATAACCTGCCTCGAAGTCGAATGAATTGATTCCTGCCGCGATCGCGTTGTAATGATTCGGGAAGGCACTTTTTAGTAAATCGCTATTATCTTGCAATAAATCAGCCGCTTCAGCATCATCTTCACTTAAAAGTGCAGCCAGTTGAGTACAAATCTCCTCAAGTTTTTCAAAATCGATGACGATCTTGGTTGTCTCCGCTTCAGGGGGCAACTTGGCTTCTAATTGCTGAATTAAGGTTTCTAACGGTTTCCAAACGTTGGTTAACAATAAATCAATCTCGAAACGAGACTGATCCGCTTTAATGGCAGTTTCTAGCTCCGTTGCTGCTTTCTGTATGGATTCTGCTCCAATATTACCCGCAACGCCTTTGAGGGTATGGGCCAGTCGTTCCGCTAGAGTTTTATCCTTGGCTTCAAGGGCTTGATTCATTTGCTCTACAAAGTTTTTCTGTCCTACTGCAAACTTACGCAGCATAGAGATATAAAGGGATTTTTTGCCAAGAACTCGACGTAATCCCTCTGACGTATTGAGTCCTAGAATATCTGAGGGAATGTCAATACTCTCTTTATTCTCTTTCGTCTTTGAGGTTACGGTCGAAAGGGCTTGAGGACTGTCGCTTTTTTTGAGATTGGGTTTAATCCATTTCAACAAAGCTTCCCATAGTTTATCAGGCTCAATAGGCTTTGCGACGTAATCATTCATTCCCGCCTCGATACATTTATCGCGATCACCTTGGAGAACACTGGCTGTCATCGCTACAATCGGTAGGTTTTGGTAATGGGAATCTTTACGGATTTCAACTGTCGCCTCAAGGCCATCCATTTCTGGCATCTGAACATCCATCAGAACCATATCATAGTTATTGGTCTTGACTTTTTCCAGCGCAATTCGTCCATTTCCTGCTAGATCAACGATAAAACCCGAATCTTCTAACAATTCTGTGGCAACTTCTTGATTTATCTCATTGTCTTCTACCAGCAAAATATTCGCGCCTTCAATCCTCTTTAAGCGATCGCGCAAAGATCCATTATGCGGTGCGCTGGAAATATTAGAAGTCTGTTGTTGTAGATCCCCCAATAACCCAGCCACACTATCGAACAACATCGAAGCATTGACTGGTTTGATGAGTATGTCGGCAATCCCCAATGATTCCGCATTTTTGAAAACCTCTTCTCGTCCATAGGCCGTAACCATCAAGTGATACGGTCGATGTTTTAACGGTAAGGCTTGCATCCTCCGAGCAACTTCCAATCCATCCATGTTAGGCATTTGCCAATCGAGAAAAACAATTTCATAGGGATCAGTTTTGTTATCGGCCTCTGTAACCGCCTCTAATGCCTCTTGACCCGAACTCGCGAGATCCACCTTAAATTTCATCTGTTTGAGCAAAGCTTTTAAAATTAACCGTGCAGATTCGTTATCATCCACTATCAAAACCCGTTTACCCTGAAGATCGCTACTCAATACGAGTCGGCGTGGCGTGGCGGTACTCGGCTTTAGGCAGACCGTAAACCAAAAAGTGCTACCTTGACCATACTCACTTTCAACCCCTACTGTGCCTCCCATTAACTCAGCAATTCGTTTGCAAATTGCCAGACCCAACCCCGTACCGCCAAATTTTCGAGTGGTAGATGTATCTGCTTGTTGGAAACTGTTGAATAAATTTTTGATTTGTTCCTCAGTTAAGCCAATGCCCGTATCTTTGACGGCAAAATAGAGCATCATATCGGTTTCGCGAGCTTCCTGAATTTTTACGATAATCGTGATTTCACCCTTTTCGGTGAACTTAACCGCATTGTTAGCATAATTGATTAAAATTTGCCCCAACCGCAACGGATCTCCCAGCAAATTACGCGGCAAATCTCGGTCAATATCAAAAATCAGTTCTAAGTTTTTGGCTGTCGCTTTTTCGGTAATTAGGGTTGCTACATTTTCGAGAATTTTTTCTAACTCAAAATCAATGTTTTCAATGTTTAATTTGCCAGCTTCGATCTTGGAAAAATCGAGAATATCATTGATAACTCCCAGTAAATGTTGGCTAGATACTTGTATTTTTCTTAAATATTCGCGCTGACGCGGTGTTAAATCGGTTTTGAGTGCAAGATGCGTCATTCCAATAATGGCATTCATGGGGGTGCGAATTTCGTGACTCATGTTTGCCAAAAAGTCAGCTTTGACTTGGGTTGCTTCTTCGGCTAATTCCTTGGCACGCCGCATCTCATCTTCAGCCGCTTTGATCTTACTGATATCCGTTAACCAACCGAGTACTCCCATTCGACCTTCATATTCAGTGGCGATAAAAGTAGCCATAATGTCGCGAATTTCCCTGTCTGGGCCATACAATTGATAGCGACCCCCTTCCAATATCCCATACTGAGAAAGTGCGTCCAGAATCTGTTGACGATCAGAGAGATTGGTATAGATCTTTTGCGGAGAGTCACCGACCTTTAAATCAACCAGATCAACGATGCGGGGATTGGCAAAACGGGTAATGCCATCAACGGTTATCGCCACTCCAACTGGGGCCTTATCCAGAATTGATTGTAATTTTTCTCTCTGGCGCGTAATTTCTAATGCTGCCTGTTTGCGAGCCGTGATATCTCGTACCGATGCAAAGAGACTGAGATTATATTTACCTAATGCGGGTAAACGGGCTAGACCGATTTCAACGGGAAACTGGGAACCATCCTTACGCAAACCCAGTAACTCTAAGTTATGATCGCCGATTAAGCAAGCCTGCCCAACTTCTTGATCACAGTCTACACAGTCAAAGTGACGAGAGCATACCGTACCAAGACCCAAAATGTCGATATGCTGACCGATGAGTTCGTTCGGTTGATAGCCAAACATTGCCTCCAAGGAAGGGTTTGTTAAAATAATCAAGCTATTTGAGTCAATGACCAACATGCCATCAGGCGCATATTCGATCATTCCCCGATACCAAGCTTCGGTTTCTGCTAGGATTTTTCGTTGATTGCTTTGCAACGATGTTTCGCGCAATACCACCAGCATGACAATACCCGTCAGTAAGGTTGTCGCTAGAGCGTGTCATCAATTAACACACTTGACATTAGTGAATAATTATGCTGTTTAAACTGGGCTACGCTAACCATATAACTGATGCGGCCAGATAGATGCCGCCTAGAAAATTGGCTGAGCGCTTGTCGTAACGAGTCGCAAGCGCACGATATTGTTTGAGTTTCGCAAAGAAGTTTTCGACTAAATGACGCGCTTTATACAAAAATGTATCATAAGGGCGAGGTTCTTTTCGATTACTTTTCGAGGGTATCACAGGCACTATCCCTCTTTTTCTAGAACCTTAATGACTCTATCGTCTGCGTCATAGGCTTTGTCCCCTAGCACCGCTTCTGCTTCTACATCAGGCAATAGCACATCGGCTCCGTCTAAATCACACGCTTGACCTGGCGTTAGGAAAAAAGAGACTGGATTCCCTAATGCGTCTACTACGGCATGGATTTTCGTACTTAATCCTCCTGTACTCCTTCCTATATCTTCTTCCTCTGCGCTACTGTTTTTTGCTCCTGCACTGTGTTGATGCGCTCTCACAATCGTTGCATCTATCATTGCGTATTCATTATCAGCGTCCTGCGCTAAGTGCTTGAATACCTTTTCCCACACCCCTGATTTCGTCCATCGCGTAAAACGCGTGTGAATCACTCGAAAATCTCCAAACCTTTCGGGTAAGTCTCTCCAAGGAATGCCCGCTCTATATCGATATAATACGGCTTCAACAAACAAACGATTATCTTTGGCTGTTACTCCCACATCTCCCTCTTTTCCAGGTAATAGCTCTTTGATTCTTTCCCATTGGTCATCCCGCAACGCATAACGCCTCGTCATATTCACACCTCTCTTCAACGTATATTGTGTCATTTCATACTCTGCGCATTATTTGCCACTAATGTCAACCCCCCTAATTGATGACACGCCCTAGGGTAACAGCGATCGCAATGATATGTAACTCAATACCAGCGACAGGAGCTGCTTCATTCGTATGGCAGCGAAAGTTAGCAGCAATCATTCCCGTATAGTGCATTCCCGATACGGCGAGTCCCATGACAATGGCAGAACTCAAAAGCGCATAACGACGTGCTGCGGCAAAAAAATGACCAATGTAGAAGCGAAACCACAGAGCAACAAAGGCCAAAAGAGCTGCAACTAGAATCGATAGGGTGAATAACAAGGGATCATATTGAACCAATCCATCCAGATCCATAGCAGCCATGCCGGAATAATGCATTGTGCCGATGCCAAGCCCAAAGACCATTCCGCCTATCAGTAATACTTTGAAACTCGGTTGAGGACGGGAAACAAAATGCATGGCAAAGATGCTGGCAGCAACCCCTGGGGCGATTGAGAAAGGCCGTTAGCCAAGGGTTATAGCTAATACCACAGGGTAAATGAAAACCTAGCATTCCAATGAAGTGCATTGCCCAGATCCCAACTCCCATTGCTAAACCACTCAGGGACAAAAGGGCAAAGCGAATTTGTTTACTGGTAACGGGTTCAGAAAACTGCCCCATTAAAAATGCTGTATAGGACGTAAAAATTGCGATCGCGATCGACAGGATAACTAACCCTGGATGATATTCGCCTTGATGGAAAAGACTGTTTTGAGGAATATTGTTAATAAACTGGAAATAATAATTGCCGAACATAGCTAATTTAAATCTATAGCGAAATTTTGAGGAAAATGGATCGATAGTGATTTGGATGTAGTGGTATTTACAACTCTTACAATAAAAAACGTTTAAAAATTTAAATAGAATAATACTGCCTTAGTATATCGCTCAATTAAACCACTAAATTCATTCAATTTATGGACAAATCAGTGTTTCAGGTTCTATCATTCGTTCTCTGATAGAACAGCGATATTTAAATGCGATCGCCGTAACGAATTTTGATCCTCCAGAAGCAGATGTTACAGCAAATTTCGTTCAAACCCGCTACAAGTATGGTAACATGAAAAAAACTTAAAAAAATTAATGAGATATGGCAGCATATTCGCTAGATTTACGCCAAAGAATACTAACGGCATGGCAAAACCAAGAAAATACTCAAAGAGGTTTAGCAAAACGATTTAAGGTTAGCTTATCTTTCGTTCGCGATTTTTTACGTCGGTATCGACAAACAAATGAAATAGCACCCAAACCCCAAGGGGGAGATCGCCGTTCAAAGATAAAGGGTGAAGACGAAGAATTATTAAAAAAAATAGTTGCAGAACAAAATGATATATATTTACGAGAAATCCAAGAAAAATTGCAACAAGAGAAAGGAATAGAAGTAAGTATATCGGGGGTAAGTCGAACTCTTACACGTTTAGAATTAGGGCGTAAAAAAAAAACATTAGTAGCAAGTGAGCAAGGCACAGAAAAGGTTAAAGAATCGCGTTATGAATTTAGACGTTGGCTAGAGACGATAGATATAAGAAACCTGATATTCATTGATGAGACGGGTCTTAATCTAGCGATGGTAAGACTCTATGCGCGTTGTCTGGGAGGAGAAAGGGTTTATGATGAGCGTCCAGGAAATAAAGGACAAAACATCACTTTAATTGGGGCGATGAGTGATGAAGGTTTGATTGCCTCAATGACCTTTCCTGGCAGTCTAAATACCGATAGTTTTTTAGTCTTTATTGAGCAAGTATTATTACCTCAGTTATGGGCAGGGGCAATTGTCGTGATGGATAATTTGTCTGTACATTACGCTACCGTCACTACAAATCTGATTGAATCTGTTGGAGCCAAGGTTAAATTTTTACCTTCCTATTCGCCAGATTTATCACCAATTGAGTTGTGTTGGTCTAAATTAAAAGAAATTATTCGCTCTGCTAAAGCTCGAACAATCGAGGCTCTTGACGAAGCTATTACTAATGCGATCAATACCATTACTGATGAAAATGCTCTTGATTGGTTCCAACATTGTGGTCTCTACTTTGAGCCTTTGAGATAGCTTTTTCGTGGTGCGTTTGATCGGAAATTGCTGTAGTGAAAAAAGTAGAACGCGATCGCTTTAAAATAGTAATCAAAGGACTAATTGCTCGGCATAGTCGGATAAGCGTCGTTCATCTTCTACCTTGAGGAGTTGGCCATCAAGACGATTTAAGACCATCAAAACAGCAAATAGTTTTCCCTCTTGATAAACAGGAACCGCTAAGGCTGTCTTTGTCCCAAAAGCTTCGGCCATGTCCTGCCTAATTCTGTTATCTCCCAAGGTCTGACAGACTAAAACGGATTGTCCCTCGCTGGCAACGGTTCCACATAGCCCTGTTTTAGAGGTTTCTCCTCGTTTTCCTATGATGGCTGTGGCGTGTTTACCGATCGCTGTGGCGTAATACATAATTGTTCCATCGGATTCAGCCAGGGCGATCGCTACGGTTTCCCCTTGGGTTAATTGTTGAACATCTTGGGCAATTTGCTGTAAATTCATGGTGTAACCTTCATGTATTTTTAAAATTTTACTAGAAAAACCTGGAAAAAGTATGGCTGTTCCTAATTCAATTTCAAAAAAAAATATGGAATTGTTAAAAAAATTGTTTTTGGCTAGATCCTTTGTCTGATAGAGCTTACGGAGTTTAAATTATATTATGGAGATGTCTAGTGAATTTCGATAAAGATATTATTACCGTCAGACCTTCAGAAACAATCGACACAATTCAGAAGTTGCCGAATTATGTTGGTATTTCAGGTAAAACGGCTGGTGCAACTGGAATTTCTATGAATGTGGTTATCATCCCACCTTCGGCAAAAGCCGAACCTCATTTTCATAACGGCTATGAAACAGCAATCTATCTATTGAAAGGTAACGTGCAAACCTTTTATGGAAAAAACCTATCTAAATCTGTAATTAATCAACAGGGCGATTTCATCTTTATTCCTGACGGTGTACCGCACCAACCTGTTAATTTAAGCAGCACCGAGGAAGTGATCGCATTAGTTTCGCGCAATGACCCAAATGAGCAGGAGAGTGTACAGGTTTATAATCTAGATTACGCCGAATAAAGTATTCTAACTGCCCTAAACTCTATTTAATTTGGTATAAAGTATTTCTGGCGTTGCTGAATCAAGGTATGAATGCAAACTTTGCACATATCTAAAAGTTAGTTTAAGTCTAGGTTTTAAAAATCTCATAAAGAAGATTCATAGCCCAAATCAGCAACGCCAAAGAAGTAACTTATTAACATTTTAACATTTGCTAGTTAAAGATAGGTGATCAGAATGACAAACCCTAATTACATCATCAGAACTATGAACCGAGATGAAATTAATCTCGCGGTAGAATGGGCGGCGGCTGAGGCTGGAATTCAGGTTTATATGATGCCGATAGTTTTTACGCTGCTGATCCACAGGGTTTTCTGATCGGAGAAATTGACAATCAGGCGATCGCCACAATTTCTGCGGTTAAATATGTCCAAGATTTTGGTTTTCTGGGTTTTTATATTGTTCAATCAGATTATCGAGGTCAGGGTTACGGCTTGCAAATTTGGAATGCCGCTTTAGATTATTTAAAAGGACGCAATATCGGTTTGGATGGAGTAATCGCTCAACAGGAAAATTATCAAAAAGTGGGTTTTAAATTGGCCTATCGCAATATTCGTTATCAAGGTGTTAGTGGAGGGAAGGTTTTAAATGATTCCTCCATTATTAATCTGTCACAAATTTTCAGTCGATCAAGTTATTGCCTATGATCGTCCTTTTTTTCCTGGCGATCGCACTGAATTTTTAAAGTCATGGCTTAATCAGCGAGAAAGTATAGCTTTGGGAATTATTGAAGAGAATAAATTATTAGGATATGGTGTTATTCGTCCCTGTCGTTCAGGCTATAAAATTGGCCCCTTATTTGCCGATAATCCAACTTTGGCAGAATCCCTTTTTCTGACCTTAAAATCTCAAGTTGAGCCTCAACAACCACTCTATCTTGATACACCAGAAGTTAATAGAGAGGCTATTGCTTTAGCAGAAAAACAGGGCATGAAAGTAGTCTTTGAAACGGCAAGGATGTACACAGGCGAGTTTCCTAATTTACCTTTTGATAAGCTTTTTGGTGTAACAAGCTTTGAACTTGGTTAAGCCTTCAATTATTTGGTTAAAGTTGAATTCGGGGATCATGTAGTAACGTTAAACTAAGCGATTCCCTCACGGAAACCGCTCGTCTTCAAAACGCAGCATGAGACGTTAACCTCACTGCGCTCCTCAATGATGTAACCCTTTTCATAGATACGTCCCAGACTTCCATAAGAAGTTGTTTTAATGTCAGTTCGGGATAAGACATCTCTGAAAGTATTGATTTCTCCTTATGGGGTCGAGTTGGGTCGAAGGGAAGTATTATCTTCCGCTCCTCCCAATTAGAACTGGACGTACCCGTTTCCGTGTATCCAGCTCCCGAAAATCTCAGGTTTCCCTTTTGCTCATGTGAATATAATGATGACAGGATTTGTGTACTGCCGTCACATTTTGAAGCTTCCAGTTATTGTGGTTACTGTCAATGTGATGGAGGTTTATATCTTCACCATCGATAAATCCTAGTCCGCAATATCCACAAGTATGGTTTTGCTTGATTAAAACTTTGGCTATTATCCCATCATAGTGTTTGGATTCTCTTCTACTCCAGTAAATAATATCACCATTAAATGGAGACGCATCTCCCTTAACCATGATGTGTTTATTTTCTGAATATGCTACTGAGGGAAATGCTTTAACGATTAAAGCATCTGTTTGATAGCGGTTAAGTTTGGCTTCTTTATTAAAAACCTTCCATGCTCTAAGGCGAGTAAACCAGAGAGAAAACCTTGAGCCGTCCATCTTGCAGTAACGATGATAGTATCTCCATCCTCTAACTAACGGAGCAAGTTTCTTAGCTTTAAACGAGGCTCCATAATTTGAATTATTGACTATAGATTTAACCTTCTTACGGAATGCCAAATAGTTCTCCTCTGAGGGAGTACATCTAAACTTACCGTTGT
>CAWEDJ010000030.1:0-12537 GCA_963807635.1 uncultured cyanobacterium
CTAACTAAAAATGACTGTTCTAAAGACTATAATTTCGTTGGCTTCTTTTTTAGTGACATTTCTGAGTATGATTGAATACAGATAATATCAAAATTCAATTTAAGCTTTTTGAATCCAACAGAATTTAGTATGAAAGAAATAGGTCATCACAGTGGAAAAAGAAAGCAAATTTATCGTTTTATTAGTTGATGATTCCGAAAGCGATCGCCGTACCTATCGACGCTGGCTAACCCAAGGAAGTTTTGGTCAGATTACCTATGAAGTTGTGGAATTTGAAACAGGAGAAGAAGCATTAGTTTGGTGTCAAAAGCAAATGCCAGACATTTTTCTGATTGATTACTTATTACCTGGTATGACAGGGTTAGATTTTTTATGTGAATTAAAACAAGAATTTAGTCTTGAAAAAGTTCCTGACATTATTTTAACCAGTCAAACCAATACACTAATTGCAGTTGAGCTAATTAAAAATGGAGCAGAAGATTATTTAGACAAAAATCAACTAACCGATGATGCTCTCAGGCGATCAATTTCGGCAATTCTTAAACAATTTCAGCTTTTTAATCAGTTGCAAGCGGCAGAAATAGAAGGGGAAAAAAGTAGATTTCTCAGAAAAACCCTGGACAATCTCTCTACCTTTGTGATGGTACTAACTCCCGATGGAATTTTATTAGAAGTGAATCAACCTTCCCTTAGAATTTCTGGCTTAAAGCGGAAGGATGTGATCGGTAAAAATATTGAAGAAATTTATTGGTGGCAGTATGGTTCAACCGCTTCAACCATTATTAGCAATGCCGTTAAGCAAGCGGGACAGGGTGAAAAAGTGCGCTTTGATATTCCCATTCAAACCGTTGCTGACGAATTGATGAATGTGGATCTGTTTTTTAATCCCCTTTTCGACAGTCGGGGGAGAGTTATTAATATTATTGTTTCAGGGACGGATATCAGCGATCGTAAACAAACAGAAATTGCTCTCCAACAAAGCGAAAGTACCAAGCGGGTAATTTTGGAAACGATCCCTGATTTACTATTACACCTCCGTCGAGATGGAACTTGTCTTAATCACATCGATCCTAGGGTTGAACTAGACAAATTTTTACCGATTACCAATCATATTTCAGAAGTTCTTCCGCCCGATTTATTAGAAAAACAATTAGAAGCCATTGAAAGGGCGATCACCACAGGAAAATTACAAATTTATGAACATCAATTTTTGAAAAATGGTTTGATCAACTATGAAGAAATTAGGATTTTAGCCCTGAATGAGCAGGAAGTTTTAGTGATTGTTCGTAATATTAGCGATCGCAAACAGGCAGAAATCACCCTCAAGCAGAGTGAAATGACTAACCGAGTCATGTTAGCAACAATGCCCGATCTACTGGTTCAGATGGATCGACAAGGAAATTACATTCGTAAATCAGGCGGAAGCGATGTTCGAGTAATTGAACCTGAAAAAGTTTTGATCAAACTGCAAATCCATGATATTCTACCGCCTTACTTAGCCGAGCAGCAGCTTTATTACGCGAATCTAGCCCTAGATACTCATAAACTTCAAGTCTATGAACAAGTCGTAGAGTTTGAGGATGAGCGACGCTACGAAGAAGTACGGGTTGCCCCCGTTAATGATGATGAAGTATTGATGATTATTCGCGATGTTACTGACCGCAAACGAGCTGAAATTGCCCTCCACAAACAAGCTTTGGTGTTTGAAAATATTTCCGATGGCGTTATGATCACCGACATGAAAGGGGAAATTATTGATTGGAATAGGGGAGCGGAACGTTTATATGGTTATACCAAAGCAGAAGTTTTGGGGAAAAAACCTAGAATGTTGCATAAAATAGAAGAGGC
Organism: uncultured cyanobacterium; assembly: GCA_963807635.1. Lineage (GTDB taxonomy): Bacteria > Cyanobacteriota > Cyanobacteriia > Cyanobacteriales > Microcystaceae > Snowella. The sequence continues at coordinate 1,849 of CAWEDJ010000030.1, forward strand.
AATGGAATTAGAATCGGAAATTATCAGTGAGACCTTACAAAAAGGTTCCTGGTCAGGTGAATTAACGATTCTCAGAAAGGATGGCATAGAAAGAATTACGGAAACTTTTACAGTCATTTTGCGGGATCAAGCAGGAGAAGCGATCGGACTAGTCGGAGTGAATAGAGATATTAGCGATCGTAAAGAATCTGAAAAAGTGATACGACAGCAAATTCAACAGGAACAATTATTATTTTCTGTGAGCCAGGCGATCGGTCGATCCCTAGATTTGCAGGAAATTTTAGCGACAACAACCAGGGCAGTAAAAGACATCTTACAAGTCGATCGTGTGACAGTTTACCGTTTTAATCCTGATTGGAGTGGGGATTTTATTGTTGAGTCAGTTGATGAAAATTGGGTAAAATTACTGGACAAAGATAATCCCATTATTTGGAAAGATACCTGTTTGCAAAAAAATCAGGGCGGACGTTTCCGTTATCAGAAATCTTATGTGGCTTCCGATATTTATCAAATGAATCTCAAAGCTTGTCATCTCGAAATTTTAGAGACCTTTCAAGCCAAAGCCTACGTCGCTTCTCCTATTTTTACGGGGGATTCTCTTTGGGGGTTACTCGGAATTTATCAAAATACAATGCCCCGTGATTGGCAACCCTGGGAAATAGAATTATTGGAACAAATTGCAACCCAACTCGCGATCGCTATTTATCAATCGGAACTTTATGAAAAACTGCAAAAAGAACTCCAGGAACGCCAAAAAATGGAAGTAGATTTACAACAATCAAAAGAACAGTTTGAACTAGTCATCCAAGCCTCGAATGATGGTTTTTGGGATTGGGATTTTATCACCAACGAAATTTATTATTCTCCCCGTTGGAAAGAAATGCTCGGTTACGAAGATCATGAACTTCCCAATACCCTAGAGACCTGGCGATCGCTGATTTCCCCAGAAGATTATGCGATCGCAAATCAATTAATCAAAGATTATCGCACAGGTAAAATTGATCACTTTTCCATGACCAAGCATTTTACCCACAAAGACGGCTCTACGGTTTATATTATGGCTAGGGGAATTTATCTTAAAGATGATCAAGATCGGGTAATTCGTATGATTGGAAGCCATTCGGATATTACCGAACTCATGAAAATTCAATATGAATTAGAAACCTCTAAACAATCTTTACAACTCGCCACTGAACAGCTCAAAGTTAGAGTCGATGAACTCAAACAACGCAATGCAGAAATGCTGATTCTCAGTGAAATCAATGATTTTTTACAGTCCTGTATCACTGTCGAAGAAGCCTGTCGAACAGTCGCAACTTTTATACAACCTTTATTTCCAGACTCTTCGGGAGACATTTCTGTTATTAATAACTCTCGTAACTATCTAGAAAAAGTTGTGTGCTGGGGAAAAAACTGTGATATTGATAACTTTTTTGAATCCAACGATTGTTGGGCATTGCGACGAGGAAAAGTTCATCACGTCACCGAGCATTGTCAAAAGTTACTTTGTAATCATATTCTCCTTGAACATCCCCCCCTTGAATCCCTTTGTATTCCCCTCATTGCCCAGGGAGAAACTCTCGGTTTATTCTCCTTGGCAGTTTTTAAAGTTGACCAACTCAGTGAAGCACAAAAACAATTGGCGGTAACCATTGCCGAACAAACTAGTTCCGCGATCGCTAACTTAATGTTGCGAGAAAAATTACAACTTCAAAGTATTCGTGATCCCTTAACGGGTTTATTTAATCGTCGCTATCTAGAAGAATTTTTAACAAAAGAAATTCATCGTGCTAACCGCAATGGATATTCCATTGGCATCATTATGATCGACCTGGATCACTTCAGAAATATTAATAATACCTGGGGTCATGATGCGGGAGATTTTGCCCTAAAGGAAGTGGCGAATCTCCTGCAAAAAATGATTCGGTCTTCTGATACCGCCTGCCGTTACGGGGGAGAAGAAATGACGTTAATTTTATCGGAAAGCTCCCTCGAAAATACGGCGAAAAAAGCAGAAGAAATCCGAGCCGCGATCGCCAAACTCCCCTTAAATTACAATGACGAGCTACTTATCAAAGTCACTTCCTCTTTCGGTGTCGCTTGTTTTCCCGATCAAGGTAAGACCGTTAAAGAGATTATCCAAGCCGCAGATATTGCCCTGTTTCAAGCAAAAGCTAACGGAAGAAATCAGGTAATTGTTAGTTGTGAATCTGTAGATAAAATGAGTCACGTTGAGTAGACTGACTGTCTTGCAGAAACATAATCCACAGGTCTAAAATATTCTCCAGACAAAGATCGATTCATCTCCAGACCATGAGCAAGGAATTTGACCCAACCCTCAGTCATAGACTAAAGACTATCAATTTCATCTTATAGATAGAGATATATAGATGATGCTAATCAATCACTTTAGAAATTGGTATTTTACAAATTCAGGTTTGTCAGGCAACTATAGGAGATAGGAACACTCATTTCGCAAGAAACAAAAGTTTTGGAGGTTTTACAAATGGTTGCACTGACTCAACGCCCTCTTCAATCTAAGCCTGCCCAACGCTTAACAATGCAAACTGTGGCGATCGCGCCAGAAACAACGGCGATGCGTTCCTTAGACTGGGATCGAGAACGATTTGATATCGAATTTGGTTTACAGAATGGGACGACCTATAATTCGTTTTTAATTCAAGGGGAGAAAGTTGCTTTAGTTGATACCTCCCACCGCAAATTTCAGCAATTATATCTGGATGTTTTGTTGGGATTAATTGATCCTAAAACGATTGATTATTTGATTATTAGCCATACGGAACCCGATCATAGTGGCTTAGTTAAGGAGATTTTAGAATTAGCACCGCAAGTCACTGTCGTTGGGGCTAAAGTCGCCATTCAATTCCTAGAAAATATGGTGCATCAGTCGTTTAACGTTCTTCAGGTCAAAAGCGGTGATCGCCTGGATTTAGGCAAGGGCCATGAATTAGAATTTATCTCTGCACCGAATTTACATTGGCCCGACACGATTTTTACCTATGATCATAAAACCCAGGTTCTCTATACCTGTGATGTGTTTGGAATGCACTATTGCGATGATCATACCTATGATGAAAATTTGTTTTTAATCGAAGAAGATTTTCACTATTATTATGACTGTTTAATGGGGCCAAATGCGCGATCGGTACTGGCGGCATTAAAACGAATTGAAAAGCTTCCTATTACTCAAATTGCCACTGGTCATGGGCCACTATTGCAACATCATATTTCTGATTGGGTGAGTCGCTATCAACAATGGAGCCTTGAACAGTCAAAAACCGAGACCCTGGTTGCCCTGTTCTATGCCGAAGATTATGGCTACAGCGATCATCTTGCCCGCAATATTGCTCACGGAATCAGCAAAACGGGGGTTCAAATAGAGTTGATTGATATTAGCAATACGGATCTTCAGGAAGTCCGAGAATTAGCCTCCCAGGCCACAGGATTAGTGATTGGAATGCCTTCTCAAAGGGATTTGACAGCTTCGGCAGCAATCAGTACCATTTTAGCGGCCACGAATCGCAAACAAGCGATCGCCCTATTTGAGTCGGGAGGAGGAGAAGATGAACCGATTTATCCCCTACGCAATAAGTTTCAGGAAATTGGACTCACGGAAGCCTTTCCGCCGATTTTAGTCAAAGAACCCCCCAATCCCCTACTGGATCAATTATGCGATGAAGCAGGAACCGATCTCGGTCAATGGTTAACTCGCGATAAAACCATTAAACAGCTTAAATCCATTAATACTGATTTAGAAAAAGCGTTAGGCAAGCTGAGTAGCGGACTGCAAATTATTACTGCTCAAAAAAATGAGATTTCCAGTGCCATGTTAGCTTCCTGGGTGACACAAGTGAGCGAAACACCGTTAGGAATCGGTCTTGCCGTAGCCAAAGATCGGGCCATTGAATCTTTTTTACACATTGGCGATCGCTTTGTTCTCAACGTATTGGAAGAAGGGAATTATCAGGGCTTAATGAAGCATTTTCTCAAACGATTTCCCCCTGGAAGCGATCGCTTTGCTGGCATTAAAACCTACCCTGCTAACAATGGTTCTCCCATTCTCGCTGATGCCCTAGCCTATATGGAATGTGAAGTTACTAGCCGCATGGACTGTAACGATCATTGGGTGATTTATAGTACCGTCCAAAACGGCAGAGTCGCTAATGTGAATGGGTTAACCGCAGTTCACCACCGCAAAGTTGGCAACCATTACTAATTAGTTGATAGTTGACAATCAATAATTGATAACTGACAATTCATCGTTCATTTAATTAATACCTAAAAAAATGTATAAATCCACTAAAAAAGCCGATTCGCTCCACTGGTATGAGGTCAATCGTACTCGCGTGGTACGAGGTCTAGAATCTATTCAAGACATGATTGTGATTTGTTTATGTGTGGGTTTGTTTGCTTTCATGGTACTGGAAATCCGTGATTTGTTTCTCTCTTTGTTACCGCCTCTAAATTTTCAGACAGTAACTTCGGATATTCTCTTTTGTTAATTCTGGTCGAATTATTTCGCCTGTTAATTATTTATCTCCAAGAACAGCGTGTATCCATTGGAGTTGCCGTTGAAGTAGCCATTGTTTCTGTGTTGCGTGAAGTCATCGTTCGAGGAGTTCTAGAAACCAACTATAGCCAAGTTTTAGCCACCTGTGCCTTTTTATTAGTTTTGGGAGCCTTACTCATCGCTCGTGTTTGGTTGCCTCCGACCTTTGAAGGGATTGATCCCGAACAACGGATTGCTCAACGTTATCAGTCAAAAACTGAAGCCGAAAATCCCGAAATTATTGTCCCCAATAATCATCATTAACGAGAAAATTATTCTTGCCGAGGTACTTATGACTACTGCTACCCTTATCCCCACTCGTCCGAGAGATGTTCAAGTTACCGACATTGGTAGCCATACCCTGATTTTGCGATCGCGGACTTGGGAACGTCTCAAATTTGAAAGCGAATACTCCCGCCAAAAAGGAACGACTGCCAATTCCTATCTCATTCAAGCTGATAAAACGGCTTTGATTGATCCGCCAGGAGAATCTTTTACTGATATTTTCCTCGCAGAATTAGCCCAAAATATTGATTTAAGTCTCCTCGACTACATCATTCTCGGTCATATTAATTCCAATCGCCTGACGACGCTGAAAGCCCTGCTGGAAAAAGCCCCTCAAGTTAAAATAATTTGTTCACGTCCTGGCGCAAATGTTTTAAAAACAGCGTTTCCTGACGGGGAAAGACAAATTGAAACCGTTCGTAACGATGATCGCCTGGATTTAGGGCAAGATCATCACCTCCAATTTATTACCGCTCCCACCCCTCGATGGGCCGATGGCTTATGTACCTACGATCCCGCCACTCAAATTCTTTACACCGATAAATTTTTTGGGGCGCACGTTTGCGAAGATGCGGTCTTTGATGAAGACTGGAAAGCCTTAGACGGCGATCGCCATTACTATTTTGATTGCATCCATGCCGCCCAAGCCAAGCAAGTCGAAGCCGCCTTAGACAAATTTACCGCCCTCAGTACCAAGGCCTATGCCCCCAATCATGGCCCCGTCGTCCGCTATAGTTTAAGCCGCTTTAGCTACGATTATCGTCAGTGGTGTCAACAACAGAAGTCCCAGGAATTAAAGGTTGCTTTACTCTATGCCTCTGCCTACGGGAATACCGCGATCGCGGCCAATGCCATTGCCCAGGGACTTATTCAACAAGGAATTCAAGTCGAATCGCTTAACTGTGAACTTGCCGATGCCGCTACTATTACCCAGGCTATTGAAGCTTGTGATGGCTTTATTATCGGTTCTCCCACCTTGGGGGGTCATGCACCGACTCAAATTCAAACCGCTTTAGGAATTGTGCTTTCTACCGCAACAAAAACGAAATTAGCTGCCGTTTTCGGCTCCTATGGCTGGAGTGGAGAGGCCATTGATCTCCTAGAAAATAAGCTCAAAGATGCTAATTATCGTCTCGGCTTTGACACCCTACGAATTCGCTTTAGTCCGACGGCGGCAACGTTGCAAGAATGTGAGGACGCTGGTGCAGAATTTGCCCAAAACCTCAAGAAAAATAAGAAACTACGAGCCTCTCACCAATCCGTCACCAAACCCCACAGCGATCGCACGAAACAAGCTGTTGGACGCATTATGGGTTCTCTCTGCGTTGTCAGCACTCGTCAGGGAGAAACCCACCGAGGTATTCTAACATCTTCGGTTTCTCAAGCCAGCTTTAATCCGCCTGGATTAATTATCGCCGTTGGAGAAGAGCAGAATGCAGAGTTAATGTGCCATCCTGGGGATAAATTTGTGCTGAATATTCTCAAGGAAGGCCGTAATGTCCGACGTTATTTTGACCGTCAAAATCTTCCCGACAACAATCCTTTTAGCCATCTAAAAACCCGAATCGCCGATAATGGCAGCTTAATTATTGATGAAGCCTTGGCTTATCTAGAATGCACTGTGCAATCTCAGCAACAATGTGGTGATAGTTCCTTAATTTATGCTGTGATCGACAAAGGCGAAGTCCTAGAAACCCAAGGCGTTACCGCCGTTGTTAACAGTTTTTAAACTTTGTGTTGTAAATTACACACATTCAGGAACAATCTCGTTTCTGTCTAAAAATCAGGTCGGATCATCCAGTTTGACCTGAGAACCATGACTGCGGGGATCATCGATCGCAGAAGTTGACACAGAGGGTTCAAAAATGGAAGTCTGTCCCGTTGCATAGGCGTAGGGCAAAGGAGAATCGGCGATCAGTGCATCTAGATTCGCTTCCATAATCGCTAAAGGTTGCTCCCCAATAGTCTGGGCGATCGCGGTTCCCGTTGGATTAAGAAAAACAAAGTGGGGAATGCCATCCACTCGATAACGTAACACTTCGGGCAACCATTTATTGTTATCGACATTGAGCATGACAAAATTAACCGATTGACCGTATTTATTTTTGACAATTGCCAAATCCTTCGCCATTGCCTGACAACTACTACACCAATCGGCGTAAAACTCGGTTAGTGTCGGTTTGCCGTTACTGAGGGCAATTTCTATGGGAACAGATGCCTGGGCTTGGGCGGTCAGGGAACTAGAATTGACCTGGGATTGAAAGCCAAAAAAGATCGCCGTACTCAACAGCACTGCCACGATCGCCAAGATGGAATTACGGATTTTGTTAGTTGCCATAATCATTAAATCTTATTTCTATCGGTTAGAATTTCATAGCCCGTTGCCGTGACCAATACCGTATGCTCAAACTGAGCCGAGAGTGCATTATCCACCGTTACCACCGTCCAGCGATCGCGTAAAAGACGGGTAAACTTAGATCCCGCATTGAGAATCGGTTCAATGGCCAAAGTCATTCCTGCCTTCAATTGAACATTGGGCAGTTGACGAGTCCGAAAATTAAAAACATGGGGTTCTTCATGGAGATTGCGTCCGACACCGTGACCCGTAAAATCTTCTACCACACTGTAACCGTGTTTTTTGACGTGATCCTCAATGGCTCCAGCAATATCCAATAAGTAATTGCCCGCCTTGACCTGATGTATCCCCTCATAAAGAGCTTCTTCCGCCACCTGAATTAATTTATCCGCTTTCTGGGAAACCTTACCGACGGCGATCGTAATACAAGAATCGCCATGATAACCCTGAAAATAGGCTCCTGTATCCACTTTTAAGACATCTCCCGCCCGAATAACCTTCTTTTTACTGGGAATTCCGTGAACGACTTCCGCATTAATCGAGGCACAAATCGAGGCAGGAAAGCCATGATAGCCCTTGAAGCTGGGGGTTGCTCCCATTTCTCGAATACGTTTCTCTGCATAAAGATCCAAATCTCCCGTTGTCATGCCTGGCTCTACCCTTTCCCCAATTTCTTTCAGAACCGTCGCCACGATCGCCGAAGCCTGACGCATGATCTCAATTTCCTGGGCAGATTTTATTTCTACTCCCCGTTTATTCTTTTTGGCTTTGGGTTGTCCCTGAGGTTGAGTGGGGGAATCCTTTTTGGTCGTTTGGGGAGGCGCGAATAAATTACTGAGGATATTCATGGAAAATAGGGACAATCCTAACAATAGAGACTGCTCTTAACATAACTTAATATTGTAGTAAATGGCGATCGGGATGACAGGATTTGAACCTGCGACATCTTGCTCCCAAAGCAAGCGCGCTACCAAGCTGCGCTACATCCCGTTGCTACCGTGTTCTATTCTAGGCTATTTACAGCCTAAATAACACAGTAGTTTTTTACCGCCCCCTAAATCCCCCAATACTGAGGGACTTTCAATTAATCATTCCCCCCAAGGTTGGGGGGCTAGGGGGGCAAAACATGGCAACGTCGTTTTTTCTCAATTCCTAAAGATTACTTAAAACCTCTTTGGCGATCGCGAGAGTTCGATCAATATCCGCGTCGGTGTGGGCCAGAGACGTAAAACCCGCTTCATATTGGGAAGGAGCCAGATAAACGCCCCGCTCTAACATTCCTCGATGAAAGCGACCAAATTTAGCCGTATCTGCTTTTTTGGCATCTTCATAATTGTGGACAGGGCCGCCCGTAAAGAACATTCCAAACATGGCACTGATAGAACCCCCACAAACCGAATGACCTGTTTCTTTCGCGACCTGTAACAAGCTCTGGGATAATTTGTGGGTAATTTTTTCTAAATACTCGTAGGTTCCAGGTTTTTGTAAGAGTTCTAGGGTTTTAATGCCTGCGGTCATGGCTAAGGGATTTCCCGAAAGAGTTCCCGCCTGATACATGGGGCCAGAGGGAGCAACCATTGACATAATATCCTTTCGTCCTCCATAAGCTCCCACCGGTAAACCGCCGCCGATCACTTTACCGAGAGTGGTTAAATCAGGGGTAATACCAAATTTTTCCTGCGCTCCCCCGTAGGCAATGCGAAATCCCGTCATCACTTCATCAAAAACGAGTAACGCACCGTATTCCTTGGTTAATTCCCGTAATCCTTCTAAAAAGCCCGCATCAGGAACAATAAAGCCCGCATTACCCACCACAGGTTCTAAAATAACCCCTGCAATATCATCAGGATTTTCGTCAAATAAAGCTTTGACCGCTTCTAAATCATTGTAAGGAGCGGTTAGGGTAGTGGCAGTGGTGGATTTAGGAACCCCTGGTGAATCGGGTAAACCCAGGGTTGCGACTCCCGATCCCGCTTTGACCAGAAACATATCCGCGTGACCGTGATAACAACCTTCAAACTTAATAATTTTTTCTCTGCCTGTAAAAGCTCGCATCAGGCGCAAAACCGACATACAGGCTTCGGTTCCTGAATTGACAAAACGCACCATCTCAATGCTCGGAACGGCATCAATGACCATTTCCGCTAAGACATTTTCTTTTTGGCACGGCGCACCAAAACTGGTTCCTTTGAGTAAGGCTTCCTGGAGAGCGGCAATTACTTCTGGATGGGCGTGGCCACAGATGGCAGAGCCCAGGTTCCCACATAATCAATAAATTCGTTCCCATCCACATCCCAGATATAAGCCCCTTTCACTCGGTCAAAAACAATGGGCTGACCCCCGACTGATTTGAAGGCACGGACGGGAGAACTAACGCCGCCTGGCATTAAATCCTGGGCCTCGGCAAAAATTTCTTCTGATTTGGTGGTTGTAAAGGGGGCTAGGCTAACCAATCTGGGTGTCTCCTTCTAAATAGTTGATGAATCGGCTAAGATTCTAATGCCGAGTATGGAACGGCGGGTTGAGGCAACTTTTCGCAAGTCTTCAAGCCTCCTTTCATAAACTTACCATAACTTTCTGTCCATTATTCAATTTTTGGATTTAGGTCATTTCTGTCTAAATTTGCCTAGAAATAATTGAATTATGCCAAATCTATTACTGAAACACTATTGACATTTTGCAGGGGGTTTCCAAAATCATAGAGTGTAAGACTTCAAGGCCAAGCTCCTACCTTAAATTAAAAGGGATATGGAAACAGGATTTAGCATTCAACTGAAAAATCAATCTAAACCTCATCCTTTTTGAGAACTTTAGTTTTCTGCCCCCCTAGCCCCCCAACTTTGGGGGAAAAGTCAAGAATAATCCAATTTCTGGCAAGTCCCCCAGTATTGGGGGATTTAGGGGCATTCGATTCTCTGGCTAGGTTTTTGTGATTCAGTTCATCGAACCTAGTTTTTTTATCTAAATTGGTCGGAAGTGACTAATTTTCAATCAGAGTTAACAAAATTAGGGGAAAATTTGATAATATATGCAAAGGCTTTAGCCGCGATCGCTCGCGATCGCTGGAGTGAAAGAATAGGAAGTTAATTTTATGACAGAACAGTTTGATGTATTTCTTTGCCACAACAGTGGAGATAAACCCCTTATCCCAATCTCTCAGTCTCCCAAAGTTTCACCGAAACTTTGCCAGGCGATATCAAATTAGAAATGGTAAAAATTCCCGCAGGAAGTTTTTTAATGGGAACAGAAGAAGCAGAAGTGATCCGCTTGTGCAAAGAATATGAAACAGATCGATATAAACGTGAAATGCCGCAACATAGAGTTAATTTACAAGAATTTTATCTAGGGAAATATCCTGTAACCCAAGAGCAATATCAGGCTATAATGGGCAATAATCCGTCTTATTCTGAAAATAATCCTAAAAGTCCTGTTGAAAATGTCACTTGGATTGATGCTCAAACGTTTTGTCAAAAATTAA
>CAWEDJ010000031.1:0-95031 GCA_963807635.1 uncultured cyanobacterium
TTTTGGGCATTCCATTGCGCTCCTGTTATTTTGAGTCTTGCACCAATCTGTTTAATCTTTGACTCTACACTCCCTGACCCAATACAAATCCCTAAATCTTGATACAAACCATAGTCTGGTATTCTCTCACTGTGCTTTTCTAAATATTTCTGAAAATTAACGACTACTGTTCTTTGAGAATCCTTAAACTCTGCTAAGGCTAAATCTATCTCTCCTTGCCACAAATAACTTTCGACTCTTCGCAACAGTTTGTTTGACCCTCCCACCTTGTTTAAGTTTTCAATCAAATGATACCAATCAAGAACTTCTCTGCGTTGAAAATCATCTCCTATCTGAGTGATTAGATTCCAGATTCCATCGTGACCATCTCCTAAGCAGGTAATGACTCTAGATAAGGGTTGGCGGTTTGTCCAACCTAATAACAGGTCATTCTCTTGGAAAAAAGCAGCACAGACCTGCCCATGTAGGCTGACCGCTTTGTAATTTTTCCAAATACTCTCTTCTCCTAACGGTGTTCTCAACCTGACATTACCTCCATCTACACTCAACGCCTCAATGCTTCCTTTTCCTTCGGCCTCTTTAAACTCGTATCTTTGTACCAACCTGTGTTGACTACTCCCTGATACTGCCATGCCTGTGGTCATTTTGATGTCTTCCTCGGCATGTTCAAAAGATTCATTGGCAACCAATCGTAAACAGCATTTCTCAAGAAATGGACTGAGTCGGTTATTTTTTTCTAATCCCAGTTTTAAAGCTTGTTTTTCTGTTATTGCAATTTTTCCAATGATACTGTTGACTTTTCTTATTCGTCCCCCTTCCTGTTACTGTTTCAAAAAAAACTGCCAATTACCGGACTTACGTTAGTGTCTTTATTTATTCGCGCAGGTAGAAAATGGTATGAAAAGGTGTAAAACAAGAGAATAAAAAAGATTGGAAAGGATTCTAGTGATGAGTATAGCCGAGCGAGAAAAACAAATCCTGCGTGTGAGACAGCAAGGTTTTCATCCTCAACTAAACGAAGCCTTAACCTCAAAGTTAAAGACAGAAGTGGTGGATACGGTCAAAACGGTTTTAGAAAGTGCCTTGAAGGAAGAAGTGACAGAATTTATCAAAGCAAGAGAGAAAAAAACGTATCGCTCTGGGTACTATTATCGTGGAGTAAACACTCAATATGGACAGATAAGTGATTTAGCCGTCCCCAAATTAAGAGAGGGGAATAAAGAAAGAGAATGGCAGATTTTAGAAAGATATCAGCGAAGTCTAGGAAATTTACTGGATTGGATGTGTGTTCTCTATGTGATGGGGCTATCCTTACGAGATTTGCAGGAGGCTTTATATTTGATATTAGGAAAAGTACTATCGGTAAGTGCGGTGAACCAGATTACTCTTAATGTTCAGAAACAACTAGAAAGTAAAAGACAGGTTCCTCTGGTCAGAATCCCCAAGATGATTTTAGTGGATGGAGTCTGGGTAGAGATTCAGTACACAATGGCTGGGGAGTTCAAAGAAGACGAATCGGGACATTTAAGGCAATGTCGGCAAGCAGAAAAGCGTGTGGTGTTGGCAGTAATGGCAATCTGGGAAGATGGTTCGCAGGAATTAATCCACTACGAAGTAGCTGAAACGGAGAGTGAAGCCGCTTGGACAAAGGTATTTGAGAGCTTGATAAGACGGGGACTAAACCCGAATCATCTCGAATTACTAGGCAGTGACGGTAGTTTGGGATTACCCTCCGCCATGAAGAAATGTTTCCCTTTGGCTCAACAACAACTCTGTATTACTCACAAAATTAGAGGAATTGAGCGTCACCTTAACTATTGCTATCTACCTTCGGTAACTGCTGCTGGCTGCTCTCTGAAACCGAAAGAGGCACGAAAACAACGTTCCTTCGAGATCACTTCTGATGCTTACAAGATTTATCAAGCCCCTCAAGTCTCCGATGCTCAATCACTTTTAAAAGCCTTTGAGGAGAAATGGCAACCGATTGAACCAGATGCAGTTCGTACCTTTCTCAAAGATATTGAGTTGACCTTCACCTTCTACCAATTTGATGACTCTTTGCACCGACATCTTCGCACGACTAACCATCTCGAACGCCTATTTCGAGAGTTTCGCACTAAGTCTGATGAAATTGGGGCTTTTCCTAACGAAACTAGTTGTCTAGCTCTCTTTTGGCTTGTTGTTGAGCGTGACCATGCTAAACATGACCGTAGAAACTACGCGAATAATTCATGACACTAACGGACTTACACTAGAGAGAATATGCTCTCGCACCGCCAATTCTATACTTTCAAAGTCCTTTAAGTTTTCTTTAGGTGTATTATTGACTAAAATCTCAGAGATTTCTTTTAAGTGTTCATTTAGTTTCTGTTTTTCTTCAGGAGTCATTTTGTTTTTCTCTTAATTTATTTCTATTCTACCTTCTATTTTTCCTTCTCTTCCTAAGTATTTATACTCATTGCAAAAGTGGGATGCTCCCTATGCTGCTGGTGCACAGGTTGCATCTATTAATAGTAATAGCTTTCCTCTATTCTGATTTTCCCCTTCACTTTTTTCTTTTACTTCTGATGATATTTCTTCTTCTTTTTTTACCATTGCTTTATTTATTTGATTCACCAAGTCCATTCCTATTCTTTGACGGAAATGTACTAACAGTGACGCATCAAATGCCTCCTCATTTTCATATACTTCTAGTCCTATAAAATATTGTAAGTAAGGGTTTTCTTTTATTTGTTCTACTGTTTCTCGGTCACTTATTCTCAATATTTCTTTTATTATTAATGACCCTAATGCCATCCTAAATGGTTTGGCTATCGCTCCTTTATTTTCTGAAAATTGTTTTGCATATTCTTCTTCAAATTCCTCCCACGGAATTATTTTTGACATGATTACCCAACGATTTTCTTCTTTTGGCTTCCACTCACTTGGTATTTTGAAGTTTTCAACAGTCGATTTTTCGGATTCTTTTTTGGGGTACATCGTTCAATGCTCTGGAAGGGGAGGGGTGCAAGCCTTTTCACTCATTTTAGACCTTTTTTTTGCACTTTTTTTGCTCTCTAAATCCCCTCATCTTTTTTCTTATAAGGCTTTCAGCTTTTTTTAGCAAGCTCTACTTAATGGTGAGTCTTCAATCAGAAGCCTTGAACAAATCCAGAAAACCTCCTGATACATTAGCTGAATCTACTGTTTATTCAGCCATTATGTTACTTCAATCTGCTTAAACCTTGGTTAGTCGTGATTTTTACTCCTCAAATACTGCGAGTATTTTGTCGTCTATTCTTCCAGTTAAGTAAACTAACAAATTCTCTGTTGGAGATGATTTTTCCGCGTGATTTCTATCTATCTTCTGCCTAGATTGATAGAACAGCGTTATGAAGAAGTCTTTTGCGTTCGGAGGGACTAAGGGCCCGTAAAGTAATTTCGGCTCTTGTTTGAATTGATAAATTCATAGCTACTAAGTCCAAATGAGGGCTATTATCTTATTTTAATTTATGCCATAGGGATTGTCTATTGTTTATAAAGGCGAGCGCCTATTTCATAGAGTCTTCGATAATAACTTTTTCTTCAGGGTTTAATCCATCAAAAATAGGGATGGGATCTAATTTTCAGTGTTAGCAAATTTTTCCTAAACTAACCTAAACTAATTTGCGATCACGTTTTCGATCATTTCTTGATTCAAAGCTTTCCCAATAAAAACCAGTTTAGTTTGCTTCACTTCATCGGTTTTCCATAACCGATCATAAAACACATCAAAGCGATCACCGACTCCCTGTAAAACTAAGCGCATGGATTTATGAGGAACATGAACAAAACCCTTAATCCGATAAATTTCTTCGGTTTGGACTAACTTTTTGAGTCGCTGGGTTAATACCTGGGGATCATAGCTTTCGGTTTGGATTACTTGAATGGAATTAATCTCATCATCGTGGTCATGGTCTTCTTCCTCGTCATGGTGACTAGGACGACTTTCCAAATTGTCTTCTACCGCCGCATTAAATCCCAATAAAACCTCTGGATTTATTTCTCCCTGCTGACAACTTACAATTTTTACTCCTGATCGCAATTCTTGGTTTAGCCATTGTTTGACCTCTGTTAATTGCTGATCACTAATTAAATCGGTTTTAGTGAGTAAAACTAAATCAGAACAAGCTAATTGATCTTCGAATAACTCTTCAATGGGGGTTTCATGCTCCAGACTATCATCCGCTTCCCGTTGCGCTTCTAGGGCGGCTAAGTCTCCGATTAATTTACCTTCTGCTAAGGCTTGACTATCTACTACTGTGATGACTCCATCTACCGTTGCACCGTTACGAATTTCTGGCCATTCGGAAAGCTTGTACTAAGGGTTTCGGTAACGCTAAGCCTGATGTTTCAATCACCACACAATCGAGTTGTTCTCTGCGTGTTAAAAGCTCTTGCATAATCGGAAAAAATTCTTCTTGCACCGTACAGCACAAACAACCATTGGTCATCTCAATAATTTGACTATTGGGAACCTCTGGTTCGTCGCAAACTTGACAATCCCGCAGTAAATCGCCATCAATGCCCACATCCCCAAATTCGTTGACAATCACGGCAATGCGTCGCCCTTGGTTATTTTGCAAGAGATTACGAACGAGGGTGGTTTTCCCCGCCCCCAGGAATCCAGTAACGACGGTAACGGGAATTTTGTGCATAGTGTTCTAAAGTGTTTTATCTTAATGATTTAGGAACCAGGATTAGTATAGTTGATCCTGGTTTACTCCCAACATATACTCTCTAGATGCGATCGCTATTAAATAATGAAACTCAATAAAATTGTACCTTGGGGCAGAACCCTAGAAGAATATAAACTAATGTTTAATCTGTCAGAAATAGATTTAAATGCAAGCATTTTGGGTTGTGGCGACTGCCCCGCCAGCTTTAATGCTGAAATGACAAAACAAGGAAAGTTTGTAATCTCTATTGATCCGATTTATCAATTTTCTACTGAACAAATTAAACAACGTATTCAAGAGACTTATGATCTTGTTATTTCTCAAGTAAAAGAAAATAACGATAACTATATTTGGACTAATTTTAGTGATGCGGATGAACTAGGTCAAGCTCGTCTTACAGCAATGGAACAATTTTTATTAGATTATGAAACTGGCAAAAACCAAGGACGTTACCTCTGCCAATCATTACCAAACTTAGAATTTGCTGATAATCAATTTGAATTATGTTTATGTTCTCATTTACTATTTTTGTATTCAGAGCAGCGATCGCTAAATTTTCATCTGGAATCAATTTATGAACTCCTACAAATTGCTTCAGAAGTGCGAATTTTTCCGTTGCTCAAACTTAACGGCGAGCCATCTCCCTACGTTAATCCCATAATTCAGGAATTATCTAAAAACGGATTTAAAGTACAGATTCAAACCGTTGCTTATGAATTTCAGAAAGGGGGCAACCAAATGCTAAAAATCAGTAAATAATCGGTAATACAATGAATTTTACCCTCGATTATTGAGTTAGATTGAACGATAGAATTTGTTCAATTATTTTTTTTGATTGATAGCGGATTATAAACAAGATAATCTTTAACAAATGAGCGCGATCGCATTGCTGGGAATCTGCTTTTAAAAAAGTTTCATTCAAAAAATCATGTGATGGCGATCGCAGTTTTAGGGATTAGGGAAAAAACCAAATTTTACAACGGCGGCAATAGTGGATCCGATGACTGTGATAATTAATGCCCATATCTGAGAGCGTTGGGAAATTTTAAGATTCTTTTACGTCTTCTTTGATGAAGTTTAATTCCACCTTGAGAGTGGATAGTTCTCCCTTAATCTCAGCTTGGGAGACTTTGAGGGAAGTTAAGTCACCCTCTATCCTATCTAGGCGTTGGTTAAGTTTGAAAAATTCTTGTTTAAATTCCCCTAAGACTTCCTTAAGATCAGTTTCAATCGTGGTTGCCATGATGTGTCATTCCTTTTATCTTTGATTAAAAAGAAAAGTCAGCCGCTTCTTTTTTCTATTTATAGGGTAATCTGTCGAGCGAGGATGTGATCGCGATTGCGAATTTTAGGGATTAGGAAAAAAAGTAATTTTGCCTAGAATACCTAATAAACCTCCAACCAAAGCAAATAAAACACCGATTAACCAGCCTGTTAACCCATTAACTCGACTTTCGATAATATCCAGGCGTTTATCAATACCTGACACTTTTTCGTCAAGAGTAGCCATTTGTCCCGATAATCTTTTTTCCATTCTGACCTGATTCACTTTCAGATCAGTTATTAAATCTTTTAATTCCTTAAGGTCGGTATCGGTAACGGTTGCCATAATGTATCATTCCTCGAAGTCTTTCGTCTGATGGAAGAGGGAAGTTGGCCGTTTTTCTTTTTTCTATTTTATCGGGTAATCTGTCGAGCGAGGATGCGATCTCACTTGTTACACTTCCTAGTATTCACGTTGAATATAGATCGTAGGCAGCCCAAGTTTCAAATCTTAATCTGTTAATTTTCTCTCCCTTCACTTCTTTGATAGCCCATGTAAATCTTTTAGTATTTTTGTTGGGAGCTAAGTCTGGATATTTTTGTAATGCTTTATTTAAACTTGTGAATTCTTCAAACCCTGTACCACCTAAAGTAGGTATTCCCAATTCTACTCCAACAACAATAACGGGAATCTTAAAATAAAAATCTAATTGTGTGAGATCTGATTGTAGGCTTAAAATGTTTTGAGTTAGCTCAAAAAGTGGAACAACAACTACAAGATCACATGTTCCATGATAAATCAATCTTTCTGTTACCTGCTCTTTACCTATGCAATTTCTCAGATCGATCATTCCTAAACGGAGTTCGTCCAAAGAGTCAAATTGATGGAAAGTCTCAAAATTCTTCTTAAGCAACCACTTTTCACCATCTGAAATCACTCCCCAAGTGCATTCATATAAAGCTTGATATTCCGCCACTTGAAGTCTATAGTTATTAAGTTTCTCAATGCTGGACTGGAATTCTTGCTCTTCGATGACTGCAATATTCTTCTTCAAATTGACTGGTGAAATTAAGATGTCAGGTTTTCTGATTTTAGGTTCTCCATTACGAAAAATATGACTACTACTTACTTCTCTTGGTACCTTGATAGTGGACTGAGAAACCAAATCTTTAGCATCCCATCCTAAACCAAAAGAACTTATCAATAAAGGATAAATAAGCAGATCATGACGACTTGCCTCATTATCTCTTTGAGGGGATAAATGTAATATGTCTACTCTCCTCTTAAGTTCATCAAAAAACTCTTGCTCCGTCCCCATAAATACTTGGTAGATAAAAATAATTTTAGTTTCGACTAATCTTTTACAGATAAGAAAGAGAAAACTAGTCTAGCTATTCATTATACTAATTATACGGAAACTTGTCCTATAATCCCCATGCTTTTTAGAAAATCATCATCCAAATCGTAGCCTAATAACTGCGCCATAGATTTTAATCGAAAATTACTAGGTATTCCTTGAACTTTTAGCCAATCAGAAAGCACAAAAATCTTATTCATCATAAAAATTTCCAGAGCTTCGGGGTTATACTGAATGCCCTCGGAACGATTAAACTGATGAGGAACCAACATCGCGGCATAACGGGCAAATTCTCCAGCTTTCCAGTCTAATAAAAAAGGGAACCAGGGATAAACCGCATCTAAACGGACGAACCAAAGTCTGACTTCAGGAATTTCTGATAATTCACGGGGATCGTTTTCTTCGCGGGGAAAATCTATTTTAAATTGAATGGTCTGCTCATGATCAGCGATCGCGTTTTCTGATAACCATTGCTCAACGCGATCGCTAATAGGAGAAAGATCTAAAGTTTCTAAATGGGTAGAATTTAAAGAAATAATGGTCATTGAATCTTGTTTAATATTGCTTTGAATTAGAAAAGTGTTTAAATTGGTTTTCTCTTAACGCAAGGGTCTCTGTAATTGCATTTCCAAAGACTGATTGAGATCAATGACTAAACCCATCGTCTGAGCTTGCGTAGGAAAAGAATTATCCATCGGAAAATAAACCCAATGACTATGAAACGGTAAATTCCCTAAACTCTTTTCGTTCTGAGTTAACCAGATTAACGGGACTTTATCGGGAACTGGATGGGAAATGGGTTCATTAAAATTAACGCCTGCTAGGTCTTCTAAAACCGTCCGCGTGCCATGAACAATGCCATTTTGAGCCGTCCAGAGTTTGACATTTAACTGAGAACGGAGAGCATAAAAATAGAGTGAAGCTGCCGCAATAACCGCTTGTTCAAAGGTTTCCGAGTCCCAAGTCGCGCCACTATCTAGACAGATCATGACATCCTGTCCCCCCGTCACAATTTCTAGTTCTCGAACCCGAAAGTCATCAAACCGCGCACTGGTACGCCAATGGATTAAGCGCATAGAATCCCCATAACGATAGGGACGCAGGGTTTTGGTAATGCCTTCCGTTGAAGCTAGGTAACGGCGATCGCTTTGCAGTTTGGGGCTTTCTTGCTGGCCGATTGCATCCACTAAAGGACATTGCAACAAGAGAGAACCTGGGGATAAACGATCACCTTAGCGGGAACCGTTTTCTGACGGCGACACCAGAACAATCCTAAAGGTGTACCAGTTCGTAACTGAACCGTTTGCCAATGGTAGATTCCCCGTCGTTCGGTGGGTAAATAATAGGCCCAGTCGTGTTGGTCATTCGCAGGAATAGTCTCGATCGCCGTTCCCTGGGGTTTACCGAGGGAGTCAGGCAAAAGATCCCAAAGTTGCAGGAGAGTTTTCGGCGTTTTACTGCGATTTTTTACCGTTAATACTACCGTCAGGTCTTGCCCTGCACTCACTGGCTCAATGGGTAACCGTTCTAATGTTAACGAAAAGAGCGATCGCACAGGAATCACAGCCGCTATGGTCAACAGAGCAAAAATTAATCCACTCAGAACATAGAGCCAACCCGCCATCGTATTCGTTGCCGCCCCAAAAAAGCACAGAGCAAGAACCGCCAACAGCCAACCACCGTAAGCAGGGTTTGCCCAATGGTTTTCTAGCCAATCTAGGGGAGAAAAACGAGATTTCATGAAATCACCAGATCCATCGATTTCCTAAGAGGGATTGAACGGACTGGAAGGGAAAATAAATAATAAAAATAATGATAACCGTACGAACTTTTCTCTACAGAGGTAGAAAAACTAGTCGAAATAAAACAAAGTTACCAACTTGCGTTGATCCTCGGCTTCCTGACAAGTTTGAAGGAGCGTATCGCTCTCATGAAACGCAAAACAAATTAACTGTTGGCAACGAGAAATAATTTCCCGATTACACAACGCACTGGCTTCTCCCAGGGACAGGGAATCATGTTCAGGATTTTCCACCAAATGTATGACCTGTTGGAGTTGCTCCTGGGATTCCCTCGGTTGACGTTCCAAACTCTGGGGCAAAATAACCGTTAACAAATTAGGATCGGCCCGCATGGCTCCTTTGATGGCCGCAGAATTCGTTCCTGCTGAACCAGAAGTCATGAGACGATTTCCGCCTAAAACTAGGGCATAACTCATCATTTCGATTAGCTGTTGATGGGTTATGGGGACGTGACGAGAGCCAAGCAAGGCAATTCGTTTAGAACCCGTTTGCTGAATGGCAGCTAGTTCCTGGGCTAGGGTATCAAGGGTAGGGATATTTACGACTTGAGTCAAAGACGTTCTCTATAAAGGCTGAGTGACCGAAAGTAATTGTAGCAAACCTAGCCGATAAGTGAAACGCCCAACGTCAGAATTGCGCTTTTTTCTCTTAAAAATTAACAATGTCTTTTGCTTTTGACGAGAAAATTTTCTCCATGCTAGAGAAAAAATCAGGATCGAGAGTTGGGGAAAAATCTTGGGCAAACCTTGTCAGGACAGGACTTGTAAAAAGCTCGAATTGCCTGCGGAAATAACAAATGAATGGCTCGGTTAACAAGAATAATTTAGAAATGATTTGGAGCGCGATCGCCCAAGAAAAATTTTAAATCTTTGAAATCATTAAACTGAAGCTTGTTTTCTTTTTTTTTCAATTTTAATCTTTACAAACCAGCATTAATCTTTACAAAAAAGAATTTTTTATTTTACCTTCGTGTGCAAAAAATGACTTAAAGCGTTTGATTTGCTTGAATTGCTTGAAAATGGCTTTAAATCATTACGAAATAATCTGGGGAGTATTTTTCTAAAAAAAAGGTTTTTGGGTAGATTAGTTTGTCAAAAATCGATTTAATCAGATATTTTTTCAAAAACATCCTAGCGAAATCAAGCTTAAATAAGACAGATATGGCGAAACTATTGATGATAACGCTAGTTCAAGCCAACTTTTAATACAAAACAAGAAAATTTATTGTTTATGTTTCTTTTGTCATATATTTTAGAAACATAATTAAAAAGTTGAGATAAGATTGGAGGTATTAATAAAAAAACGCTTGATTTTAAAAAAAATATCATACATTGTTTTTCTATGGCAAAACGATCGCTTTACGCATCTTCCTCTGGGATTAGAAAAGCGAAAACGGCACTTTAGTCGTAAGGGTTGGACTCAAGAAAACCTCGCTTTTGAAGTTAATCTCAAAACTCGGCAACCAATTTGGAGATTTTTTACGGGAAGACCGATTGAACGTTATATTTTTGTGGAAATTTGCTCTATTTTGGAGTTGAATTGGCGAGAAATTGCCGAAAATCCCCCTGATGACATTCCAGAATACGACGAACATGGGCTACCTGATATTGAGTGTCTGGTTCAACAGGTGCGATCGCAGCGTCAGGATAAAATTGAAGACCAATGTGGAACGTTAAAATTATTAGATATCAACCGTCCCATAAACCTAGATAAAATTTATATCGAGATAAATCTATTAGAAGAAATTCCCTCCCAACAATGGCTAGAGTTAGCACAACTGCAAAATCTAACTACTCAGGAATTTCAGTCTGTCGGTTTAGGTGAGCTATTTCAACAATCGGTTGTAGGGATACAACTAGTAGAAAATTATACTAAGATCAGAATTTTAGGCAATCCAGGTACAGGAAAAACAGCTTTCTTACAACATCTTGCTCTCCAGTGTAATCGAGGGCTTTTTATGGCGAATCGAGTACCTATTTTTATTCCCCTCAAAAGTTTTATAGAAGAATCTAAAGAAACAGGAGAAATTAGCTTTTTAAATTATATTCGTTCTGAATTTTTGGTTTCTAGTATCACCAATCCCTCTACGGTTGAAAATTTACTTTGTGAAGGCCGAATTCTATTATTATTAGATGGTTTAGATGAGGTTTTGACTATTGATGCTAATGCTGTTTATCAAGAAATTAATCGATTCACGGAAAAGTATCATAAAAATTTATTCATTATTACTTGTCGAACGGCAGGAAAAATTCATAATCTCAATGGATTTATTGATGTTGAAATTGCTCCTTTTACCTCGGAACAAATTACCGAATTTGCCCAAAAGTGGTTTGCTACCTTAATTAAAAATCCGACTGAGGATGCTCATCAGCAGGCAGTTAAGTTTATTCAATTGTTAGAATTTCCCAAAAATTTACGACTTCGTCAGTTAGCCATGACACCGTTATTTCTCCATCTGGCGTGTTGGATCTTTGTTCATCAAGGTCAATTTCCTGGCTCAGAAAGTGAATTTTATAAGCAATGTTTAGACCTACTATTAGGTAAATGGGATGAAATTCGAGGTGTTCAACGAGATAATATTAATCTAGCGTTTACGCTCCCTCAAAAACTAAAACTTTTGAGTGAAATTGCCATGAAAACTTTTGAGAGAGGAGAATATTTTTTTGAAAGACGAACCATTGAGCAATATATCAGTGATTATTTATGTGAGTTATCGGATGCTCCCATAGACTCCGAAGAGTTACAATTAGCTAGTGAAGAGATTCTCAAAGAGATCGCCTTACAGCATGGATTATTAACGGAACGAAGCCGAGGCATATTTTCCTTTTCCCATTTAGCTTTTCATGAATATTTTACGGCTCGTAATATCATTATGAATTCCTATATAAAATCCCTAGAAGAAGCTTTAGAAGAATTGATAAATCATGTTTTAGAACCCCGTTGGCGAGAAATTTTCCTACTAACTGCTGTAATGCTCAGAAAAGCCGATCTTCTAGTTTTATTAATGAAAAAAAGGATTGATGATTTGATGATGGGCGATCGCCATTTACAGCAATTTTTAATATTATCCCATCAATCCTCATCAACGATTTCTCCTCAATCAACGGACTGGAATTTTACGCCAAGACAACAGGAAGTCCTAGAAAATTATCATGAAATTAATCAGTTACTGCGCGATTGTTTAAATTCTAATAGTGAAATCACGAGTACTGTACGGGAAGAAATTGAAAAAGAGTTGTTATGATTGGGATGAGATGTTCAACTTCCAATGCCATGACCAGCGAAATTCCTTCCATTAAAGTCAGAATTCCCCCCCAACCCAAACAGGCGATCACGGCCAAGACCTTTCATTGGGTTAATTTAATTAGTTTGACCTTAATGCTCACCAGTGGATTGCAAATTTATAACGCCAATCCCGTTTTCGGGGGCAGAGGCGGCTTGCGAATTCCTCCTTTATTTACCCTCGGCGGTTGGTTAGCAGGGGGACGACATTGGCACTTTGGGGCTATGGGGATATTTTCTTTAAATCTCTTATTTTACGGGATTTATATTATCACCACGCGACGCTGGAAACATCGTTTTTTACAAAAGAATGATTTAACAGTATTGCAAAAAAGTAACAATATTAAGCGAAAAAATTATGCTTGGCATCGGTTAGCCTATACCGTTATTATTCCTGTTTTGTTGTTATCTATTTTTACAGGATTAGGGATGTATAAGCCCGCCCAATTATATTGGATTGTTGATTTTTTTGGGGATTGGCAAGCGTTACGAATCGTTCACTTTATTGCCGTTCCCATTTTTGTTGTTTTCTCAATTTTCCATTCTTTATTAGCGTTAAAAGTCGGTGGCTCGCGTTTAGTTGAATCGATGTTTTTCAAGCCTGCATCAGCAAAAATAATCTGAACTAACTGAACTAACTGAACTAACTGAACTAAGCTTTCACGAATTTAGATTGTATAATGATTTTGTTGAAAGTTTTGTAACAAGGGGCTTAAGCCCCTTGTCTGTATACGTTTTAAATAATTAACAGTTTACTATCATTATTTATTCAAAACAATCATGTCATCCTCTGAAAAAAAAAATCTCTATTTTCCTCGTCGTCGCTTTCTGCAATTATCAGGATTTTCTAGTTTAGGCTTACTCTTAAATGGTTGTAGTATGAGCCTCTTGATGAGCAGGTTTTTCGTGTCACCGAACCCCTTAACCAAAGCCTAGAAGAGTGGTTATTAAATCCCGAAAAGTTAGTCCCTGAATTTCCCGCCAGTGCCATTGAACCTGATAAATTATTAGTCAATACTTTTGATTTTACGCCCCAAATTGATCCCCAGAAATTTCGCCTAAAAATTAATGGAGAGGTAGCCCGCCCTCTGAGTTTGAGTATGACGGATTTAGAAAAAATGCCCCTAACCACGATGACCATTCGTCATGTTTGTGTGGAAGGTTGGGCGCGATCGCCCAATGGGGAGGCGTTAAGTTAAGAGAATTGGCAGTTCTGGCTCAACCGTCTAGTAAGGCGCGTTACGTTTATTTTAAATCTGCCGATGGGTACTACGAAAGCTGGGATATTGCGTCTGCTCTCCATCCCCAAACCCTGATGGCCTACCAAAAAAATGGGGAAACTCTGCCCGTTGATAATGGCGCACCGTTACGTCTGGCTTCACCGATTAAACTGGGTTATAAACTGAGTAAATGGGTCACTCAGATTACATTTTTGAGTGAAAAACCGAAAACCCTGGGTTATTGGGAAGATCAGGGCTACGAATGGTTTGGGGGAATTTAATTTTGAGGATTGTTTTTCCCAAAAGTAGTTTCTAAGTAGATAAAGGTAACAATTTGCTAGATTTTTAACAGAACAGGAACAACTTTACCTATTTTGCTATCTTCAGGTAATTAGCTAGAATGGGGGATGGCACTCCCGATTTTTGACTCACACACCCGCGATCGCCACTTAATATTTTATGAAAAAACTCCTATTCATTGTTTTATTTATTGTTGGAATCTGGCTGACTGTTGGCTATTTTATAGAGACCAAAGGATTAGCGAATAAGGGAAAATTTGATTCTATTATTATTAATTTTGATAACGACTTACCCACTGAAAATATTAGTCAAGAATTGGCGATCGTTTCTCAATCGACGAAACAAAATCCCAGCTTAAATAGCATTTTTTCCATTGATCAACACCTTTATACCGTAAAAGGAGATAAATCTCTCTTACATAAACTCCGCACTTCCTCGATTAAAAAATATACCGAATACATTGAACCTAATTATATTTATAGTGCCTTAGAAACCGCCAATGATCCCGATTACAGCAAACAGTGGAATTTTCGCAGTATTAATGTCGAAAAAGCCTGGGACAATAATCGCGGTGAAGGCATAACCGTTGCCGTTATCGACACAGGGGTGTCACGGGTTCCTGATTTACGGGATACGGATTTTGTAGAAGGGTACGATTTTGTTAATGATCGCATTGATGCCAGTGATGATAATGGGCATGGAACCCATGTAGCAGGGACGATCGCCCAATCGACCAATAATAACTACGGCGTGGCGGGGATTGCCTATCGGGCCAAAATTATGCCCTTAAAGGTGTTATCGGCGGGTGGTGGCGGAACGGTTTCTGATATTGCCGAAGCCATTCGTTTTGCGGCGGATCACGGGGCCAGTGTGGTGAACCTTAGTTTGGGCGGCGGGGGAGAAAGTACCGTTCTCAAGGAGGCGATCGACTATGCCTACAGCAAAGGAGTCGCGATCGTGGCGGCGGCAGGGAACGAAAATCAAAATTCAGCTTCCTACCCAGGGCGTTATCCCAAGGTCATTAGTGTGGCAGCTTTGGATGCAACGGGAAATAAAGCTCCCTATTCTAATTTTGGGGCTGGGGTTGATATTTCCGCTCCAGGAGGAAGTGAACAGGGCAAAGAGGGAAAAATTCTCCAAGAAACCCTAGATCCCACCACGAAAAAACCTATTTTAATCGGTTTTCAAGGAACCAGCATGGCGGCTCCCCATGTGGCAGGAACGGTGGCATTGATTCAATCTTCCCAACTTCAGGTTGCCAAACAGGAAGCGGCTAAAAATCCTAACGCTAAAATCAAAGCCGAAGACCTCAAAGCAACGGATGTATCCAGTCCCGCCGAAATTTTAGAGATTCTCAAGGAATCTTCCCGAAAAGTGCAGGATGACAGCTTTAATTATTACGGAGCAGGTCAATTGAATGCAGGAGAAGCTGTAACCTTAGCTGTTCAAGGAAAACTCAGCTTTAAGGATTTCTTCCGTTGGTTACGGGATAATGGTTACTTAAACCCGATTTTCTGGTTCGATGGAGCGCGATCGCCATATTACCGAAAATTTTAATGATCGTCGGTTCCTACCTGTTGGCGTTCTTATTGCGAGTCTATGTTCCCCTCCAATGGGGCGCACCCTTAAATTGGGGCTTGATTTTCGGCAGTTCGGGCTTATTTTTCCTACAGGGTTTTTATCTCTTCGATTTACCCCGGTGGCCTTTCCGAGTCATGGGTAGTTCGTTTCCTGAACTGGGCAATTCTGTCCAGGGTAGTCATTTGTTAAATCCCTTTTTTGCGAGTGTCTTGATCCCGTTAGGATTCCTTCTGCTTTTATTAGGAAGTCGTGCAGGAAAAAGCTTTGCCGTTGGTATTACCCTCGGTGTTGCGTCCTATCTCACTGTTTCTGCTATTTTCAATCCCAATCTTTGGTTATTGGGGGCGGGTACGGTTTCCCAAGTCTTTTTAGGAGTCAATGCTCTATTTTGTATTTTTCTAGCTTGGTTAGCCACTAAAGGAGAGCAACGATTGTTATGACGATTACTGCGATCGGCAAAATAGAAAAAAAAGGTTTTGGTTTTGGGGTTTGGGCTTTAGTTTCTGAGGATGGTAAAACCTACGAATTGCAAAACCCTCCGCCAGAATTATGTCAAGCCCACGCCAAGGTCAAGATTGAAGGCACGATCCAAGAAAGGGTGATGACTCTGGCGATGATCGGCCAGTTTTAGGCATAGAAAGCTATGAAATATTGTCTTGAAATTGCATCCTAACGCTGTTCTATTAGAGATGGATTGTTTGCTTTAAATCCAAACCCTGAATCCCTTGACGAATAAGCGATCGCTAACCCCTTTTCTGATAAAAACTCAGAATTTGAGTTTGTGTTAGCTACTAGCCACTTGAATACTTACCCTCAAAGGAATCTAGCGTTTAAACAAGGTAAGATAAAATGTGATCGCCTTTATACGAACTGAATTTTAGTTAGTGTCACGAATCTTTCGCGCTGGGTCAGGGACAAAAAACGAGCCTTGCTGCATAAGGGTTTCAGAAAGCCTAAATCTTGAGCGCGAATAAATAAAGACACTAACGAATTTTAAGATGCGATCGCCTTCCATGAACTGAAATACTAAAGCGCGATCGCCTTACATGAACGCAATGAGAAAACGCGATCATTTTTATGAAATCAAAATCTAAAGCGCGATCACCTTCACATGAACTGGATTCTAAACGCGCTCGTCTTACATGAACGCAATGAGAAAACGCGATCATCTTACATAAACTGAAATTCTAAAACGCGATCGCCTTTACCCCGCGTTCCGCAGGTTCCAAAGAACTTTTAAACAATTTTAAAATCCTTACAGGAGAAGGGTTTTGCGAATTACTGTCTTATTCACGAGCTTGTACTAAAACGAAAAAAGGATTGTCGTTACACTGAATCAAGAAAATGTCTTTTTATTGATGATCAATATTTTCTTTTTGTTTGATGAGAAAATTAACAGTAGAGCGAAATATTTTTACCACAAATGCCTTCAAAGCCTTGTCAAATAAGGAACATAGTTTTTCAAAAGTCTTGCCTAATCAAGAAATTAATCTACGGGAAGAAAAAGTAGTACAAATGTATTATCTCGTTTTTTCAGTCAACCTGCGGAATGTGAGTTGTAATGCACAAACTCATTCGGATTGTTTACGGGGTTCTCAAGTTAGGGAAATCGTTTGACCAGACCAAGTTGGCTCTTCGTAACGTTGTTTTAGCGGAGGAAACTGATTTTTAGCCTGTTTCCCCTTGACACTTAACACAGTATCTACGGCTACTGAATTTGCAGCTATTGGATTAACAGAAACCTTGAAAATGTGTGCTAATATACAGAAGCTTTGAAAATGTGTGCTATTGTGATGTCGTTAACTAAAAAATATTAATTTTTAGGAGAAAAAACGATGGCATACAACAAATTGGTAGCAACAGTAGTTACAAAGTCCGTAGCTATGGCGATCGGAGCAGTCTGTCTGAACTGGGCAAATATCGCGGGGGCTGCACCACTGCTAGATGTTAGCGGCTCTTGGAAGATTATCGGTAACCAAAGCGCTGGGGTGCTGAAAGTTACGCAAAATGCATCTACACTGCCTTGTAAACCCATTAGTGGAACGATTTATAATACTAACCCAGTCGTCGGCTATTACTGTCCGGCCACAGGACGACTAGCCTTCACCAGGCAAATCCTTGGAAGTTCCGCCGCTCAGGTGTGGATCGGTAACGTCTCTGATGTGATTCGCGAACCGAACCGGATGGGCGGCACCTTCCACGCAGTGAATACGGGTGCAGGTTCCGGGTATTGGGCGAGTATCATTTTCAAGGGGAGAAATAACCCTGTCTTTACGAATACGCGATTGCTCATCAGAGAAACTGGGTACAAACCCCGTCCTTTAGCGATAGCGGGTATTGTCTAGCTAGAAGCTATAAATATGGTGATTTTAAAACAATAGTAATAGTATTTCCATGCAAAGATATCAATCCCTAAATTCTGAGAGCGATCGCACTAATAACAACGCCCATAACTCAAACCATAAAAATGACTATTAATCTTTCCACAAGACTGTAACTCATTAAAACTCATTAAACGCAACCTCTAACGCCTCCAACCAAACCCTCGCACTCGGACGCTTAGAAGGATTGAAATGACCATCATTAAAACACAGCAAAAAAGACCGTTGAAGCTCAGGATGAATGATATCCAAAGGAATCGTATTATTACTCGGCTGAATTAAATTATTCGGTTCATAGGGCCCAAAACCGCGACGAATTAACTCTACTTGCTCAGGCATATCACCCGAACCCTGCCAACTTCCCCGAAACGGTGGCCCAGCAAGCAAAAGATAATAGATTACTACGTCCAATCGAAAACGATCATGAACCGCAGATTGAGTAATCGAGTCAATATTCTTACCAATTAACTCAGACGGCGTAAACCCCTCCGAAGCAACCAAACACCGATAAACTTTGTTGTGAATAGGATCAACAACCTGAAAAAAATCCGTATCAATGATCGTCGGTAAAGCGCGGCTATTTACCAGAATATTTTGTAACTTAATATCCCCTAAAACCCACGTTCCGCAGGTTCCAAAGAACCTTTAAACAATTTGCAAAATCCTTACAGGACAAAGATTTTGCAAATTACTGTCTTGTTCACGAGCTTGTACTAAAACGAAAAAAAGGCTTGTCGTTACACTGAATCAAGAAAATGTCTTTTTACTGATGATCAATATTTTCTTTTTGCTTGATGAGAAAATTAACAGTAGAGCGAAATATTTTTACCACAAATGCCTTCAAAGCCTTGTCAAATAAGTAACATAGTTTTTTCAAGAGTCTTGCCTAATCAAGAAATTAATCTACGGGAAGAAAAAGTAGTACAAATGTATTATCTCGTTTGTTCAGTCAACCTGCGGAATGTGGGCTTTACATCAATAAAGACACTAAAACGCGATCGCCTTACATAAACTGAATTCTTAAACGCGATGAGCCTAAAATTGAGATTTGATCAGAACAAAAAGTTCGTACCCGATATTTTAAGGGATTTTTCTGGGTATGTTCTAGTTACAGAGTGTAGTTTAATAGCAATTATTAATTTATTGGATTTTATTAAGTTTTGTCAAAAAATATTGATTTATATTAAGTTCTTTATTTCCGTCGGCTTGCCGATCGTCCTGCCATGAACTTACTCTCACCTAAATCTTCCGTGTTTTCTCGATCGGTTTCCCCGAAATTAATTCGGTCTAAACTTTTCCCTGTTGCGATCATCTTAAGTATCGCTAGTTTTCCCAAAGTCGCCTCTGCGGTCACCCTGACCTATGCCTATGTCGATAGCATTGTTACGGGTTGGGACAATTGGAGTTGGGGAACCACCTATATCAATGATACTGTGGTCAAAAAATCAGGAACTGCCTCTGCCAAAGTGACCATTACCGATGCGTGGGCAGGATTTAGTTTGAGCCAAAGCACCACAACAAATAATCTGAATACTTTATCGGCGATTTCTTTTGATATTAATCCAGGTGCGGCGACGAATGTGACGAAAGTAGCCAACCTTCGCGTGTCTTTGCAAAATGGAACTGGCCAAGGCTCCTCAGTCCCCATCGCCTCCTACGCATCTCCTGCCTTAACTGCCAATACCTGGTCAACTGTAACTATTCCCATTAGTCTGCTTGCTGGAACGTTGACAGCCCTCAATCGTTTGAATTTTCAGGATGGATGGGGACAAGGTAACGTTGTTTTTAATCTGGATAATGTGGGACTGGTTCCTCTCGAAGTCACAAGCGGCTGTAGTTCCTTGGTCGTGGATTCGGGAATCGCTAACGGTGGTGTCAGCATCAATGGCTTTTTGAATGATCAGTACAAATGGTATGACAGTAGTTGTCGCCTACGGACTGCGGCTCTAGCCCGTAACGATACCAGTAAAGGCGGTAATGCCAAACAGTTTACCTATGTCTTAGCAAATGGAACAACTAGGATTGTTAATCCAGGAGCCAGTGCAGGGGGTTTTGGTTATATCGTCGCTCACCTGAGTAATCCTTCCTTTGCCAGTGCCTATGGCGCAAGTGATTCTCCCCTCGGTTCCGGTAACAGTGCAACGACCACTAAGCTCTTTGTGGGAAGCAATCATGCTATTCATGAATACACGCTCAACTATGTCCGCTATGGCCTGACTCAAGCGGCAATTAATAGTGGCTTTGCTCCCTGGACACAAATCAATTCCACTAATAAATCCAATGTAACGGCCTATAATATGCCCGTTCGCATTCAATGGTTATTTGCAACGGGACGAAATTATCCTATTTGGTCAGTGACCTTTGATTTATCTGCCGCCCCTAATCATGCTGTTGATTCAGATTTTCGCGCTCCCTATGGAGATATGAAAATTGAAGGGGGGGATGGCTCGGCTGTGGTGGGGGGTGTCGGTTGGGGAGATAAATATAAGTTTCTCTCGGCGGGGAGTCCCTTCACCATGAATAATGACTGGGATTATTCCCAACTGAACCCAGGTGCGCCCTATAGCTATCTTTGGACGGCTACGGGCGATGCGGAAATGGGACTAGCGGGGACTCAACTGACAGCAAAACAAAATGCAGGGGGTTATAACAATTACCAAGCTCCTATTTGGCGAGGAAAAACGAGTTTAAATATGGGAACGCTTTGTCTGAATGACGGGGGAGCGGGGCCTGCTTATAATCACAAAACGCCTTGTACTAGTCACTGGGCCTATCAGCTTATTCAATATTCCCTTGCAAACGCCACCCAGACCACCAGTAATAAACGTTTAGCCTGGGGAGCAGATTGGGGATCTTTGGGGAATAGCTCTTTCACAAGTTCCAATGGTTATACTGTCAGTGGCTATCCCAGGGTCAGTTACAGTGTTCATATTGTGCTAGACCCCCACACGGGTAATCCGACCCAGGCGATCGCGTTGCAAGCAAAAACGGCGAGTGTCACTACTTTGACCGCCAGCGTGGGAACCGTCAGAACCAGTGGTATTGCAGGAGTCGGACGCACGGACACGGTCACCTATAGTCCCGCAGGCTTCAGCCCTATTTTTGGAACATGGGAAGTGAATGCGGCGGCTACGACGAATAACCTGACGTTATCCTTTGCTGTGCCTAGTACCGCTCCTTCTACCTTGGATAGTCCGATTATTGTGGTCAACAATTATACTCGTACTACAGCACCAACCCAGGTATTACTTAATGGCACGGTATTAGTCGCGAATAGTGACTATTTTGTAAGTCTTCGTCCTGATCAATCCCAACTCTGGATTACGCTAAATAAAAAATTAGCGGGGACAAATAGTTTTAGTATTGTTAACTAAAAATGATGTACGATACCAAGAGAGTCAGTCAGGAGAGCCTATCAAATGAGTGACTCTTTATTTGAAAAGTGTTTTGAAAAGGAGATTTTCTATTAAATTTCTTAACCCAACAAAACTTCACCCATGTATAGAAAAGAATCCAATCCTAAAAAATTTCTCCCATTCTCAACTGGTATAATACAATTCCTATTGACATTATGCCAAAAGACGTTTAATTCCTACTTTTTGCGTCAATTTATTCCTTTTTTGCTGGTTTGCTCAGTATTTTTTAGTATTATCTTGCTCAAAAGTCCCAGCCTATTATTCTGTCTTTTAGTTAGTATCGTAACAACAGCAATGATTCAGTATTTTGGTAGGCAATTGGGCTGTTCAACGCGATCGCTAATTCCCTTACAAATGTTAGTAACGGTTGGGATATTTAGTGGATTTTGGTTAGACTATTTTGCCGATCCTGCCCAGGGACAATTTTTTAAAAAAGCTGAAGATTTTTTTCAAAATACTTTGAGTCAAGGAGCGGGTACAACCAATAATACCCAAGCCCCCATCGGTTTAGTGTTTAATATATTGCGAGCTATCTATTTACTTTATATTGCAGGTTCTTTAGTAAGTGTGATTAACGCAGTTCGTAAAGATGAGGAATGGCAAAGTATGGCTAGAACCCCCTTGTTGGTCGTTATTGCTGTCACAATGGCGGATGTGCTAACAGGTTTTATTATTGGTGACACAGGTAAATAATTGACCCAAAATATTTCAAATTTATCATGACTAAAGAAAGAGAAAATCAATTTCGTCCCGTGAATCAAATCTTAGGCACTCAGCCATCCCTTGGCCCCATTCCTGCGGATCAAATTATTCCTTGGACAGTCATTATTTTAACCGCTTATTTTGTGATTAATGGTATTTTTGGGAGTTTATTCGCCGATGATTTTCAAAAATGGTTATGGATAGCTCTAATTGCCGCTTGGGGAATAGCCACCTGGTGGATTCTAACGGGCGGAAAAAGTTGGCGTTTTTTAGGTAAATTTATTGCAGTCCCTACTTGGACAAGGGGTTTTGCCCGTTATCAAAGCTGGCTAGAAATGCACTATGAAGCAAAAAATTGGCAAACAAAACATCGAAAAAAATAAAACAAGATTAACTCCCTTTGAAGATGCCTTACATTTAGCAACAATGCTACAAATTTCTCTCAATAGTAGGGAAATTGGAGCATATTTATTAAGCAAGGGAACTCAAAAGGATCGATTTTGTTTTGTTTTCGGTTTTGACTGTCAAGGTATTCATACAACCCTAACATTTGAGCAAATTGAAACAATTTTTGATAATCTAGAAGCAGGATTAAAAGATATTCCCCTCGGCGAAAAAATGACACTTCATTTAGGATCTTTTCGCTCAGATAAATCCCGTCAAAAACAATTGTCATCTTTAATTAAACAAGCCTCCTCCCAAGAAGTTAAATATCTATTAATGGCTGAAAGAGCTAGGGCAAAGCAATTAACGAAGACGGGAATCCGTAAGCCTAAATTTTTTAGAATTTATGTCACTTATACCATTGAACCTGACACCAATAATACGGATGATTGGATTGAAAGTTTATTAGCAAAAACTGAAATTTGGTGGTCAAAATTTAAAGGAGAACTAACCGATTTAGAAAATCAGCGTTTGGAAACGATTATTACAAATGCTTACAAACAAGGCTTTAGCCGTTGGGAACAAGTTCTATCGAATTTGATGGGATTAAATGTCAAACCTTTAACCGCCGTAGAATTATGGAGTGATATTTGGCGACGATTCAATCATACCGTACCGATTGATATTCCCCAATTAATTACCTTAGATGAAAAAGGATTGCATGAACAAGTTAATTCAGATTTAAGCAGTAGTAAATTGCTTCTAGAAAATATCCATAGTGCTACCTTGCTGTTGGAATCCGAGGTTCCTGTTGCCGATCGCCGTTGGGTTCATTTGAATAATCATTATATTGGCGTACTAACTTTTTTAGAAAAACCTGGTGGCTGCACCAATAAATCAGCCCAATTACGGTATTTATGGGAAGTATTAGCTAGGGAAAACGTCGTTGATACAGAAATTTTTTGTGAGCTTACTGCCGCGAATCCTACTTTAGTCAAAACTGCCTTACAACGGGTATTAAAACAATCGAATATAACTGCATTAATGGCTCAAGAAAAAAATAAAACGATTGATGTTAGTGCTGAATTAAAGTTAAAAAAATCCATCGCAGCCCAAGAGCAATTATATGAAGGAGCCGTCCCCATTTATAACAGCATTGCAATCCTAGTTCATCGTCACCGCTTAGAACAATTAGAGCAAGCAACCCGATATATTGAGAGCTGTTTTCAACGTCCCGCCCAGGTCATTCGAGAAACCGAATATGCCTGGAAAATTTGGCTCCAAACCTTACCGATTGTCTGGGAAGGATTGTTAGCCAAACCCTTTAATCGTCGTCATTTATATCTAACCAGTGAAGTCCCAGGATTAATGCCCTTAGTGTTTACAAAAACTGATGATCAAGAAGGGTTTGAATTAATTGCCGAAGAAGGGGGTAGTCCTGTTCATATTGATTTATTTAATCAACACAAAAATTTGGCCCTATTTGCGACAACTCGCGCAGGGAAATCAGTTTTAGTCTCAGGGATTTTAACCCAAGCCTTAGCACACGAAATTCCTATTGTAGCCTTAGATTTTCCTAAATCTGATGGGACTTCTACCTTCACTGACTATACGGAATTTATGGGGAAAAACGGAGCCTATTTTGATATTTCTAAACAGTCTAATAACTTGTTTGAACAACCCGATTTACACTTATTAAATCCTGAGCAACAACAGGATCGTTTACTCGATTATACCGCTTTTTTAGAGTCGGCTTTAATCACAATGGTTTTAGGGTCATCTAATGATAATAAAATGTTATCCCAAACGGTGCGATCGCTATTAAATTTAGCGTTAACTGCTTTTTTTGCTGATAATCAGATTAAACACCGTTATCAAGAAGCAATGCTTCAGGGATTTGGCAGTATTGCCTGGCAAAAAACGCCTACTTTGCAAGATTTTTTACCCTTTTGTTCCCCCGAACATTTATTATTAGAATCCGTTGGCGGCCAAGTAGAAGAAGCCCTCAATTATATTCAATTACGCCTACGTTTTTGGCTTTCTAGTCGCGTGGGAAAAGCGATTTCCGCCCCTTCCAGTTTTCCGACCGATGCCCCTTTGTTGGTCTTTGCCCTGAGAAATCTTGCAGATAATGAAGATGCGGCGATTCTGTCTTTGAGTGCCTATTCTGCCGCCCTACGTCGCGCCCTCAGCCATCCTGCTTCTATTTTCTTTATTGATGAAGCTCCCATTCTCTTTGAATTTGACCAAATTGCTGATTTAGTCGGAAGAATCTGTGCTAACGGAGCAAAAGCAGGTATTAGGGTTATTCTCTCGGCTCAAGACCCCGATACGATCGCCAAATCCAAAGCGGCTTCTAAAATTTTACAGAATTTGACCACTCGCTTAATTGGACGGATTCAGCCTGTGGCAGTGGACAGTTTTGTTGATATTTTGAAATATCCCCGCGAAATTATTGCTCGTAACGCGACCGAGAACTTTTTTCCTCGTAAAGAGGGGATTTATAGTCAATGGCTACTGGATGATAATGGTCTTTATACTTTTTGTCGCTATTATCCTGGTTACGAACAATTAGCCGTAGTTGCTAATAATCCCAAGGAACAAACGGCTCGTCAAAAAGCGATGCAACATTATCAGGATAAATACGAAGCAATTTCCGCTTTTGCCCGTCAATTAGTGGCGAGTTTGCGGGGTTAATTAAGATTATAGAAAAATTTGATTTTAATGAATATTTATAACTGGAGTAATTGATTGATATAAACTTCAACTTCCGTTCCAGCAGGTAAAAACCAAATATTAGTTCGTTGCATCATTTGCGCGATCGCCTGTTGATTCCGTTGGGCAATTTGGGGAACCACGCTACTCATTCCGCCTTCCATTACACCCGCTAAAATATTGCGTTGAGGGTTGTTATTGCTAACAATACTGCCTGCTTGACTAGTCGTAACAACTTGGGATTCGGTTCGATTAAATAGTTCGGCGGCTTTACCCAGACCACCCAAAATAAATAGACCCGCATCCATTGAGGTTATCGAGGATACTTGATTCGGGAACTGGCTCGCAATCAATGGTTTTCCTTCAATTGCCCGAACAGTAATGGCATTTTTAGGGAGCGTTATTTCCGTAGGATTATTATTAACCGATAGGATAACTTTCTTAACATCTAGTTGTAGTAAACCCTGCTCAGAAAGAGAACGAATTTCTGCTAATAATTCAGTATTTTCAGGTAAGGCGATCGCACCATCTACGGTTTTTAACGGTTCCTGTAAACGCACAACAAAAATGTTTTTCCCTTCTTGATTGGGATCACCACTATTGGACATCATGGTTTCTCCAAAAATAGCCGTTGCCAAGACTGCCCTGACACTATTACCCGCCGCTACAGGTTTAATACTCGGTTGTGGAACGGGGCTAGAAACGGGATTTTCTACGGTTTGCTGGGGGATAACAGGAGTTGTTGGCTGTGCAATGGGCGGACTGACCACAGGCTTAAAAACAGGAGGAGTATGGGGTTGGGGAGCCTGAACAACTTTCGGATTATTTTTGTCTAAAGTCGCTATTTTTGAGGGTATTTGCTCTTTTTTAGGCTTAATTGGTATGGATGGTTCCCTAACAATGATGGGCGGTTGGGGAACTTTGACAACGCGCTCAACGGTGACAATGCGAGGGACATAAACCGTCTGTACGGTCGTTTGAGGTTGGGTTTGAGGCACGGAAGTGGGCGAAATCGTTCTATTTTGCCTTAAAGCTTGTTGGGCCGCTTTTATTCCCTCTGTTTGGTCTGATAGGGCTAGTTTTGTTTTTAATGACTCAATTTCCGTTGATAAAGTGGCAGTGTCATTTTTCGTCTCTGCGGGTACTTCCGTCGCGATCGGATTGTTTGTTGGGGTTTGATGGCCACTGTTCATCATCTGAGATAAAAACGCACCTGCAACCAAAATAATCGATAAAGTTCCCATTCCTACTAAGCCTAATTTCGCAAAGGGATTAGCCGAAAGTGGTTCTTCTGTTGGGGATTCCAACGGTTGAGATGGCGATGGCATTTTTTCCCAAGATTTATCCGCTATTTCAGCGTGATCAAGGGGGTAATCTTGGGTTAATCCCACTAATTTTGCCATTTTTGATTCCCAATCAGGCTCGTCAGTATCAACAGTTTGAGGATTGATAGAAGAAAGAGAATCCGAAGAATTTTTTTGATGAATTGAATATTGAGTCATTAGAAAATACCAAAATATAGGATAATCAAAGTCTAATTCAAGAACAATCTTTTTGCTGAAGCTCACACATATTGTAAATTTCAAGCCTAGCTTCACCGAGGCGAAAAGTCGCTAACTGCCAAGGAAGAGGATTATCAGGCAAGGAAATAGGATTGTTTGCGATCGCCCTAACCAAAATTTGTCTATTAAAGGGAATTGACTTTCCTAACAAATCAGAACCACTAAAAATTAATTGATTAGCTCGTATCTCCACTTTCCACTCTCCGACACCAATCTTGATCGGTTGAGAAATTCTTTCGATAATCAAAACACTTTCTGTGCTTCTATTATTGGAT
The DNA here is from genome assembly GCA_963807635.1 of uncultured cyanobacterium. GTDB lineage: Bacteria > Cyanobacteriota > Cyanobacteriia > Cyanobacteriales > Microcystaceae > Snowella. Next base: position 26,939 of record CAWEDJ010000031.1, read on the forward strand.
GTAATTTGATTTTTTTGGTTTAACTTCATCATTTCTGTTTGAAACTTTGGCTTTAATCTATCCATTAACAAGGCAGAACTAATGGCTAAAATTTCATTTTGAGGTTGTTTGGACGAAAAAGTTAACATTAAAGTCATCGTTTCCCCCACAAAACGACGAATCGTTTCTGGTTGACGCTCCAAATTCGTTTCTGGATCTGCCGATATGACACGACCATCCGCTAATTCTACCAAACTTTGAGGGGCTAATTGTTGGCTCAACTGCTGTAACATTGTTTCATGAAAAAATAGTAACAATAAAATAACAAAATTTAATCCAAAGGTTCCCAGGGCAAAGAGGAATAAAATATTTTTTTTCTGATTTTCTGACTGAAATAATTTCATGTTTTATAGATCATCACATTAACTAAAATAGTTTAATACATAAAAAATAACCTCATTTAATAAAACTTTCACTATTCGACGAATCTGTGCAGGAAGTTGAACGCTCTTGGGGAGCATTATTATAATTATCCATTAAACATAAATTGCGAATTTCATAAATTTCCATTTTACTCGATCGTATCGCATAAATTGCTCCTTGCAAATCCGTCATCTTATCAGGGAGTGGATAGGAAAAATAATCCGTCGCTCGAACCAATAAATCTTTATTAAAAGGTGTAATTATTTTACTACTATCCCCTCTTTTTCTTTGAATTAGGTCAGCAACTAAACCCACTCGCCACTGGCCTGATGCGATTTTTTCAGGTAAATCTATGCGCTTAATCATTAATTCTGCGGAGAGACCTTGTTGATCATCATTTATAAACACTTCGGGTGGTGTTATTGCCGCAATTTCCCTTAAGAAACCCCGACGAAAATCTTCCGATAAAGCAAAACTAGCAACCCAACTATTGGTCGTTACTTTATTATTTCCTCCCTGGGGGGTACTAATTAATATGCCTCGATCGCGAAGAGGGGCAACGCGATCGCTAATCGTTTGAGGTGGTAGCAATCCTGACCAATTAAACATTAGTGTCATGGTGTTATCAACAAATTTTTTAATTGCGACTGGATCTCTTACCAAATTATCTTGAATAACGACTTTTTTTCCATCAATTAGTTGGACAAAATTAGGAGGTTGTCTCTGGCTTAATTGACGAATTTTAATTCCCTGAACAACCAAGAACAACAATACCAAAAAATGTAATCCAAAAGCCGCGATCGCAAAAATTGTTAAAGAATTAATCGGTTGTTGTTGTTTTTCTAGTAACTTTACCATTTATATTTTCGTCCTCACCCAAATTGTCGTATTACTCATTGCATTAAAGACAGCAAATCCCCCTAGAGTCGCCAAGCCTAAAGCCGTAATAGGAGCTAGAATTCCGAGAAAAATCATAAACCACATTAAATCGGGATCAGCATTGGCATTTTGTCCTGGCCCATTCATAATAACAGTTGCGGTAGAAATAGCCATAATATTAAAAGAAATCTTGGCAATGCCGATCGCCAAAAGTCCTGTTAACCAAGCAAAAATAGGTTTTCCCGTTCCAGGCAATAGTGATGCTCCGACAGCGATTGGCCCCAAAGCCGCGATTAGTAACATGGTTGCTTCTAATAAATTTTGAAAAGCATATTGTAGAGAAATAAAAAAACTTTTAATACTAGTTTGTACGGTTGATCCTAATAAAACATTAAAGGATATTTCTGATAAATTTCCTGTCCCGTAGGTGATTTGATTAACTTTATTTTCTAAGCGACTAATCCATACTTTATCTCCATACGAATTTCGATATTCTTGCCACAGCACATTGATTTTTTCGGAGGATTTAACCAAGCATTGTGTTTGCTGATCTCCTGTTAAAGATTGACAAGGACGTAACAAAGCACCAGCAACTTCTTCTGCCACACTCATACTCAAAACTTGTTGATAATTTTGCTTGCTATCTGTTGTTATAATAACTTGTTGATTAATAGTGTTTAGAAAATTTCTTACGCCTAAAGTTAAGTTGGCTAGAGTACTTTCTTTACCCGTATTGGTTAATAATATAACGACAACAAATGGCCAAATTAAAGCAGATAACGGGCGGCTATATTCATTCTCCATTACATCTCTGATCCACTGGAATATAAAAAAGATTAATGTACCTACGGCCAAAAAGATACCTAAATTTGTCAGCGATCGATATAAATTATTAGAGTTGTTATTCTGTAATAAATCTAGCCATTGATTATCCCAGCTTTCAGCAATACTTTGGGCGGTTGTGGTTCCACTATTAAAAATATTACTGATGCCTGTTTCCGATAACAGTAAAGGTAATCTATCAAATAAAATTAAAACATCATTAGTCATTATTGGGGAATGGGCAAAAGTTGATTTTCGGTTTGATTTGCTATTTTTCTTCCTACTAAATCCATTTGAGTCGCTACTCTAAGAAGCTGGGCAGATTCGGTAGCAGTATCTAATCGGCGATCGCGGTTCGATTCTTCAATTTGTTGAGAAATATTGGCTAAATTTAAGTTAGAGTACTGTAATGAATGATTAATTTTAATATTTTGTGCTAAAGTCTCGCCTATTATTTTAGCTTGCTCACTTTGAATCTTGATATTTTGTCGTTGCAAATCTGCTTGATTAGTATTTAATTGAGCAGTGAGCAAGGGAGTTATATTCGTCATGCTACTGACACTTGACACAAGTTTTTCAAGCTCATTAATTAATTTATCAGATTTTTGGGAATAGGTGTCAATATTTTTGAGAGAAAGCTCAGTATTTTGTAACTTATTTTTTAAGCGAATTTGTCCATTGCTCCCCAGAATACTATTAATAGAACCCAAGGTGATGAGGCGGTTAACTTGATTAGTAATTAGTTGCGATCGCACGGCTGAATTGTTTTCAAAATTATCGGATTGGGCATTAAGAGCTAGGGACTGACGGAGGATTTGTCCCGCATCAATAGGATTGGGAAGATTTGCAATTCCCGTCGCTTTAATAATAGCAGTTTGAGTAGGAATCCCCAAAGGACTTAGGGTTTCATTAAGGGAGTTTTTCAGATAATTTTGTAAGTCAACAGAATAATATTGAAAATCTGTCCAAACTCGTGCTAGCTGACCGAAACTGGGAAGAGCGATTAAAAAAGTCAAACCGAGAGTCAAAAAAATGATTTTTTTCATAGTTATGTTACTTTTATTGAGATCAAGTTAGATCAGGGCTAGTTTTAGCATATTATGTGTTTGCTCCTCCTATTCCACCAGGAACAACCTTGTAGTATTCGCTTAGAAGCTAATGAAAATCCATCAGTGCCAGGAACCTATTGATTTTCCGTCACAACGTTTCCTGCGGGGCAAAATCCCATTGGGTTTGACCTGGGCGTGAGAAGATTGAGTTGTGATCAAACTTTCTAAGTTTCCTTAGTAGGAAGTTGAAATTAAAATGGTAACTTAAAACAATGAACCATCTTTTTTTAATGATCCTTGTCAAAGCTACCATCTTTTCTCTAATGTTATCGACGGGGGTTAATCTCTCCCTAGAAAAAATGGTCTCTTTTTGGCGTAAACCCGTCATCCTCTTTCGCGCACTTTTCGCAGTGGTGGTACTAGTGCCGCTTGTCGTTGTTATTCTTCTCAAGTTGTTCCATTTACCCTCCGAAGTGATGATAGGCTTAGCCTTTTTAGCCGCTTCTCCTGGTGCGCCCCTCACCACTAAGCGATCACAAATGGCGGGAGCTAGATTTCGTTATTCGGCCAGTCTTCAATTAACCTTGGCTTTACTTTCCGTTATTATTACCCCTGTCACCTTAAGTATTTTTGCTGTTTTCTTTCAAGGAATTCCAAACAAAGTAAAGATTTTAGAAGTTGCTCAACAAGTCACGCTAGTACAATTTTTGCCTATTTCCTTCGGTCTTTTATTACAAAAATTTGGGACTAAGTATGCAGAGACGATCGCTCGTCCGTTAACCATCATTTCCAATAGTTTATTTTTGGTGCTGATTATTTTAGCCTCTATCGTAGGCATTCCTTTGATGTTTAAAGTTTGGGGATTACCTCTTGTTGCGATCGCAATTATGGTTATTATCTCTCTAGGGATTGGTCATGTCTTAGGTGACCCCGATGAAAATAAACGGTCTGTTTTGGCGATTGCTTGTATTGCCCGTAATGTCGGTTTAGCATTGTTTATTGGCGTTTTAAATGACGTACAACAGCAAATTATTCCTACTTTAATCGCTTACCTGATTTTAGGGTCAATTTTTGGTATTCTTTACTCAATTTGGTATAAGCGTAAACTGACAATAAAAACGAATATTTAGTTAAAAACGAGGTAAATTAGTGGAATTATTGGAACATTTAGAAGGTGGATTAGCTCTTATTATCACCTTGTTTAAGTTTTTGTTAGAAGCTATTGCAGTCTTGTGTATTATCTTAGGGATCGTAAAAACAGGACAACTCGCGATTGCCCTTAATCGTCATCATGGCACAAACCAATTTTCGCAAATCCGACTAGAATTTGGAATGTGGTTAGTCATGGCCCTAGAATTTCAGTTAGGAGCCGATATTCTTGCTACAACTTTAAGTTCTTCCTTTGATTCTTTAGGCAAACTTGGCATTGTCGCCCTGATCCGAACTTTTTTAAATTATTTTTTAACGAAAGAATTAGAATCTCAGTCTCAACAAAAAAAAGAATAATCATAGATTATTTATAAACATTAAACTCTCATTTTTTATTACAATAATTATGAATCAATCTCCTAACGATCCTGAACCCTTTAAGCCACTTTCTACTAATGAATTAGCTAGCGATCGCACCGAACTTGCTAAATACCGTAGTCGAGCCGCCGCAGACCGTACTTTAATGGCGTGGATTCGCACTTCTTTATCTTTAATTGGTTTCGGTTTTGGCATTCCCACAATTGTGAGAACCATTGAAAATACCCAAGCAGGGCATCACATTGACCCCTTCAGATTTTCGGTAATTGTGGGATTAGCTTTCATTGGAACGGGAATGTTGGGAATGGCCTTTGGTTTGAAAGAACATCGTCGTTTACTTCAACAAATTCAACGCGATCGCTATACCTACGAAGAATCTCACAGCGCAGAAATAATCGGGTTTGCTTTATTAGTAATTGGCTTCATTAGTTTTATTGGAGTGATAGTTAAATCTATCGGTTTTTGATCCCATGATCGCATCTGCCATAAAAAATTTATAGAAAGTCGCTATTTTTGTCTGTCCGTAGCGACAATTCTTTGCTTAAGTAAAGATTCCATTGTTAGTTTCCTTTAATTAAAATTCCTAAAAAGGCGAAGACACCCACTCCCATTAAGGCGATCGCCACAACAAAACTAAGGGATAAACGAGATTGATAGGTAAAACGTCCCCGTTCTATTTGTTTTAAATCTTGACGATGATTCAGGGCTGCGGCCAATAAAGCTAAAGTACCAATAATAATAAAAGATAATCCTAAGATTCGAGAGAGATGGAAGGGATCAACTTTAGTTTCAAATGCTCCATGAATTGCCGCCACAATACGATCAATACCGAAGCCAAAACTAATTAAAGAAAGACTGGTACGAATCCAAGCCATTAAAGTTCGTTCCGCCGCCGCACGGTTACGTTCTTTGGCTAATTCATTAGTTATGTTATAGGGTTCTGGTGGTAAATCCATAATCGTTAAAATGGCAATTAAGCTTAGGTCTTAGGGGGCAAAATAGTGTTTTCTAAATGGGCAAGACTTAAATTTACATTACTTAAGTTTGTCTCCGTTAAATCTACATCTTTTAAGTTAGTTTTGGTCAAATTAGCTCCTTTTAAATTGGCTCCTTTTAAATTGGCTCCCGTCAAATTAGCTCTCGTTAAATCTGCCTGACTCAAATCAGCCCCTTGCAGATCGGTATAACTTAGATCGGCTTCTAGCAAAACAGTATTACAAAGATTGACATGGCGCATTCGTGTATAGGGAATCTCGATTTGCTCTAAATTCGCTCCCTGTAAATTAAGATAGTCAAAATAAATACCTGTTTCGCTTGCTGTTTCTAGGGCTTGAATACGACCTAAACTGTAAACTACTCCTGAAGCTTGATTGGCTGCAACAAGTTCAAAGGCTTCTTGATTACTTTGTTGTTTCCGTTTAGAGCCTTCTAAAATGTAAAGCCAGGCAGCCGTAACAATACTAAAAGATTCAACATTACCAACGCTAATAATGGCTCCAAAATCATTGAATATACATTCGGCTGTAAATGATTGATTATGGCATTTTTCGTAGCGATGAACTGTCGCTAAAATCCCAAAAGAAATGGCAGAGGCAATGAGCAAGCGAAAGCTAAAGGAGTGGTTAAGGAGGCGAAAGAAAGGATTTTTCTTGCGTTCTTTTTGCTTTTCGTACCAGGTTTTTCTTCTTGGGAACTGCATAGAAATAATAATTTAATTGATGAATAGTAAGTAGGAGACCCAGATTAATGAACCGCTTTACCAAAACCAACAGGTTTTTTCTTAGCCCGATCTTTAACCGCTAATTTTTGCATGACCTCCTCTGCCGCTCGTCCTTTATTAAAAAGATCAACGATTATTTTTAGCGGTTCATCAATGTGAGTAAAAAAGGCTTTATAACCCGCACAAAGGTAATTCAAACCAGGTTCTCCGTCGGGGGTATTAATAAAACGATGTTTGGGACATTCTCCATGACAAGCAAAACGCACCTCACAATCTAAACAATACTTTGGTAAGGTGTTTAATTTGTCCTGTCCAAACTTAAATTGGCGATCGCTACCGACCAATTCAGCCATCGAATTTTCTGTAATATTTCCTAATAAATAATCGGGTTCCACAAAATGATCACAGGAATAGAGATCACCGTTATGTTCGAGTGCAACACCAGAGCCACAAGTCGGCGAAAAAAAGCACATTCCCGTCGGCATCTTTAACCAACTTCTGACCGCCGCTTCAAAGGTTTGAACAAAGATTTTGCCCACATCTTTGCGTACCCATTCATCAAAAATCGTGATCAAAAAATTACCAAATTGTTCGGGTAAAACGGAATTTTCTGAAACCGTTGTTCCCTGTTGATAAAGGGTTCTACCATCTTCATTAATCCGTTCAATAACAGGAATAAATTGTATCCAAGTCGTTTTTACTTCATCTCGTAAGAAGCGATAAACTTCTAAAGGATGAGACGCATTAACCCGATTAACAGTAGTCAAAATATTATATTCAACCCCATGCTTTTGCAAGAGCCGTAAACCCCGCATTACCCGATCAAAAGTGGGCCACCTTTTTTATCAACTCGGTTAGCATCATGTAATTCTCTTGGCCCATCTAAACTTAAGCCAATTAGATAATTATTCTCTTTAAAAAATTCACACCATTCATCATCTAAAAGAGTTCCATTAGTTTGTAAAGTATTTTCAAAGATTGTGCTTGGTTTACGATGTTTTTCTTGGTAGGCGATCGCCTTTCTAAAAAAATCAATACCCATTAAAGTCGGTTCTCCCCCTTGCCAAGCAACGGTTACTTCACGGGTTTTATGGGATTCAATCAGTTGACGAATATAGGTTTCTAGAACCTCATCTGTCATGCGGAATTTACTGCCAGGATAAAGCTCTTCTTTATCTAAAAAGAAACAATAGGAACAATCCAGATTACAGATCGCACCAGTGGGTTTGCTTAAAACATGAATACGGGGAGGTAGGAAATTTGTCATTGTGGTTTGAGTTTGAAGTTTTTTAAAGTTTAATCATCTTCAGTGAGACTATCACTATTCTCATTTATTTTCATTAGCACCTTTATGTTATAAAGTGGATTATATCTGCTTCTGGTCAATCTAAACTCAGGTTAATGTAAACTCTAAGGAGAACTTGAAAAATGGCAATAAAACAACCCAATATTTTAATTATCTGGGGTGACGATATTGGTCAATCCAACCTCAGTTGTTACTCTCATGGCTTGATGGGTTACAAAACCCCAAATATTGATCGCATTGCTAAAGAAGGAATGCTATTCACCGATTCCTACGCCGAACAAAGTTGTACCGCAGGGCGATCGGCGTTTATTACAGGTCAATGCGTTTTTCGCACAGGCTTAAGCAAAGTTGGGATGCCTGGAGCCAATTTAGGAATGCGTGCTGAAGATCCGACTATCGCCGAATTACTGAAACCGATGGGTTACGCCACAGGACAATTTGGTAAAAACCATTTGGGCGATAAAGATGAAATGTTGCCCACTAATCATGGATTTGATGAGTTTTTCGGGAATCTCTATCACCTCAACGCCGAAGAAGAACCCGAACTCCGCGATTATCCCCCCGCCGCTGATTTTCCCAATTACAGGAAAAATTTTGGCTCACGCGGTGTATTGGATTGTAAAGCGAATCCCGATGGAACCCAAACCATTGTCGATACGGGCGCATTGACCAAAAAGCGGATGCAAACCATTGATGATGAAGTTCTAGCTAAAGCCAAGGATTTTATCGATCGCCAAGTCAAGGCTGATATTCCCTTTTTTGTCTGGTTTAATACGACCCATATGCACTTCCGCACCCATGCAAAACCTGAGAGTTTAGGGCAGTCGGGACGTTGGCAGTCGGAATACCATGATGTGATGATTGACCATGATAAATGTGTGGGTGAATTGCTCGATTATCTCGATGCCCTCGGTATTACGGATAATACGTTTGTCATGTATAGCACTGATAACGGCCCCCACATGAATTCTTGGCCCGATGCAGGGATGACTCCTTTTCGCAGTGAAAAAAATACCAACTGGGAAGGAGCTTTTCGGGTTCCTAAATTGATTCGCTGGCCGGTGTGATTGAACCTGGCACGATCTCCAATGAAATTGTTAGTCATCTGGATTGGTTGCCGACTTTAGTGGCGATCGCGGGTGATCCCGATATTAAGGAAAAACTACTCAAGGGTCATCAAGCAGGAAATAAAACTTTTAAGGTACATCTTGATGGTTATAACCTGGTGCCTTATCTCAAAGGCGAAGTGGAAAAAAGCCCACGCTTAGAATTTTTCTACTTTAGTGATGATGGTGATTTAATGGCCCTACGTTATGACCATTGGAAGACAGTTTTCATGGAACAACGAGTAACGGGTACTTGTCAAATCTGGGCTGAACCCTTTGTTGTATTGCGAGTTCCCAAATTGTTTAATCTCCGCACTGATCCCTATGAACGTGCCGATATTACCTCAAATACCTATTGGGATTGGATGTTTGATCATATTCCTTTGGTATTAGCAGCTCAACCCATCGTGGCTCAATTTATTTCAACTTTTGTAGAGTTTCCGCCGCGCCAAAAAGCGGCCAGCTTTACGGTTGATCAAGTGATGGAAAAAATTATGGACGGCATTACCAGTCACTAATAGTTGCAAAGTTCTGAGAGGGGAAGGTAATCTATTTTCTTAAAAAAATACCTTTCCCTTAGCCTTTTGTCAAATAAAGAAAGCCGCAAAAAACTAGCAGGACAACATCAAGCCTTAGAAGAACATTTAGAGAAACTTGCCAAAGAGAAATTGAAGCCAATAGAGAGCCAAGATCAAGGTTTAATTGCTCATTGGGAAAAAACGGTGGCCCATTGTTGCCAAAATATTGCAAAGTTAGAAAGGAGATTAAAACAATGACTGTAATTTATAAAAAACCCTTTGACCGACTAGAAATCTTTCTGGACGAATATCAATCCCAGTTAGAAAAAGCTCTCAATGCTATCAAAATTATTAAAGGTACTGATCCTGATTCAGAGGACTTTTCCCAAGCGATCGCCGATTTTCATGTTTGCTCTAGGATCTTGGAACCTTATTCAGAAGGAATGGTAGAAGCTCTGGATCAATTTACCGAAGATAGACCCGATGAGTAGGCGTTAATCACACAGCACTAGCTTTAATATATTATGACTATTTCTACCGATTTTGGGACAGCTACAGCCCAGATAAATGATCCCCTACCTTCTTGGAATGAGGGAGCGGCTAAACAAGCCATTATCGAATTTGTGCAAGCAACGACTGACAAATCTAGCCCAAACTATGTTGAACCTGGCGATCGCATTGCCACTTTTGATCAAGACGGAACCTTGTGGGTAGAACATCCCTTTTATAGCCAGGCAATATTTGCCTTAGATCGGCTTAAAAGCCTTGCTCCACAACATCCTGAATGGCAGACCCAGGAACCCTTTAAATCTATTTTGGAAGGCAATCAAGACGCGATCGCCAAATTAAACGAAGGAGATTTAGTACAGATTGTCGCGGCTACCCACGCAGGTATGACCACCGAAGAATTTATTGAAATTGCGAAAGAGTGGCAAGCAACCGCCAAACATCCCCGTTTCCAGAAACTTTATACCGAACTGGTTTATCAGCCCATGCGAGAAGTACTGCAATATCTTCAAACTAATAGTTTTAAAATCTATATTGTCACGGGAGGCGGTCAGGAATTTGTGAGGATTTATAGCGATCGCGTTTATGATATTCCAGCCGAGCAAGTTATCGGTTCTAGTATCGCCACTAAATACGATTATCAAAACGGAAAGTCCGTGTTAGTGCGTGAACCTAAAGTCTTTTTTATTAATGATCATGCAGGTAAACCGACGGGGATTAATCTTTTTATTGGCAAACGACCGATCGCAGCTTTCGGCAACTCTGACGGCGATCGGCAAATGTTGGAATATACCCAAGCGGGTAAGGGAATGGGACTATCAATGCTAGTTCTCCATGATGATGAAAAGCGAGAATATGCTTACGGCCCAGCCCAAGGATTACCCGATACCAAGGTTGGTAGATTTACCCAAGCATTGTATGATCAGTCACAAAAAGACGGCTGGATTGTTGTCAGTATGAAAAACGATTGGAAAAAAATTTTCGCCTTTTAAATTTATCCACTGATTAATCACAAATTTTCTCTAATCAATTTTTAAATCATGAATTGGTCACTTCTAAGCAATTTTGCGATTACGCTTTTTGCGCTCCTAAATCCGATAGGAATGTTACCTGTTTTTATTAGTTATACAGCCCTTGAACGGAAAGAAGTACAACGTTTAGTAGCCCTTTTTGTTTCTCTGACTGTAATGGCTTTGCTATTAGTATTCCTACTAATTGGTTCGCCCATCCTTCAGTTTTTTGGTGTTAGTTTAGACTCATTTCGGATTGCTGGGGGAATATTGCTATTAATTATTGGGATTGGCATTGTTAACGGGAAATCATCCGATAATAAAGAAGAAATTGTTACGACTGAAACTAATAACAATTTAACTCAAGCTAAGTCAATCTATAGTCAAATTGTCATTCCGATGGCCATGCCTTTATTAGTCGGGCCTGGGGTGATTGCTAATGTTATTCTTTATTCCAACGAAGCGTCAAAAAAGCGCGATGGACTCGGCATTGAACTAATTTTGATGATAGCCTTGGTTAGTTTTTTGGTTTTTGTCATTCTGGCTGCGGGTAAATGGTTACAAAAAATGATAGGTAATATTGGACTAAATATTACCCAACGGATTATGGGACTGTTTGTCGCCGCGATCGGTGTTCAATTCATGGTTACAGGTGTCATTAATATTTTTGTTAGTCAGATTATTCCTGAATTATCTAAAATCAAATAGCACACTTATCCAAAATCTAAAAGGAGCGATCGCTGTTCCTTCGATCTAGTTCCCCATTTTAGTTAATAATTGATTCAACAATTCTAGTTCTTTTCTGAAGTTGTTGGGTTGCACTTCGTTTAGTTAAAAATTATTTGCGGTGACACAACTTTACTGTTATATTTCCCATAGCCATAAATTTTACCAGCCATGAAAAATGAATATTCGCCAAATTTTTCTCTTAGTGACTGCAATAGGGTTAACACCGATCGCTTTATCCTACGGACTGGTACCACAAAAAAGTCTTAGCTATCTATTTGATATCTCGGTATCAAATATAAATGGTTCCCATATATTTCGAGCGATCATGGGTTTGTATTTGGCTTTGCTGTCCTTTTGGATTGTCGGTGCCTTTAAAGTTCAGCTAAGACAGGCCGCACTTTATAGTCTCGTTGTATTCATGTTGGGTTTAGCTCTGGGTAGAGTTTTGAGCCTTGTTGTAGATGGGATGCCTAGTTTGCTATTAATCGGCTACCTGGGGCTAGAGTTGATTTTTGGTATTTTGGGTTTAATTTTATTGAAAAAATCGGACTAAGTATTTTCTCTCGCACCCAGCTTTAGGAAATATAACTCCTCCTTCAACTCGGATAGTGCGATCGCCCTATTCTGTTCTCATTTAATATTTTAATCGATTCAACAACCTTGTCTCCTGTTGCTTATGAAATTATTTTCTGCGTCTTTTTGGAAAAAAGGTTGGTGGCCATTAGTTACCGCCTTAACAACAGCGTTAATTGTCGCGATCGCGGGCATATTCACGGTTCCGACTATTGCCCAAAACATCGGAGAATTTACCCCCTCAAAAATTTTACCCCGTCCGCCCCAACCTTTCAGGGGAAAAATCGAACGGACAGCCAAGGAATCCACTCCCGATTTTCCGAAACCTTTGGCGGCTCCTAAAAATGCCCCTAATATTCTTTTAATTTTGACGGATGATGTCGGTTTTGGAGCCAGTAGCCCCTTTGGTGGGCCGATTGCTACTCCTACCTATGAAGCTTTGGCCAAACGGGGATTACGTTTTAACACCTTTCATACGACAGCCCTTTGTTCTCCCACCAGAGCCGCTCTCATTACGGGACGCAATCACCATGCTGTCCATTCAGGGGTCATTACGGAAATGGGAACGGGTTATCCTGGCTATGACTCCTTAATGCAAAAGGACACTGCGACTGTCGCCGAAGTTCTTAAAAACAATGGTTATAATACCGCCTGGTTTGGCAAAAATCATAACATTCCCGACTGGCAGAGTAGTCAAGTGGGCCCCTTTGATTTGTGGCCAACAGGACTGGGTTTTGAGTATTTCTTTGGCTTTTTAGGCGGAGATACGGATCAATGGCATCCTGCGGCCTACGAAGGAACTAAACCCATTCAGAAACCCGAAGATAAATCCGAGCTTCATTTTGATAAATGGATGGCAGATAAGGCAATTAGTTATATTCAGGAACAAAACGCCCTAGCTCCTGATAAACCTTTCTTTGTTTACTATGCACCAGGGACAGCCCACGCTCCCCATCACGCGCCGAAAGAGTGGATCGCGAAATTTAAAGGTCAATTTGATCAAGGCTGGGATCAGGTTCGGGAAGAAACTTTTGCCCGTCAGAAGAAATTGGGAATCATTCCAGCGAATACCCAATTAACCCCTCGTCCTGAAGGGATTCCTGCCTGGGATAGTCTCACCCCCGATCGCCAAAAACTCTATGCTCGCATGATGGAAGTCTATGCAGGAGCTTTAGCCCATGCGGATTATCAAATTGGTCGGGTCATTAATGCGATCGCCGAGACAGGAGAACTAGATAACACCTTGATCATGTTTATTCAAGGGGACAACGGAGCCAGTGCCGAGGGGACTTTCCAAGGAACAACGAATGAAATTGCAACCGCCGCCAATGGTGTCACCGAAGACTTGAGTTTTCTGATCTCGATGGCCGATAAACTCGGTGGCCCCGAAACCTATAATCACTATCCCTACGGCTGGGCCCCATGCGATGGATAGTCCCTTCCAATGGACAAAACAGGTTGCTTCCCACTTTGGCGGTACGCGCAACGGCATGATTGTTTCCTGGCCTGCCAAAATCAAGGATCAAGGTAGTATTCGGACACAATTTCACCATGTTATTGATGTGGTTCCTACTTTCCTTGAAGCCGCAGGGATTCCCCAACCAACCGAGGTAAATGGTTTTAAACAGAAGCCCATTGAAGGAGTTAGTATGGCCTATGCTTTCCCAAAAGCGGACATAGACGATCGCCATACCACCCAATACTTTGAACTGGTGGGTAATCGCGCCCTTTATCACGACGGTTGGATTGCCAGCACCACACCCAAACGCATTCCCTGGGAAACGGCGGGGGCTGCTCCCGATCCCGATTCTTTTAACTGGGAACTCTACCATGTGGCGGACGATTTCAGCCAAGCCAAAAATCTGGCGAAAGAGAATCCTGCAAAATTGAAAGAACTCCAAGCTCTTTGGGATCAAGAAGCCAAAAAATATAATGTCTTTCCCCTAGATGCTTCCTTTGCAGACCGAGCCGATGTCCGTCTTCGTCCGAGTCTAACGCGGGGACGTTCTAGCTTTACCTACTACCCAGGTATCATTCGCATTCCCGAAGGATTTGCCCCCGACATCAAGAATAAGTCCTATAGCATTACTGCCGATGTCGAAATTCCTTCTGGTGGAGCGAGCGGTGTCTTGGTGACCCAGGGCGGAGATTTTGGCGGTTGGGGTCTCATTCTGCAAGAGAGTAAACCCCTGTTTGTCTATGCTTTGTCGAATCAGCCCCAACACAAATTTAAGGTAGCTTCTAGTCAACCCCTTTCTCCTGGGAAACATACCCTCCGTTTTGATTTTAAATATGATGGCGGCGGTATCGGTAAAGGGGGAATGGGAACTTTATTTGTGGATGGCACTCAAGTTGCCCAAGCTCCCATTGAACGGACGATTGGGGTTCGTTTCTCCCTTGATGAAACCTTTGATGTGGGACAGGATACGGGAACGGCGGTCATCGCAGACTATGCCCCTCAAATGCCCTTTAAATTTACGGGTAATTTGAAAAAAGTCACGATTGATTTGGGTTCTGTTTAATTAGTTTATGAAAGGGGAGATGTATTTTTCCCCTTTTTTGGGAAAAATTTGCTATTGGTCTAATCTTGGTGATCGGGGTTAAATTTATGTTTACAGGTATCATTAATATTTTTATTAGTCAGATTATTCCTGAATTATCCAAAATAAAATAGTACACATATAAAAAATATAAAAGGAGCGATCGCCGTGTTTAAAAATCTAAAAACTTCCACTCAATCAATCCTAATTATTCAAGGATTGTTAATTAGCACCTCTGGCTTATTCGTACAAAAAGTGCTTGCCAATCCTGTTCAACCATCTTCAATCATTCCAGAAGAAAAATTAGTTAGTTCCTGTGATGAAGTTATCCCAAAATTAAACTCGATCACGCCTAACGAATCTAGTTTAGAAGAAGATCAACCATTACCCGTTGCGACGAGTGCCTGTGCTTCTGATCTCGAAATTCCATCCTCAACACCGAATACGCTAGTTTCTCAGAAATTTTTACCGCCGCCTGAATCTGTTTCCCCGCCTGAAGTTCCTGAACCCCTACAAATCCAGACCGCAGAAGATAGCGATCGCTGGAGATTTGTATTTCAACCCTACGCCACCATTCCTATTAGTACCTACGGAAGCGCAACCGTTAAAGGACAGACCGTTGATTACAGTTTGAGCCTGGGACGATTATTGCAATATCTCAGCGTAACAGCGAGTGGTCGTGTGGAAGCCTGGAAAGGAAATTGGGGATTTATTATCGATGGTTACTATGTCAATTTGAATGCCATTAACAGTGTTCAGCGAACGAATAGTCGCACTCCTAGTCCGATTAATGCGGTGGACTATGTTTTAACTAAGGGCATTAACACCAATGTCCAGCAGGTTGCTAACCAATTAGACCAGCAAGTACAAGTATTGAAACAACAAGAAGAACTGAAGGCCAATGAAACTTTACAAAATCTTGAAAAAGAGGTGAATGACCTCCAGGCAACCCTTGCTCAAGATGCCCAATCCCTAGAAACCTTGGCGACTGATTTTAAATCTTTTCAAGAGACCTTAGCTCAAGATGGTCAGAAACTAGAGACTTTATCCACAAAAGTTCAAGAGGTTCAATCCCTGGGGTATCCCCCTCGAACCCAATGCAGGACTCAAATCCGCGATCGCCCTCAATAGTGCCATTGCCAAAAATCAAGAGCAATTAAAAGACTTACAACAACAAATTCAAAATATTGGAACCATTCCCAGCTTAGATCAAGTTGAACAAAACCTACAGCAAACTAGGGCGGTCTTAGAAGAAGCAGATCAAAAAGTTCAAGAATTACAACAAATTCAAGATAGTGAACCGCTACAAAAATTACAAGCCACCATTGAACAGGATAAGGCGCTTAATTGATCAAAAATTACAGCAGATCGACAAAGTTAAAAACTTCCAAGATAATCGTGAACCGCAACAAATTAATAATGACATTGATAGCAGTCTTCAATTTAATCAAGGAATTTATGATTTTGCCATTAGCTACAATTTCGGTGATACACCCCCCACAAGTTTGCCCAAAAAACCTTCTGAACAAGAATTTCCTCGTTTTTGGTTTCAGCCTATTTTAGGGGTACGTCTCAATGATATTAATGTTAAAATTCAGAATACAATTAATTACGAAATATCCAGTAGTTTAGTCAATATTCAAGGCACAACCCAAAGTACAGTTCAAGCAGGAAGGCTGTGGTTTGATCCCCTAGTCGGCGGAAAATTAGGATTACAATTATCTGATCCCATTACTCTCTGGTTGCGGGGTGATGTGTCAGGTTTTGGTTTATCGGGAGATACCAATTACAGTTGGAATCTACTTTTTGGTATGGATTGGTGGGTCAAAGAAAACATTTCTTTGCAATTGGGCTATCGTTTTTATGAAATTAATTATCAAACAGGCACAGGAATTAATGCCTTTGGTTTTTCAGAATTATTTAATGGCCCCTTTGTTTCTGCAAGTTTTCATTTTTAATCAGAGAAAAACTTAAATTTTTTTAACAACTTTGCTAATGCTGGGAGACTTGAGGTTAACCAGCAATTTTTCGTCGGCTAGTGTAAGTTATTAAACCTGTTAAAATACCCATTCCCGTTAAATATTTAATAAAGTCGGGAATTGCAGGATTAGGAGAAAAAAATCCTTCAATAATTCCAGCAATGACTAAGAGGGGAACAATTCCAAAAACTAACTGGGCTGACTGATATCCGTAGATTTTTAACGCATCTACTCGACAATAATTGCCTGGTAATAATAAGGCTTTCGCAATTAATAATCCCGCTCCTCCCGCGAAGAAAATAGCAGGTAATTCCAAGGCTCCATGAGGAAAAACAAACGCCCAAAAAGGATAAGCCAATTGATTTTGACCGACTAAAGCCGCGATCGCCCCGATTAATAAACCATTATAAAATAAAGCATAAATGGTAAATAATCCCGCCGTTATACCGCCCCCCACCATCCTAAAAGCCACACTCAAGTTATTAATCATAATATTACTAGAAGCTAGGGGTTCAGTTCCCACGATCGCCCCCATCCAGAGTTCATTTTTATCCCGGACTTTAGTAATTAATTCTTGAGGGACAATTAATGCCATAAATGCAGGATCTTGCCAGGCATACCACCAAGCAATTAACCCTCCGAACGTAAACAAGGCGATCGCGATCGCGGTATAAATCCAGGTTTGTTGAATCACTGTTGGTAATCGCCAACGATAAAATTCCAGCACAGATTGCCATTCCTGATGCCGTGAACCTTGATAAATTTGACTATAGGCACGGGAGGTTAATTGTTGTAAATCTCGAATTAAAACCGTCCCTACTTCCTGGGTTTTTGCCCTTGCCAGATCTCCACTGACGGAACGATATAAACTAGCTAATTGTTGGATTTGAATAGCAGGAAGAGACTTAAGACCTTTTTTTTCGACTTGAATTAATAATTGTTCCAATATTTTCCAATCAGGTTCACGACGGGCAATCCAACGTTGAATATTCATAAAGATTTGCATTGATTCTTCTAAAGCTAGTTTAAGATAATTTCAAACCCTATTCGATTTTGGACTAAAGTTATGTCGAGAGAAATTAATCGTCGTCCTAGTAGCGAAACCTTGAGTGTCGGGAATGTGGTCAGTGCAGGTTTACGCATTTATCGGGATAATTTTAAAGTTTATTATTTGGAAGCCCTCAAAAGTTATTTATGGGTCTTTGTTCCTGTCTATGGTTGGGCAAAATTCGCCGCTATTCAAGCTATTATTTCTCGTTTGGCTTTTTTTGAAGTAAGGGAAACGCCAGAAAGCTTGGCTGATGCCCGCCGTCAGGTCATGCCGAAAATGTGGATCTTTTTGGTGACGGGAATTTTAATTGGACTAATTTTTTTCGCAGGATTGATTGTATTTGGTATTATTCTTGCTTTGTTCGGCGTTGGATTTGCCGCTAATATTCAAAGCAATGGTTTAGTATCTCTTGTTTTTGTCCTATTAATGATTTTATTCTTTTTCTCTATGATTTTCTCCTCTATCTGGCTGATTTCTCGCATTGCTTTTGCGGAACTGGCGATCGCGATCGATGGTATCAGGGAAGCGACGAAGGCGATCGGTCGGAGTTGGACGATTACCCAAGGTTTTGTTGCCAAAATTCAAATTATTTTCTTTATCGCTTTTCTATTAACGATTCCTTTTTCTATCGTAAGTAATCTCGGAAGCTTATTGTTCCAAAGTGCTGAATGGGGAGCCGTGATTAATTTATTTTTAACCATTCCTTTAGGAGCATTACTTGTTCCTTTTTGGCAATCGATTAAGGCAGTGATTTATTATGACTTACTTACTCGAAAAGAAGGTTTAGGATTGGAGCTAAGAGAGTTAAATGATAATTTTTAATTGGCTCAGAAAATACATAATGATTATCTCCTTAACCTGTACAGAATTTAACCATAAATGTTGTATATTGACCACCTTGGAGAGTTGCGATCGCTCCAAACCAATTGATCACAACTTAAACTAAAATAATCAATTATCAGATAAATTAAAATACACTGTTTTTAAAGATGAAGATTTCACGTTTTTTGGGCATCGCGATCATTACTCTGGGGCTAACGTTTACCGTAAAGATACTGGAAGCCGCCGAGCCAGCAAATTGGTCTTTACGTCCTGCGGATCTCGCCATTATTCAGCAACCCCAAGCGACCCCTCCCGCCCAACGGAACCATCGCCAAAAACAGATAGACCTCGCCCGTCCCGAACAGTATGATCTGACGACCTATCCCGTAACCGATGCCAACGAAACCCACTGGCGCAAAACCCTCTGGGCAACGGCTTTATTGGAACCGCAACAGCCCTATGTAGCCAATGCCTTAGCCGAAATTTTATCCCTGACCGATCGCCCTGATCTGACCAACGCCCAAATCCGCACCGTACAGATGGCCATGCAGATCGGAACCCAATTATTTCTCAGTAATCCTCAATTTTATGCAGGAATCGGCGATCGCTTTCAAAAAACCGTCGAACAAACTCCCTATCCCGAATGGGCGGGGATGGCTTTATCTGCCTTAGTTCAGGGCGGTTTGGATAAGGACATCGCAAAAGAACAACTAGAAAACACCAAAATTCGCTTTAGTTCTGTCAATAGTCCCGATCTCAAGGTCGCGATCGCCGATATTGCGGAGCAAATTAATCCAACTCCGATTCCCCCTCTCACCGATCTGCTCAACTGGCAAATTCTTCCTCAACAAACTCATCTTTATGTACTGTGCCGCCCCGATCCCGCCGTTCTTTGTCGTGCCGTCATTAAAGACCGCAATGGCAACTTTGTTAGGGAAAATTCCCGTCCTAATGCTCCTATCTGGTCAGTGCCGCTTTTGACCCGTTCTTTGCACGGTTTACGGTGGCATTTGACGAGGGGAAATACGCCCCAAGGAATCTATCGCATCGAAGGAACCATGCCCCGTTCTGAAACGCCCTATTTTGGAGCCTATGGTCAATTTCCCTTAGTAAAGGTGTTTTTACCCTTTGAATCGGGGGTTAAATCCTTTGTTCCGACCCAATCAACCAATTTTATCCAAAATATCCAGAATTATCAA
The DNA here is from genome assembly GCA_963807635.1 of uncultured cyanobacterium. Taxonomy (GTDB): domain Bacteria; phylum Cyanobacteriota; class Cyanobacteriia; order Cyanobacteriales; family Microcystaceae; genus Snowella. The sequence continues at coordinate 46,678 of CAWEDJ010000031.1, forward strand.
ACCCTTTTCCCTCCTAGTTGGCGGGGTTATACACCCATCGAACAAGCCTATTGGGCGGGACAATTGGGGCGATCGCTGATTCGGGTACATGGTAGCGGCGAATTTCCTAGCTTTTTTGCGAATAATAGTCGTTTTCCCCAGAGTGCGGGTTGGAATCCTGCGATCGGTTGTCTATCCGCTAAGGAGCTATACAACGATGATGGCAGCTTAAAGGAAGCCGATATGCCTAAAATCTTGCAAGCGTTGAGTGAGGCAGGAGACGGACAAATTGAGGGTTATATGGTGGTGAGTCAGGTTGAGGGGAATAGTAAACAACCGATTTCCGTCACAGAAATTGAGGCGGCAATTGGAACTCAAAAATGACTTTTATGTAACAGACTCAAAAATGATTGAGATGACTCTTCTACAATCAAGTTCTATAGATTCTTCATCCAATGTTTTTTAGAAAATTACGAGAGAAGATCGCAAAATAAACTCAATCATTGCATTATTGAAAATCCTACAATAAAGAAAAAAAGGCAATATATTTTCCAAAATCAATATTTTAAGGATTGGTGAGTAGTTTTGAAAAAATCGATTTGGATTTTTCGAGCAAGTTAAGTTGATCGAGCCGCAGGGACACTCACCATCATAAAGAAGTTTTATTTTTGAATAAATTGATAAATTTGACTGCAATGCTATTGTATAGATTTAAATTATTATAAATACAGCTATTATCTTATTATTGATGTTGTTTAATCTTAAATAAAAGCTTGTGAGCAATTATTGTAAAGATTTGTTGCAGGATTTATAAAGCCGAATCAGTCTGAATAGGACTCGATGCAAAAATCTTAAAAGATCGCGCTCCTAATCCGCTAAACTGGACAGTACAGATTTATTTAAACCCTAAAAGGCGCGGAACTCCTATGTCTCTTGGCTATGTTGCCCTCGTCCTTCATGCTCACTTACCCTTCGTGCGTCATCCCGAAAGTGACTATGTATTGGAAGAAGAGTGGCTCTATGAAGCGATTACCGAAACCTATATTCCTCTGCTCCACGTTTTTGAAGGATTAAAGCGGGATGGAATCGATTTCAAAATGACCATGAGCATGACCCCGCCTCTGGTCTCTATGTTACGAGATCCCCTCTTACAAGACCGTTACGATCAACATCTCAATCAATTACAAGAATTAGTCCAAAAAGAAATTAAACACAACGAGCATAATGGCCACGTTCGTTATTTGGCTGAATATTACGAAAAGGAATTTGATCTCGTTCGTCAAACCTGGGAACGGTGCGATCGCGATTTAGTCGGTGCGTTCAAAAAATTTCTGGATTCCAATAATTTAGAAATTCTGACCTGTGGCGCGACTCACGGATATTTTCCCCTGATGAAAATGTATCCCCAGGCAGTCTGGTCACAAATCAAAGTCGCCTGTGAACATTACGAAGAAAATTTTGGCCGTCCTCCCAAGGGAATTTGGTTGCCTGAATGTGCCTACTTTGAAGGCGTAGAAAGAATGCTGGCCGATGCGGGTTTGCGTTACTTTTTGGTAGATGGTCACGGAATTTTGTATGCTCGTCCTCGTCCCCGTTTTGGAACCTACGCGCCGATTTTTACGGAAACTGGGGTTGCCGCGTTTGGACGGGATCACGAATCCTCTCAGCAAGTTTGGTCATCCCAGGTCGGGTATCCTGGCGATCCTGAATATCGGGAATTTTATAAAGATTTGGGCTGGGAAGCGGAATATGAGTATATTAAGCCCTATATCATGCCCAACGGTCAACGGAAAAATATCGGCATCAAATACCACAAAATTACCAGTCGTCAGGCAGGTCTTTCAGAAAAAGCTCTCTATGATCCCTACTGGGCAAAAGAAAAAGCCGCCGAACACGCCGCGAACTTCATGTATAACCGAGAAAGGCAAGTTGGCCATTTAGCGGGAATTATGCAACGTCCGCCGTTGGTAGTTTCGCCCTACGACGCAGAATTATTCGGGCATTGGTGGTATGAAGGCCCTTGGTTTATTGATTATCTCTTCCGCAAGTCTTGGCATGACCAAAATACCTTTGAGATGACCCATCTGGCTGATTATTTACGCAATAATCCTAATCAACAGGTTTGTCGTCCTTCCCAATCAAGTTGGGGTTTTAAGGGATTCCATGAATATTGGCTCAATGAAACGAATGCGTGGATTTATCCCCATTTACATAAGGCCGCTGAACGGATGATAGAGATTAGTCGTCGAGAAGCGGCAGATGAGTTGGAAGAACGGGCCTTAAATCAAGCGGCTCGTGAATTATTGTTAGCTCAATCCTCTGACTGGGCTTTTATTATGAAAACGGGGACAATGGTTCCCTATGCAGTGCGTCGGACTCGTTCCCATTTGCTCCGTTTTGATAAGCTTTTTGAGGATGTTAATGCAGACAAAGTGGATTCTGGCTGGTTAACCCAAGTGGAAGCAATGGATAATATTTTTCCGAATATTAATTACCGCGTTTATCGTCCTTTATAACGTTGATAATTTGCTTTGGCGATCGCGATTAAAAATCGTGATTGTTTTTGGGGGTTTAGATTGTAAGTCTTAGATTTTGGGACTGCAAACTAAACCTTTTTTTTTGCGATCAATCAGGGCATTTAATGGCTAAGAGAAAAATCGACAGAAATCAAAAACAGTACTTTTCTTCCACCTAGAATCTCAATTTCAAGTTCGATCTAAACAAGAACAAAGATCACATTCTGTTTTTACCTATTTCACAATCTACTTACGAGGTATTACTGATTTCTTTTTTGGCTCATTCCCTAAATACTTAAGTGTTATTGCTGATGACAAAAAATAACTATACTGTTATCTTACTTTTATTCTTAATTCAAAACGTTATTTTTTATTTCATTTTAAATAATTTCTTCGTTTTCAAAAAAACTTGTTTGCATAAATTGACTGTATTAAAAATAGTTAATTGGCCGCAATAAATTTATCTATGAATTACGGCTTTTGATTAAACAATGTTTCTAGTTATTAATTTTAAAGATAATACAACTAATATTTCATCTATTTATCTCAGTTTTTAGGCATAGGTTAAGATATTCTTTCGTATTATGCGTTGTAATTCCTGTCAAAGTCCTGAGATATTCCCCTCTCTAAGCCATCCATCGTCGGTTCGTTTAGTTCTACTTGTCCTACTACTACACAAATTTCGCTGTCATAATTGTCTGAGGAGTCAAGTAGGTTTGCTTCCCTGTTATTGGTTCAAACTGTTACGAGAGAGTATTAATGTGAATGGATAATAGCAATTTTTTAAAGGGTGTGCATAACTTAAATTTTCTGTTCCTGGGGCGTTAATTCTTCCCAACTAACATCTCTCCGTAAAACCCAGCCATTATAGCCCACAAGGATTCGAGGCAACGTCTGATTATCCACAACTGATAAATTGTTCATGTTGTAGGTTGTATAAATCGTTGATTCAGAATTCAGATTAATATCAACAACGGTCAGGGTTTTGAAAGGTTGCTGTTGGCTATTAATTAATTTGCGGGGCCGCTCCCTAACGCTCCCGTATGTAGAAGTTCGAGTTCGCCGCGTTTCCCTGGAAAATAGGCGTGGTGATGGCCGCTAATGTAGGTGTGGACGTGATATTTTTCTAGCAACGTGCGTAATTTATCGGGATTAGAAAGGGTATTCCCTGCGGTATTACGTCCGATCGCAACGGCATAGAGGGGAAGATGGCCGATCGCGATTCGCATTTTGGCGGACTGGGCAGCGGCACTGGCTAAACTTTTTTCTACCCAAATTAATTGTTCTTCGGAAAGGCGATCGGTAGAAGCATCCCACACGAGATAAAAAATATTATTTTGACTAAAACTGTAATAGAAAGGGAATTTCGCTTTATCGACAAAGGTTAAGTCTGGATTATGACGAGGATTATTCCAATAATTAGAAGCCAAATCTCGGTCTTTTTGAAACCGCATTTTTCCCTGAACGATCGCCCCGATCCATCGTGATTGCCAATGGTAAACCCTAGCGGAATTTTTGCTTGACGAAGGGGAGCCGCAATATGTTGATCAAATCCTTCCCACATTGCTGTAATTTGGTCAGACGTGAGGGAATTTTTTTGTCCCGCGACCATATCTCCGCCGCAAAGCACTAAATCGGGTTGCCAATCGGGAATAAACGCGATCGCCTGATCCACTTCTTTCTCGTAGGTTGTCGAGCCGTACTGACTATTGAGATCACTAATGACCACGATCCGCACATCTCCCGCGAACGGGTGCGGTTAAACCTTTTGGCGCAGGGGACGAAATGGGGGATTGGGCAACGGGGGCATTGAGGGTCACGCTTTCCTGGGGAGACAAAGCCTTATTTTGAGAAAAAACTCGATGCAAAAGAGAAGCCGCCCCCAGACCGCCGAGGGTTCCTCCCGCGATTAACAATTGACGACGACTAACGCCCATAGACAGCAGTAACCAGTAAGAATTTTCAACCGAAGTCAGTATAGTTTATTTGGTGTTACGGATTTGCTCCCCTAGCCTCCCAGTCTTAGAGAGAATGTTTGAAAGTCCCCCAGAATTGGGGGATTTAGGGGGCTATAGTCAATATTTCTTAAAAAATAAGTTCATTACCCAGCTTGCAGTTCTTCCAAGCGAGCCAACACTTCACTACTATGAATGGCAGGTTGTACCCCCAAAAAGCGATCGCGTAAAATCCCATCGGGATCAATCAAATAGGTATGGCGCAGAGACATTCCGCTCAACCAAGAACTGTATTGTTTACTCACTGTTCCCGTTGTATCAGCTAGTAAAGGAAACTTTAGTCCCTCGGAATCACAAAATTCGGCATGGCTCTCTACGTCATCCACACTTACGCCTAAAATCTGGGTATTTTTCGCCCTATATTGGGGTAAATCTTTCTGAAAACGTTTGGCTTCCAATGTGCAACCCGATGTAAAATCCTTGGGATAAAAATAGAGGACGACCCATTGGCCCCGATAATCCGATAGGGCAATGTCGCGATCGCCGCTATTACTGGGTAAAGCAAAATCGGGAGCAGGTTCATTTAAGGGCAGTTGAGTGCCACCGAGAGCCAAGGCAGGAGCGAGATTCACCAGATTGAGAAAGAGTGTAAACCCTAGACCGAAAAAGAGAGCAAACAGCGATCGACGAGACATAAACGTTACAATTTCCTAAAACTTAAATGATTGAGTAAGCAAGCCTTAAACCATCGTATCTTTAAAACTTAACATTTTCTTAATGTAAATTCATATACCGCAATATAACTTGGTATATAATACACTCTCAGATTAGAACTCACGTTTTCATAAAAAAAATAACTATCAATGACAACCCAACTAGCTTCACGAACTGCTTCTACTACCGCTTCAAATCAATCTGCGGCTTCAGGATTACTCAGCCCCAAAACCTATCAAGTCGCCCAGCAGCTTGAATATCTTTATCTAGAGGCCGAAATAGACGTATTGCTTCGTCAGTTACAATCTTTAAAATCTCAAAAAGTCAGTTCTTAGTCCTCATATTTATCGCTCCCTGTCTTGGTTTGACCCGCATTTAAACACTGCTTGTTATTGAATGCCTTGTCGTCATCCTGTTAAGGGGGCTTTTTATTGGCCGATTTTGCCGATATTTATTTAGCTCAATCCGAGGTAACAATGTCTCAATCTCAAAATACAATTTTAGTCACAGGGGGAGCGGGCTATATTGGGGCCCATGCGGTTCTCGCTCTCCAAAAGGCGGGCTACCAGGTCATTGTTCTCGACAACCTTTCCTACGGCCATCCTGAATTAATCCAAGACCGATTGCAAGCTGAACTTCTTGTTGCCGACATCAGCGATCGCGCTTTTTTAGATAATTTATTTGCCACTCGCCAAATTGATGCAGTCATGCACTTTGCCGCGTTCATTGCCGTTGGCGAATCCGTCCAAGAACCCGCCAAATATTACCGTAATAACGTGGTTGGTACTCTTACGCTACTGGAAGCGATGATTGCGGCGAATATCAAAAAATTTGTCTTTTCTTCCACCTGTGCCGTCTATGGAATGCCCAAGGAAGTTCCCATGACGGAAAACCATCCCATCCAGCCCCTCAGTCCCTACGCGGCGAGCTAAACGGGTTGTCGAACAAATGTTAGCTGATTTTGATCATGCCTACGGACTAAAATCCGTTATTTTCCGTTATTTTAATGCGTCAGGAGCCGAGCCTGATGGTTTATTAGGGGAAGACCACGATCCCGAAACCCATTTAATTCCCCTGGCATTATTAACAACCTTGAAAAAACGGGAATTTTTGTCAATTTTTGGCACAGATTACGATACTCCCGATGGAACGGCTGTACGGGACTATATTCATATTTGTGACCTCGCCGATGCTCACATTTTAGGATTGGAATATTTATTGCAAGGCGGAGAAAGTAATCTGTTTAATCTAGGCAATGGCAATGGTTTCTCCGTTCGAGACGTGATTGAAACCACAAAAAAAGTGACTGGACTTCCCCTACCCGTCAAAGAAGGCGATCGCCGAGCGGGAGACGCGCCCATTTTAGTTGGCAGTAGTGAAAAAGCCCAAAAAATCTTGGACTGGCAACCCCAATACGCCGATTTAGAGAAAATCATCATCCACGCCTGGCAATGGCATCAACAGCGTCACCGCTAATCATCCCACATTCATCACTTCTGAACATATCTTTTTATTTCTTAACCCATTCAAAAGCCTTTTCACGGAGAACCTTTATTTGAGAACTTCATATTGATAAAGATTCCTAGCTATCAGTTTTTTCTGAGAATTTTAGTTACAATTTATTACAACTAAGGATTGATCGGCAAGCGCAATTCTGTCAAAATCTTGCAGTGTAAGGGTTGCAAACGATATATTAGGATAACTTATCGATCAAGTGTTAAGAAGTGCTGAATGTGGGCTACCAAAACGAGTTTCACTGTAAGCGTTAATCTTACAGATAAGGTTTATACTAAAATACAAAAGGTTGTTGATGGTTTCAAAAAGAATTTACGTTAGTGTCATGAATCTTTCGCGCTGGTTCAAAAACAAAAAAACGGGCCCTACTATATAAGGGTTTCAGAAAGCTTAAATCTGGAGCGCGAATAAATAAAGACACTAACGAATTTACTCATCGTTTTTGATGAATATCTTCCGAAATGGAATTACAGAGTCATTCCTCAAAACAATCAAAACGCATAAGTTATTTATTCTTTGTTCCTTATTATATATTTTATAGATGCAATCTCAGGCGATCACGTTTTTAGGAAATCTAGCAATGCTGGGGCTAATCTGGGGTTCTGGTGCATTACCCGTTAAAGCCGCAACAGTAGTGACTCTTTATGATGGAAGTTCTGGTGTAACGCCCAATCAATACAATTCTCCCAACCCTTATCTGGGATTTACGACGATTGATCGCAATAATCCCTTCGGAACGGCGGGGACACAAACCGTTAACACTCTAAACCAGAGTACGATACTCGCCTCCTCGACCAGTGAGAGCTTTTATAGTGGTTACTACAATTATCAAGTTTCTGTGAATGCGGGAGACTTGGTGAGCGGCGGAAGTTTCATCCATCCGACGACTTTTATTAATAGTGCTTTTCCTGTGTTGGATCGTCAGACGGGCTACGATATCCTATTTACCGCCAAGATGGATTCCCAAACCAATAATGGCATTAACGGCTCCCTTCGTGCGGGATTTAACTTATTGGTTTTGAGTAGTGATAAGATGGGCATTGAAATTGGTTTTCGGAATCCCAATACTAAAACGGATCCCTTTACTCCAGATATTTTTTCCCAGGATAATGGAAATTTCAATGTCATTGGTGAAATAAATAACAATGTCGGGGGAATTTTTGATAATTTCACCAGCTACAATTTACAAGTTAGGGGTGAGCAGTACAGTTTATTCGCAGGAGGGACTCTGCTCCTAAAGGGCAATTTACGAAATTATAGTGTTGCTCAAGGTTTCGGGAGCGCGGTCTATCAAACTCCAAATTTTCTTTTTTTTGGAGATAATACGACCTCGGCGGGAGGAACAACCCAGTTGCAGTCGATCAAAGTCACAGCAGTGCCTTGGGATATTTCAGGAAGTGCTACTATCTTTGGCTCTATCACAGGAATTGGTCTTGGTATAGGGTTAAAGCGATTAAAAAGTAAAAAAAACAGATAATGTTCTAAGCCTGTGGATCGTATTTCTGGAAGACAGTCAGTCTATTCATTGTGACGTGTTTTATCCACAGATTCAGAACAGTACCGAAAGTATTTGGAACCTCCGGAATGGAGGTTCCAAATTTATACAGAATAGGGTTTAAAGACTAAATCCCAATAAGGAAAAAACCCAGCAAGAATTTACTGGGTAAAATAAAATTCAAAGTTTTAACGGATTTAACTTTCAGCAGTCGCTTCAGTCTTTTTATCCAACTTTTGATATTTCCGCATGAAGCGATCAACGCGCCTTCCGTATCCATGATTTTTTGGGTTCCCGTATAAAAGGGATGATTGCCCGACCAAACTTCCACAGAAATTTCGGGTTGGGTCGAACCAACGGTCATAACCAGTTCACCATTACAATAAACTTTGGCATCAGGATACCAAGTGGGATGAATTTCAGCTTTTGGCATAGGATGTGTCCTCTATCGTTTCGAGTATTGGGGAGCTTTACGGGCTTTATGTAAACCGTATTTTTTCCGTTCTTTAGCACGGGGATCGCGAGTCAAATAACCTTCTGCTTTGAGGGGCTGACGATTTTCAGGAGCCAACTGACAAAGCGCACGGGCAACACCGAGTTTCACCGCATCAGATTGTCCTGTTAAACCACCGCCATGAGCATTGACGAGAATGTTGTACTCATTTTCTAAACCGAGGGTTTCCAAAGGAGCTTTGACACTTTGGGTATAGTTAGCGATTCGGTTAAAGTAATCACTTCCCTCTTTCCCATTGACAATCACTTCTCCCGTACCAGGCACGAGACGGACTCTGGCGATCGCCTGTTTACGACGACCTGTTCCCCAATAAACGACTTTTTTAGAATCAGTAGCTTGCATTATTTACCTCCAACAGGGATAGTATTGACCGTCAGCACTTCGGGTTGTTGAGCGGCGTGGGGATGGGAAGGGCCTGCATAAACCTTAAGTTTAGTGAACAGTTGTCTGCCCAAAGAATTTTTCGGTAACATTCCTTTAACGGCGGTTTCAAGAATTCTTTCAGGAAGCCGCGCCTGGAGTTTGCCAAAGGTTTCTATCTTCATTCCACCAGGTCTGCCAGAATGACGACGATAGAGCTTTTGATCCCGTTTTTTGCCCGTTACCGCAATTTTTTCTGCGTTGATGACAACAACGAAATCACCCGTATCCATATGGGGAGTAAACGTCGGCTTATTTTTGCCTCGGAGAATCGTTGCGATTTCCGTCGCTAAACGACCTAAACGTTGATCAGCCGCATCGATCACATACCATTTGTGGTCAAGGGTTGCGGCGGTAGGAAGAATGGTTTTGTTCATAAGATTACATTTTGGATTTTAGATGGGGGCGTATCTGCTAGAAAAGATAGCCCTATATTCTCTCTTGTTATTCCCTGAAACATAAAAAGAGGTTGGGTATCAAACCAAACGGATGGGGGAAAAGGAAACTCTGGATAGCCCACTCGCAAAAGACATAGGCCTTTAGCGGGAGCAGAGTATTTCACCGCTTCTCGACGTTGATTTACCCAAATATCCGTAAAGTCATCCAGGGAAAGCTGTCCTCTACCGACTTCGACTAACATCCCAACTAACAGCCGAACCATGCCGTACAAAAAGCCATTCGCTTGAATTTCTATCATAAGACAGGAATCATTGCGATAACATTCTGCGGACTGGACTTCAACCCAGGAGTGGGAACGATCAGAACCCGCCCGATGGAAAGCCGCTAAATGGTGTTTGCCAATGAGAGGAGCAAGAGCCGCTTGTATTAGAGATTCTTTTAGAGGAGCGTGATAATAGTGCCAACTAAACGGTTTAATAAATAAATTTGGCCGTTTGTCGGTATAAATGGTGTAACGATACCGTCGCCAGAGAGCCGAAAAGCGGGCGTGCCAAGGGGATGAAACCTGGGCTGAACCTCGAATTAAAATATCGTCGGGTAAACGACTATTTAAGACCTGCGCCCAGCGATCGCCTGGAATAGAACTACTGTGTTCAAAATGGGCAACTTGCGCCGCCGCATGAACTCCGCTATCCGTTCGTCCCGCACCATGTAACGTCACAGGATGATCAAGGATTTCCGCGATCGCATTTTCGATTGTTTCTTGGACAGTACGGTACTGGGATTGTCGTTGCCAACCATGAAAATGAGTGCCTAAGTATTGAATGACTAGAGCAACCCTTTTTTTTCTGGCAATGACGCTTCACCCATGACCTTACACTAATTCGATAATGGCCATTTCCGCATTATCACCCCGACGACGCAGGGTTCTGACCACACGGGTATAGCCACCGTTACGGTCTTTATAGCGATCAGGAGCATCCGCAAAAAGCGAGTGAACCAGGCTCTTATCATAGATATAACCCAAGGCCCGCCGTCTAGAAGACAAAGAGCCTTCTTTCGCTAGAGTGATCATGTGATCCACTTCACCGCGAACCGCTTTTGCTCTAGCTTTGGTCGTTTTGATTTGTCCATTCCGCAACAAAGCCGTAGCCAGCGATCGCAATAACGCTTTTCGTTGATCGGCTGGTTTGCCCAAATGGGGGACGCGACACCGATGACGCATTTTCCATTCCTCCAAACTTAATTTAGTTAAAATTAGTAGTTGATAGCTAATAGTTAATGACTAAACACTATTGACTATCCACTCATTATGGTTTCGCTTTTTCCTGGGGGAGGGTAATCCCTAAGCGTTTTTGCAATGCTTCAATCACTTCCTCAGCAGATTTTTGTCCGAAGTTTTTGATTTCCAAAAGATCTTCCTGACTATAATCTAAGAGATCCGCCACCGAATTAATTTGCGCCCGTTTTAAACAGTTATAAGCCCGAACCGAAAGTTGTAATTCTTCAATGGGAATTTGACTTTCAGGATTAATTTCGTCTTGATAATCTGCCTGGCTTGTTTCAAGCTCATTTAGATCTCTCAGAGGATTAAAGAGATCAGCAATAATCTCTGAAGCCTCCGAAAGAGCCTCCTTGGGATTAATACTGCCATTTGTCCAAATTTCCAAGGTTAGACGGTCTTTAACAGCCGACCCATCAGGGCGAATATCTTCAACACCGTAATTCACCTTAGTGACTGGCATAAAAACGGAATCGATTTGCAAAAAGTCAAGGGACGACGTATCATCCTTACTCCGCTCAATCGCCCGATAACCAGCACCCCGCTCAACTCGAAATTCCATCTCCAGCTTTGCCCCTTCCGCTAAGGTTGCGACATACTGGTTGGGATCGATAACTTCGATTTCAGACGGAACATCAAATTGAGCAGCCGTAACGGTCGCTGGGCCAATTGCAAGCAAACGACCAATTTGGGTTTGGTCACTATAGCTCTTGAGAATGATTTCCTTCATGTTGAGCATGATTTCTAAAACATCCTCGCGTACCCCTGGAATGGTGGCAAATTCATGATTGACTCCCGCAACGCGGATAGCCGTCACAGCCGCCCCTTCCAAATTAGAAAGCATTACCCTTCTTAGGGCATTGCCGACAGTTGTTCCTTGCCCTCGATCCAATGGCTCCAGAACAAATTTACTATATTGACTTTGATTTTTCTGAGTCTTAGACTCAACGCACTCAATTTGAAACTGCGCCACGCTAGTGACCTCCCTGCTCTTGACCTTCCGTAACCCTTTATTGCTATCTATATTTGTAGTTTGCTGTCAGGTTAATTCCCGTGATCGTGAGTAACACTAAGAATTTTTCCTGCCAATCTTCACTACACTCTCCGCCGTTTGGGAGGACGACAACCGTTATGGGGAATGGGAGTGACATCCCGAATCAGAGTAATCTCTAGTCCCGCACCCTGAAGCGCGCGAATGGCAGTTTCTCGACCAGCACCGGGGCCTGTCACGAGAACTTCTAACTGTCTCATTCCTTGTTCAATTGCTCGACGACCAGCGTTATCCGCCGCCGTTTGGGCCGCATAGGGAGTTCCCTTCTTAGCTCCTTTAAAGCCACTTGAACCCGCCGATGCCCAGGAAATTACGTCTCCTTTGGTATCAGAGATGGTGACAATTGTATTGTTGAATGTAGATTGGATGTGAGCAACACCGCTAGGAACATTTTTCTTTTGTTTCTTCGGTCCGCTTTTTTTGGTTGGTCGCGCCATAGTGGTTGCTTAAACTCTCTGCTTAACTCAATTGCATTAGAAATAGGATTATTTCTTGGATGGGGCTTTTTTCTTACCAGCGACGGTAACCCGACGACCCCGACGGGTACGAGCATTGGTTCGAGTCCGTTGACCCCGTACAGGTAGTCCCATACGATGACGACGACCCCGATACGTTCCAATATCGACCAAACGCTTGATGTTCATTGCTTCCCAACGGCGCAAATCCCCTTCAATTTCGTAATTGGTATCGATGTAGGTACGCAGAGCGGCGGCATCTTCGTCGGTCAAGTCCTTAACTCTGGTATCAGGATTTACGCCTGTCCCAGCTAAGATTTTGTGAGATCGCGATAGACCGATACCATAGAGATAGGTTAGTGCGATTTCCACACGCTTATCTCTGGGCAGGTCAACACCGGCTATTCTCGCCACGTTGTTTCTCCCTCTGTATGATTGATAGTGTTTCTTGATTTACGATTGGTTTCGTTTCATGGAATGATTAACTGACTTCTAACCCTGACGTTGCTTGTGTTTGGGGTTTGAACAAATCACCATTACTCTGCCGCGTCGTCGGATGACACGACATTTATCACACATTTTCTTTACGGATGCTCTAACTTTCATGCCTATATTTTTGGGCAGTACTGCAAGCTTACTATTATAACAATATTGTAGGACACTGTCAGCATTTTTTTTTGCTAAAGTTTAAACATAATGTTTTTGATAAGTTTTTTTAACTGCCGAAAGGTTATTTTTTGTTTTTAAGACGGTACGTGATTCGACCTTTGGTAAGATCGTAGGGGGTCAATTCTACTTTGACGCGATCGCCAGGCAGAATTTTGATATAGTTTCGCCGAATTTTGCCAGAAATATCGGGCTAAAACATTAAAACCATTATCTAGGTCAACGCGAAACATCGCATTGGGAAGGGATTCCGTTACGGTTCCTTCCATTTCAATTAGGTCTTGTTTGGACAAGTGGTTGACGACCTCCTGATAAAAATAAATCTAAAGACGCAACAAACACAGACAGCTTTTTTAGCGGCCCTTTGTTATCTTAACAAACTTTGAGCGAATCCTGCGGAATTTGTTGGTATTAAATTTGTTGTCCGACCCAATTCACAATAACCTGAACATCTTCAATTAATTGTTGAACTTGTTGGGGAGAGACTTCATCTTCGGGAATTTTAATCTGTCCATCCACTTCTCTGGGATAAAGTAACCGATTTCTTAAAGAACCAATTTCCACATTCAATTGAGCTATTTTGTCTGTAATTTCATTGTTGCCGATAGTTTCAGCACAACTCCAAAAAGTTTTAAGTTTTACTTGGTGCGTTACTTTTGGGCCATGTTTTTTAGATTTCGATGTAGCCAGAGCAGACGCAGCGACTCATAGGCGTGGTAGCAACAAAAAGTAGCCATTTCGTATATTTGAACATCTAGTAGGACTCTCGCCGCCGTTAGGCTTCTTCTTGCCACTCTTTGATATTCATCTTTCATTTCTACTTACCATAAGCGGAATAGAGAATACAACCAGAACTACTTAGTGGGGCCTTAATTTCTCCAGAGAAACGATGAAAATCCTGAAGCATCGTAGTAGGCAAAGGATCAATCAGTGTGAGAATTTTTGTTTCACGATAACTAGGAGCAATGATTTTTGAAAGTTTTTCTATAGCGGCAAAAGTATTATCTTTATTAAAAAAAGTATAAAAGGTAATTGAATCAGGCTTATAACGTCTAGTCCAGGGTTCGTTAACCAGTTTCTGACCAGGAGCTACAGCAATAACCAAGGAGATATTATCAGGGTGAGTTTGTTGTAATGCTTCTTTCGCGACAATAAAAATTTTTCTACTGAACGGTTGCCAAAGGTTGGTTTTTTGTTCTCCTCTAGCAAACTATAGGGAATAATTTGGGTAATAGAAATGGGTGAAACAGTCGCGATCGCCATGTATTCTTCCCCTGGATATTTTTTTAACGCCTGGATCTTAATGATAGAGAAGAAGAAAAGTGAAGTGTTATCTTAATAACTTCCTCTCTACTTAACATTTTCTACGCAGTAACTAAATCTTGCAAGATACTTCCGACTTCTTCAGGAGATTGATCACCGTTGATGGAATAGAGTTTACCTTGGTCTTGATAGTAACCGACTAGGGGAGCGGTTTGCCATTGATAAACAACAAGACGATTGCGAATGGTTTCTTCGTTATCATCTTGTCGCCCCCGAAGTAATAAACGGTTTACAAGAATATCGTCTGGTACATTCAAATTAATCACCCATTTAGCTCGATGGTCGATAGCCACAAGTAGTTGGTCTAAAAATTCTGCCTGGGCGACATTACGGGGAAAACCATCGAGAATCCAACCATTTTTAGTGTCATCCTGCGATAATCGCTCTCGAATTAAATCTAAAATTAAATCATCGGGAACTAGCTCTCCCTTATCCATATAGGATTGAGCTTGTTCTCCTAAGGGTGTTTTATCCGCGATCGCCTGTCTGAGCATATCGCCTGTGGAAATGTGGGGAACTTGGAGATTTTTGGCTAAAACTTGACCTTGAGTTCCTTTACCCGATCCTGGTGGCCCTAAAAAAATCAATCCGTTTTTCATGGTAATAATAAGTTTTTTTGAATGAAAAAGTCTGTTTAACAAGAATAGAGACGCTTTTTGGAAACGCCTCTATTACAAGGGAAAAATTTGGGAAAATTAATCCTGTTTGATCATGCCTTCATAACGTTGAGAGATGACGTAGGTTTGAATTTGTTTGGCGGTATCGATCGCAACCCCTACTAAAATTAATAAGGATGTCGCGCCTAAACCTCGAAAAGTCGTTACACCCGTGGCATTTTCTACAAACACAGGAATGATCGCAACTGCACTGAGAAAAATCGCGCCTAAAAAGGTAAGTCGATTGAGAACTCCTTCTAAGTATTCTTCTGTCTTTTTCCCTGGTCTGATGCCTGGGATGCTAGAACCCATTTTTTTAAGATTTTTAGAAATATCTTCGGGATTGACAATCAAAGAAGCGTAAAAATAGCTAAAGAAGAAAATTAAGACAGAATACACGATGGTATAAGTCCAGGTTCCAGGTTGCAAAGAATTAGCAATTTGCACAAAAACCTGTCCAACGGAACTCAAATCCTTATTATTGCTTAAAAATCCTGCTAAAGAAGAGGGGAGAATTAACACTGCCGAGGCAAAAATGATCGGCATTACTCCACCCTGATTTAAGCGCAGGGGTAAGTAACTAGTTCTTTCTCGATAAAGCCGTTTACCGACTTGACGACGGGCTGAAATAATGGGGATTCGCCGAGTTCCTTCTTGCACAAAGACAATACTGACGATCATCGCCAGGAAAACTGAGGAGCAAAATCACGACCTGGGCGATCGCTTCTCGTCCTCCTGTTTGGGCATAGTCAATGGTATTTCCCAAGGTTTTGGGTAAAGTTGCCACAATATTGACAAAAATCAACAAAGAAGCCCCATTTCCAATCCCTCTTTCTGTAATTAATTCAGAAATCCACATGACAAAAAGTGAACCCGCCGTTAATGCCAAAGACGTTTGGACAATAAAAACGGGGCCATTAAGTAGGAGCGTAGGGACGGAGTAAACCAACCGTTAAACCAATACTTTGGATAATGGCCCAGCCTACTGCGACATAACGGGTATATTGGGAGATTTTGCGACGACCCGCTTCACCTTCATTTTTTTGTAAATCTTCTAGGGCTGGAACCGCCGCCGTCAATAACTGTAAAATAATAGAGGCATTAATATAGGGAAGAATGCCCAGGGCAAAAATCCCAATCGTTGAGATCCCTCCCCCAGTAAAAATGTCTAGAAATCCCAGGACGGGGCTATTGCTAATGGCTGCCGTAAAAGCTTGGCGATCAATGCCTGGAATCGGAATAAAAATACCCAGGCGTACCAAAATTAATAGCGCAATCGTAATCAGCAACCGACCTCGGAGGCCAGCCGCTTGAGCCATCTGTAAAAAAGTTTCCTGGGCTGAAGGGGTTTTATCTCGACTAACGACCATAATTTAGTTATCGGTGATTAATTATTAGTGATTAGTTATTAGTGTATCAGCTACAATCAGTTCGGAAATTTTAAGGAAAAAAGATCTCAACCGAGTAAAGGCAGTTGGCGATCGCCTAATACACAGTTTTCGCGTTGGTAAAATCAATTAAAATGATGATTTATCAATTAATAGAGTGAATTTTCAAACACTCTACTACTCTTGACTAATCACCACAGAACCACCAGCCGATTCGATTTTTTCCTTAGCACCCTTAGTAAAGGCCGCCGCTTTTACAGTTAAAGCAACAGTCAATTCTCCGTCGCCCAGAATTTTTAAGGAGCCATCATTACTGGTGACAATTCCTGCTTCCATCAAACTCGCGAGAGTAACTTCTGTTTTAGCAGGCAGACCATTCAAACGACCAACATTAATAATGGTGTACTGTCTCTGATTAATTAACGGAAAGTGTTTGAGCTTGGGTAAACGACGGTAAAGAGGCATTTGTCCCCCTTCAAAACCGGGACGAGTAGGACGACCTGAACGGGATTTTTGTCCCCGCATTCCAAAGCCACAACTTGCGCCCTGACCTGCGGCAATACCCCGCCCGACTCGACGGCGACGTTTGGTTGACCCCTCTTTAGGAGAAAGTTCGTCTAATCGCATAATCTTTAATTTCTCAGTAAATGAATTTGGTTTAAATAATCAAAAATCTAGCAAAAGCCAGAAGCGTAACGTCACGATTCGCTACGATTAAGCCTCTAAGCTGAGAGTTTTGACTTAAGTATAAAGATGTTCGACAGAAACGCCTCTTTCTTCTGCAACTTCGGCAAAACTTCTGAGGGTTTCTAAAGCATTAACGGCGGCTCTGGCATTATTAAGCGGATTATTAGAACCTAACTGTTTAGCCAGAATATTTTTGATCCCAGCTAATTCCAGCACTGTCCGCACGGCTCCCCCTGCAATTACCCCAGTACCTGGTGCCGCTGGACGAATAATGACATTGGCTCCACCAGAGGCTCCCTTGGTAATATGGGTAATCGAGTTTGCCTTAGTTAGGGACACATCAATTAGCTGTTTTTTGCCATCAGCAACGCCTTTACGGACAGCTCCAATGACATCCCCTGCCTTACCAACCCCAACACCCACTTGTCCACTTTCATTGCCGACGACAACGATCGCTCTGAAGCTGAGTTTTTTACCACCTTTGACCACCTTACTCACGCGACGGATTTGAATAACCCGCTCTTGCCAGTTAGTCTCTTGGGCTTTGGTTCTGCTGCCTTTACGATTTGCCATAGTTTTACCTCCACATTCAATAAATTTCTAAAAGTTCAACCCAGCTTCACGGGCAGCTTCGGCTAAGGATTTAACACGGCCATGATAAAGGTTTCCACCCCGATCAAATACCACTGATTCAATCCCCTTGGCTAAGGCACGTTTAGCGACTAATTTACCAACGGCAGCCGAAGCAGTTGAATCGGAGGTAGATTCCAGTTCACTTTTTAGGTCTGGATCTAGGGTCGATGCAGCCGCCAGGGTATGTTGGGCGACATCATCAATAACCTGAGCATAAATATGCTGATTGGAACGAAAAATAGCTAAGCGGGGACATTCGGATGTTCCACTCAGTTTGCGCCGAATCCGTTTGTGGCGGCGTTGAAGTAGTTCTTGGCGAGTCAATTTCATGGTTATTTCTTACCTTTGGCTGTCTTACCAGCTTTACGTCTAACAAATTCGCCCAAATAACGGACACCTTTTCCTTTATAGGGTTCGGGAGGACGAGTCGCCCGAATTTTAGCGGCCATATTGCCGACTAGTTCTTTATCAATACCCGTGACGATAACTTGGGTATTATTTTCGACAGCGACCTGAATACCGTCTGGCATAGCCATTTCAACAGGTTTGCTGTATCCCAAGTTGAGGGTGATTTTAGTTCCCTGGGCCTGGGCACGATAGCCGACTCCTTGAATATCGAGGCGTTTTTCAAATCCTTTAGAAACACCTTCGACCATGTTGGCGACTAGGGTACGGACGAGTCCATGACGTTCCCGCGCAGTCCGAGATTCGTCTTGGCGAATGACATTCAGGATTTCTCCGTCTTGTTCGACTTTGACTTTCTCTGGAAGATCGCGCTCTAGGGTGCCTTTGGGCCCTTTGACGGTCAAGTGTGATTCATTGATGTCAATGGTCACTTTGGCCGGGATGGGGATGGGGCGTTTACCAATACGAGACATAGTTTTTAACTGTGATTAGAGGTTCATGCTTTCTTGGTTAATAGTTAATAGTGTGCTGTTAATAGAGGATTGATCGTTTAATAACGCTATCAATCACTGATTACCAATGACTATTGACTAATCACTCAAATTACCAGACGTAGCAAAGGATTTCGCCGCCAATTTTCTGACGACGGGCTTCTCGGTCTGTCATAACCCCGCTAGAGGTGGAGACAACGGCAATGCCGATACCGCCTAAAACTCTGGGAATTTCTTTGGAGGGAGAATACACCCGCAGACCTGGTTTGCTGACCCGTTGTAGGGTATTAATCAGGGGTTGGCGATTTTTTCCTTTATATTTGAGGGTTAGAACGAGGTTACTCTTGATGCCTTCGCCCACTTCTTCAAATCCTTCGATAAAGCCTTCGTCTTTGAGGACTTGGGCAATATTACGGGTCATTTTGGTAGTGGGAACTAGGGTTGTGGGATGTCTCACTGCACAGGCATTACGGATGCGGGTGAGCATATCGGAAATTGTGTCGGTTGATGCCATTATTCCTTAAGTTTTTTTCCTAGTGGATTCTTTTTAATTGATAGTTGATAATTAATAGTTGATAATTAATAGTTGCTTTTGGAGAACTTAAACAGATTTAAGCTCTTGATGTTGGCTAAACCATTCATTATCCATTATCAATTTTTCTATTATCAATTAACTATGGGTTTTTAAAGGGCATTCCCATCGCTTTTAGTAAGGCACGTCCTTCTTCATCGGTTTTAGCGGTGGTGATGATCGAGATATCAAATCCGCGAATTTGATCGATACTGTCGTAGCTAATTTCAGGAAAAATGAGTTGTTCTCGAATTCCTAAACTGTAGTTACCGCGACCATCAAAACTATTGGGGCTAATGCCACGAAAATCTCGAATACGGGGGAGTGCTAGGCTAATCAGTCGGTCTAAGAAGGAGTACATCCGTTCAGATCGTAAAGTGACCATTACTCCGACGGGCATTCCTTCTCGGAGTTTGAAACCCGCGATCGCCTTTTTAGCACGGGTAACAACGGGTTTTTGTCCGCTAATCGTCGATAATTCTACAATAGAAGATTCAAGAGCTTTAGCATTCTGAGAAGCTTCTCCTAAACCGCGATTAATCGTAATTTTGACGACCTTGGGAACTTCATGGACATTCTTGTAACCAAACTCTTCGGTGAGTTGGGGAACAATAGTTTCCTGATAGATCTGTTTAAGGGGCAGTTTCATGGTTTTTATGAATTCCTGGGCTTGGTCAGGATTTAAGTAATTAACAGTTGAGAATAGAAAATTCTCAATTAAACAATTAACAATTCTCAATTAATCCAGGAGTTCACCCGTTTTCTTGAGCATCCGTACTTTCTTTCCATCTTCGGTAAAGGTGTGGCAGACTCGGCTGGCAACTTTTTCCTTATTGGAATAAAGCATCACTTTAGAACTGTGAATGGGAGCTTCAAAGGTAGTGATTTGTCCAGATTCGCCTTCTTGTTGGGGTTTAACGTGCTTGGTGCGGATGTTAACTCCCTTGATGACGACCTGGCTTTTTTGGGGCAGGATTTGTAGGATTTCTCCCACTTTTCCCTTATCTTTGCCCGAAATAATTTGGACGGTATCCCCTTTTTTGACGTGCATTTTATAACGCTTAGGGGTAGTTGATTTTTTGGTCATCAGATTACCTCCGGGGCGAGGGAGACGATTTTGGTATAGTTTTTATCCCGTAATTCCCGTGCAACGGGGCCAAAAACCCGTGTTCCCTTCGGATTTCCATCAGCATTAATAATCACGGCGGCATTGTCATCAAAACGAATGCTCATACCACTTTCTCGGCTGACGGTTTGACGAGTACGAACGATGACCGCTTTCACGACATCGGATTTTTTGACGGGCATATTGGGAATAGCATCCTTAACAACCGCAACGATTTGATCGCCGATGCCGCCGTAGGTGCAGTTTCCTGTGCCTAAAACTCGCAGACACATTAATTTGCGTGCGCCGCTATTGTCAGCGACATTGAGGTAGGTTTGTTGTTGAATCACGACGATTCCTCTGAAAGTAATGGACTTGAGTTTAATGAGTCAGGATTTCGGCAACTGTCCAGTGTTTGGTTTTACTCAAAGGGCGGGTTTCCTGAATGCGGACGCGATCGCCTTCTTTACACTGGTTGTCTTCGTCGTGGGCTTTAAACTTTTTAGTTTTAACGACGATCTTGCCGTACTTGGGGTGGGGAGAGCGGTTTTCGATCGCAACAACAACGGTTTTATCCATTTTGTCACTCACAACAACGCCGACTCTTTCTTTAACTGCCATAATCGATTTTGGTTTTTGAGATGAATTTAGAAAAGTCTGTTTTACGCTTCTTCGGGAGTTGCAGCCTTAGACTGTCTTTCTCCTTCCACCGTCAACAGTTGGGCTAGGCGGTGACGAGTATGTTTGAATTCATGGGGAGTCTCTAGGCGACGAGTCGCTTGCTGAAACCGTAAATCAAACAATTTTTTCTTCGCCGCAACGATCGCCTCGGACAGTTCTTCATCCTTTAATGCTCTAGCATCTGCAATTTTTGGGAGAGCCATTGTTACACATACTCCTCATTCTTAGTGATGAACTTAGTTTTAATGGGTAATTTTTGGGACGCAAGACGCATTGCTTCACGGGCCACTTCTTCAGTAACGCCCCCCACCTCAAACATAATCCGTCCAGGTTTGACAACAGCTACCCAAAATTCGGGTGAACCTTTACCAGAACCCATCCGAGTTTCAGCAGGGCGTTGGGTAACGGGTTTATCAGGAAAAATACGAATCCAGATTTTCCCACCCCGACGAATATAACGATTCATCGCACGACGAGCCGCTTCAATTTGGCGAGCGGTAATCCAAGAGGGTTCAATGGCTTGGAGCGCAAATTCTCCAAAATTGATGGTGCTTCCCCGTTTGGCCAAACCTCTCATCCGACCGCGTTGTTGTTTACGGAATTTTGTTCTTCTGGGACTTAACATGATTAGTTAATAGTTTTTAGTTAATAGTTTTTAGTTGGTAATTTTTAGTTGGTAATTTTTAATAGTTAGTTGACGATAGTTTCTAGGTATTTCATGATCCCGTTGACTACGGACTGACTACTGAAAAATCGACTATTCACCTTGACTATTCACCAGAGCGGTCTTCAAATTGTTGACGACGAGAGGATTTTCGACGAGGTTGAGCCGCAGGAGCGACGACAGGTTGAATATCTTGTCCAGGAATAATTTCTCCCTTAAAAATCCAAACTTTCACCCCTAAAATTCCGTAGGTCGTTTTAGCCGTCACATAGGCATAATCAATGTCAGCCCGAAGAGTATGGAGAGGAACCCGTCCTTCTCGACCCATTCAGTCCGCGCAATTTCTGCCCCATTCAGACGACCACTGACTTGGATTTTAATTCCCTTAACTTCAGCCCGTTGCGCCCGTTGAATGGCTTGGCGGACAACCCGACGGAAAGAAACCCGACGTTCTAGTTGTTGGGCAATATATTCGCCGATTAAGCGAGCATCTGCGTCAACTTTGGCAACTTCAATCACATTGACCCGAATTTGACGGGTACCGCCGAGAGCCGTTTGGAGTCCCACGCGCAATTGCTCAATACCCGCGCCGCCTCGACCAACGACCACCCCAGGTCTTGCGGTATGAATACTCAATTCAATTTGATCCGCTTTGCGTTCGATGCGAATATCCGCAATTCCCGCATTACTGAGATTTTTTTCGACATAAAGCCGAATTTTGTTATCTTCTTGGAGTAACTCTGGATAGCGTTTTGAATCGGCGTACCAACAGGATTTATGTTCTTTGGTAATACCGAGACGAAAGCCAATTGGATGTATTTTTTGTCCCATTTTTTTTGAACCTTACGTTAGCTTCGCTTGACAAGTTAAGGATTGAACTGATTATTCTTCCGATCCAGACGCGACGGCAACAGTGATGTGGCAAGTCGGTTTACGGATTTGGTAAGCTCGGCCTTGGGCGCGGGGGCGAAAACGTCTTAAGCTAGGGCCACCGTCGGCAAATGCTTGACTAACAACGAGGCTAGAGGGGTCTAGTCCTTCATTGTGTTCGGCATTGGCAACGGCTGACCGTAGGGTTTTCAAGATCGGCTCACAGGCTTTGTAAGGCATAAACTCTAGAATAATCAGAGCTTCCCGATAGGAACGTCCCCGAATTTGATCGAGAACACGACGGACTTTGTAGGGAGACATCCGCACATAGCGCGCGATCGCCTTAGCCTCTACTGTCGTATTGATCGCCATAGTGTTTACCTCTTATTTTCGACCCGATTTTTTATCACCCTTAGCGTGGCCCCGAAAGGTACGGGTGGGCGCGAATTCACCCAGCTTATGACCCACCATTTGTTCAGAAATGAAAATGGGAACGTGTTGCTTGCCATTATGAACGGCGATCGTGTGGCCAATCATTTCGGGCATGATAGTAGATGCCCTTGACCAGGTTTTGATCACTTGCTTGTCGCCTTTTACGTTAAGTTTCTCAATTTTCGTGAGAAGACTATCTGCGATAAAAGGCCCTTTTTTGAGAGAACGACCCATAGTTGGATACTGGTAGTATTACTAAGTAAACAAAGTTTATTTCGTGCGACGGCGGACAATAAGCCCACTACTACGCTTTTTCTTATTACGAGTTTTGGCACCCAAGGTCGGTTTACCCCAAGGTGTTACTGGCCCAGAACGACCGATTGGTGCGCGGCCCTCTCCACCTCCATGCGGGTGATCCACAGGGTTCATGACGCTACCCCGAACATGGGGTCGTTTACCTAGATGGCGAGTCCGTTCAGCTTTTCCTAACTTGATGTTACGATTGTCTGCATTTCCGACTTTACCAATGGTGGCATAACACTCTTTTCTGACCATCCGCACTTCTTTGGAGGGCAATTTGAGGGTTACATAATCCCCTTCTTTGGCAACCACTTGAGCAGAGGCTCCCGCAGAACGGGCCATTTGTCCACCCTTGCCAGCCACGAGTTCAATATTATGAACGTCCGTACCCAAGGGAATTTTGCTCAGGGGAAGCGCGTTACCAATTTCAAAGGGAGCATCATCTCCTGCAATAATCATGGTGCCGACTTCCAAACCGCCAGGGGCTAAGAATATAGCGTTTTTCCCCATCTTGGTAGAAAAGTAGGGCAATGCGGGCGTTACGATTGGGATCGTATTCAATGGCGGCAACCTTTGCGAGAGTATTCGCGCTTGTTTCGGTGAAAATCAATTTCCCGATAGAGACGTTTGTGACCACCACCCCGATGGCGACTGGTAATAACCCCGCGATTATTCCGTCCTTTTTTGTTGTGCTTATAGCTTGTTAATGATTTTTCCGGCTCACTTTTAGTAATTTCGGCGAAATCGGAGACGCTTGCCTGCCGAGTGCCTGGAGTGTATGGCCGATAAGTACGGATACCCATAGTTCAATTTTTGGATTTTGGATTTTGGATTTTACGCTTAGTGATCATCACTAAACCAAGAAAAAACTAAACGTCTGGGAATAGAGGAATCGTATCCCCTTCCTTGAGGGTGACGATCGCGCGTTTAATCTGGGGTTTAAAACCCAGGAAGCGACCGACTCGTTTTTTCTTACGGGGGGGACGGGCCGTATTGACGCTAGTAACTTTTACATCAAATAAAGACTCGATCGCCGCTTTGATGTCGGGCTTAGTTGCTTTAGGAACGACTTCAAAAACGTATTGATTTTGTTCCATGAGCAAGGTCGCCTTTTCCGTCACCAAGGGCTTGATAATCAAATCAGCCAAATTACGGGAATCAACTTTAGTCGTCATTGTAAACCTCCTGAAGTTTGGCGATCGCACTGGATGTCGCAACAATCTTATTCGCCACGAGAATATCGTAAATATTCAAACTATCGGCTTTTAATATCTTCAAAGAAGCGACATTTCGAGCAGATAATTGAACATTTTCAGGAATCTCATCTAAAATCAAGAGCGTTCTTTTCTCCAGATTCGCGCCCCAACGAGTGAGAGCAGAGGTTAATTCCTTGGTTTTGGGCTGGGTCAATTGATCCCCAAAAGATTCGACCAAAATCAAATCTTCCATACGACTAGCGATCGCAGTTCTGAGAGCCAAACGACGTTCCTTGCGGTTCATCTTGATCTCAAACTCTCTCGGTTTTGGGCCAAAGAAACACCACCACCCTTCCAGAGAGGAGAACGATTAGAACCTGCACGAGCGCGTCCCGTTCCTTTTTGTTTCCAAGGCTTACGACCACCACCTCTCACTTCAGCACGAGTCTTAGTAGAAGCATTTCCTTGGCGAGCATTCGTTTGTTGACGGATTAATGCTCGGTGGACAATGTGGTTTGCATTTTCATCTTTTGCAACCTTTAGCTCAAGAGAAGCTTCACCGCTTTCTTCCCCTTGCCAATTTTTAACAACACAATTAACCATAATATTATTTCGTTGATCAGTGGTCAGAGATGAGCTTTCTATTTACGTCCAACTCGGTTAGTCGGCATAATATTCAGCAGAGTACCGGGTTTACCAGGAACGGCTCCTTTGATGAGCAAGAAATTCCGCTCAACGTCAACTCTTACCACCGTCAAACGACGGACAGTAATTTTTTTCGCGCCGTATTGTCCTGCCATTTTTTTACCAGGATAGACACGACCAGGCGTTGTACCAGGCCCAATCGAACCAGGAGTCCGATGACTTTTAGAACCGTGAGACATCAGACCACGACTAAAGTTATGACGTTTCTGATAACCAGAAAAACCCCGTCCCATACTCTGACCAGATACATCAACTAAATCACCGACATTAAAAATATCTGCTTTTAGCGTTTGTCCTAATTCATAGGCAGAAGTATCATCTAGACGATATTCCTTTAAGTGACGTTGGGGGGTTGCCCCTGCTTTACTTAGATGGCCTAATTCAGGCTTGCTAAGGGCTTTTTCCTTAACTTCTTGATAGCCGACCTGGATAGATGAATAGCCATCCGTTTCAACCGTTTTGACTTGTGTGACGGGACAGGGGCCAACTTGTACCACTGTTACTGGAATAGAGGTTCCCTTCTCTGTATCAAAGATTTGGGTCATTCCCAGTTTTGTCCCTAAAAGACCGATAGACACGCTTTAACCCTCTACATTTTTTGAATAATCGGTTTATCTTAGATTCTCAGCAAAGAAATGACAAATAAGATATATCCGTCTAAGATCTAACTTATAGATGTTCTTCAACTGAATGGAGTGTATCAAGAAAATTCTTGATGAGTCCGTTTAACTTAATAGCGGTAGGGAGAGTTAGTCCTACATACCAGTTAAGTCGGGTTGCTGGTGTTTCCGTACAGACTTAAGGAGGATAATCCTCAGTATCTTCGGGCAGCAGGCGGCAAATATACTACGCGAGTTTTTGATACTAACACTATTTTGGCCGCGATCAACCATTGTAGGGAATGATACGAATTAATGCAAGGGTTTTAAGTAAAAAAGATTTTGAGGGGCGATCGCGACTTTAATGATCGAAGGGGATGAAAGGATGCTATCACCTTGGATGTTGACGAAACATTTTGGCGAGTTGTCGAATTTGCCTAATATTCACAAAGATCCGTCTGAAGTAAAGTTTTGATCGCCGATTTAGAATCCTTGGGCGATCGCTTTTTAGCGGTGAAGATTTTAACGAGCGTATTCAATGATTAAAATTTAAAGAAGATGTGAACCCCAGAAATTCTATGCAGACTATCACTCCTAATCTTTCCCCCGCGATCGCCGCCAAAGCTTGGACAGATGAAGCATTTATGGCTCTCCCCGATGACGGCCATCATTACGAAGTTATTAATGGAGAACTCATTGATATGGGAAATTCAGGGGACTTACACGGTTATGTTTGCAGTACCTTGATGATTCTGCTGGGCGGATATGTCCGTCAACAAAATCTGGGAGCGATGTTAGACTCTAGTACCGCATTCAAAATGAAAAGTGGCAATAAGCGATCGCCTGATATTGCGTTTATATTGCGTTTTTTGCGAAGGAACGCTTACAAGGGATGACAGTTCTCCCCTCTGGATATCTAGACGGTGCGCCCGATCTGGTGGTGGAAGTGCTTTCTCCTGGTAACACTGTCGAAGAAATTGACGATAAATTAACCGAATATTTTGACAATGGTTCTCGATTAGTCTGGGTCATCAATCCCATCCAACATTATGTGCTGGTCTATCGCTCTGCCCAGGAACCCGATCGCCTGCTCAAAGGTAAGGATTATCTAGACGGTGAAGAGGTGATTCCTAGTTTTACCCTAGCCGTTGCCGATTTGTTCCAAAAACTTGACTTTTAAGCCAATTATCACTATCAATAAATCCAGCAATCCTATTTAAAACAATCATTCCATCGACTGAAGACGTTTATCAAAAATGCTACAGTGATGATGGCCATTGAGTTTATCGCCTTGGTCAAAAAATATCGGAATATTACTGAAATTCCCCCATAGTGGGACTGTAGGCGCAGGAAAAACGGATGGGAACAATTAGGCTAATGCACGCGAAACTCCATCGGGTGCGAGTCACGGAAGCGAATGTGAATTATGTGGGCAGTATCAGCATTGATCCAGAGTTGCTGGAAAAAGTTGGCATTTTACCCCTTGAAGAAGTCGATATTATCAATCTTAATAACGGGAAACGCTTTTCTACCTATACCATTCCAGGCACAGCAGGTAGTCGGGAAATTTGTCCCAACGGAGGAGCCGCTTTGTTATGTGAGCCTGGGGATTTGTTGATAATTTATGCCTATGAAACCTGCGATCGCGCAGAAATCTTAATCAAAGGTCATCAAGCGCGGGTCATGGTTGCAGATGCAGAAAATAATATTGCAGAATTTTATTTACAAAATCTTGTTCCCCAGGGCAATGGCCTGGAATTTCAGAATTTAATGGCTGAATAGGTTACAGTTTGACAAGACTAACCCAAATTGAGTTTTAAATCCTAAATTTGAAACTAATAAACCGATGAAAAACCCTGAAAAGCCCCTGTGGGAAACCCTCCTCAAACCCTTCTTTCAAACCTTTCTGATCGATCAAGCAGAACTCGCCCGCCTCAGTGAAATGATTGACTGGGAAGCAGGGCGATCGCGTTTTGGTCAACCTGATTTTCAGTATCCCGAATACTATCAAGATCAAAATTTTCATGGAATCGAAGGCGGTTATCTCACCCAAACAGCCGCCCTTACCTACGATCCGATTACTCGTTACGTCTTGCCACCCAATGAAGACTGGATTCGAGAAGCTTTAATTGATCGCATTGGTGGCCAACCCCGACGAATTCTAGACCTCGGTTGTGGGACAGGGTCTATGACATTGATGCTGAAAAAACGCTTTAGTGAAGCAACGGTCTGTGGACTGGATCTGTCCCCTGAGATGTTGACCATCGCCGATTACAAAGCGCACCAGGCAGGACTGAAAATTGATTGGCGACAGGGAACGGCGGAAAAAACGCCCTTTGTTCCCCATAGTTTTGATTTAATTACCATTACCTTGCTTTTTCATGAATTGCCCCCCGTTATTTCCCAGACTGTGCTGAAAGAATGTTTTAGGTTACTAATCCCAGGCGGACAGATTTTGGTTTTAGATGGCAATCAAAAATCCCTACGGCAAACCGATTGGTTGACTAATATTTTCGAGGAACCCTATATTCAGGATTATGCTCAAGAAAGTGTAGATGCTTGGCTCGGCAATGCCCAATTTGAAGCTGTTCACACTGATGATGTCTGGTGGGTGCATCAGGTTAGTCAGGGAATGAAGCCAACCCCCATTCGAGAAAGCAATTTTTCGACCTTAGAAAATAGGAATGAAATTTTTGTTCCTGCAATTTGAGGAATTAACGCTAGAAAATAATTTGATCTAAAAAAATGGTTTTAAAAGTTGTTCTATTCGATTTTAATGGGGTAATTATTAATGATGAACCGATCCATCGTCAATTAATTGATGAAATTTTATTAGCTGAAAATCTCCGTCCTGCGACCTATCAGGAACATCAAGAATTTTGCCTCGGCAGAAGCGATCGCGTTTGTTTGCGGACTATTCTGGCCCATCGAGGAAGAAATGTGACCGAAGACTATTTGACGAAATTGATCGCAAATAAAGCCGTTTCCTATCGACAAAAATTAGAGCAACTGGAAACCTTACCTATTTATCCAGGGATCAAAAAAATATTAGACCAGATTCAACTTAAAAGCTGGCTCTTGGGATTAGTGACAGGAGCAGTCAAAGGAGAAACCATTTCTGTCTTAAAAAAAGCAGGTATTTTCGATTATTTCCAAGTGATTGTGGCAGGAGACGAAATTAATACCAGTAAACCCCAGCCCGATGGTTATTTACTCGCCGTAGAACGATTGAATCAGATTAACCCAAATTTACAATTACAACCCCAAAATTGTCTCGCGATCGAGGATACTTTGGCAGGGATTGAAGCGGCGAAAAAAGCAGGCATTCCAGTTATCGGCATTGCCCATACCTATCCCTATCACTTTATGCACCGTCATGCTAATTGGGCAGTGGATAAACTTTCCGAAATTGATTTAGACCGCATTGAAGTTGCTTTTGCCCGTAAAGTTGGCTCCGTAGGTAATTGAGCGATCGCGTTTTTTTCAGAGAAAATTGAAGCCCTAACTTTCTTGCGTTAGACTAGCCAATACAGCCCCTATTATTGGTTTATTGGAAGTTCTCTATGTCCCCCACCCTACTGATTTCTAAAGAATTACCGACCCTTGACTACGTTTCTAACCGCGATCGCTTTGATCTGAGTTGGCAAGCCTCCCTCTCGACTCTTTTGGGGTTAGGAAGGGCTGCTGGGGCAGATTTTGTGGAATTTTTTCTAGAAAAAGTTAATTATATTAGTTGTTTAGCTGAAGATGATGCCATTACTAGCCTTTCTCCCCGTTTATCGACTGGTTGCGGTGTGAGAGTTTTTCGGGGAAAAGGTGATTGTTATGTCAGCACCAACGATTTATCCTTTACTGGATTAAAAAATGCCCTCGAAAAAGCCCTATCTATTTTGGGTTTAAATCTGCCGTCTGCCCTCTCCCATATTCCTGAAATCAACTTAGAAATGTTTCGGGACTACGCCACCGTCAAGGGAAAGGAAGATTGGTTAAAAAACTGTAGCTCTATGCAGGAAATGAGTGAAGTTTTACTCAAAGCCAATGATTATCTGAATAAAAAAGCGAATCACGCCCAATCTCGTCGTGCGGTTTATTTTCGGGATTGGCAAGAAGTTTTGGTTGCCGCCAGTGATGGAACCTTTGCGAGAGATATTCGCCTGACCCAATCGGTTGGTTATTCCCTGCTCTGTGCCGATGGTGCAAATCGGGCTTCCATTGGTAAGCGATCGGGTAATACCAGTGATCCCAATTATTTACGCCATTGGGATTACGAAAAAGTCTCCGATGAAGTGGCAGAATCGGCGGGAAAAATGCTCTATGCCGATTATGTGGAGTCGGGTAATTATCCGATTATTATGGCTAATGAATTTGGTGGAGTGATTTTCCATGAAGCCTGTGGACATTTATTAGAAACAACCCAAATTGAGCATAAAACCACGCCTTTTATGGATAAAAAAGGTGAAAAAATTGCTCACGAAAACTTAACGGCTTGGGATGAGGGTTTATCGGAAAATGCCTTTGGAACCATTGATATGGACGATGAAGGAATGCCCGCCCAACGCACTTTACTCATTGAAAACGGTATTCTCAAAAACTTTATCAGCGATCGCACAGGATTCATGAGAACGGGTCATCCCCGCACAGGTAGCGGTCGTCGTCAGAGCTATGCCTACGCTGCGGCTTCTCGGATGCGAAATACCTACATTGCGCCAGGGAATTATTCGATGGACGATTTATTTAATTCGGTTGATAAGGGCATTTATTGTAAACAAATGGGGGGTGGTAGTGTCGGTGCAACGGGAGAATTTAACTTCTCTGTTTCCGAAGCTTATTTGATTGAAAATGGTCAAATTACTAAACCCTTAAAAGGCGCGACCTTAATCGGGACAGCAACGGACATTATGAACAAAATTTCCATGTCTTCCCAGGATTTAGGATTAGCGGCAGGTTTCTGCGGTTCCGTCAGTGGCAGTATTTATGTCACCGTTGGTCAACCCCATTTAAAAGTGGATTCGATTACCGTTGGTGGTCGCTAGAATTTACATTTTTATTCCCCAAATTTCCCTCAAAACATTACAAAAATTCCGTAGGGGTTTGGTTTCCAAATTCATAGAAGAGAAGACTTGGAGACCAAGCCTCTACGCTAAATTAATGTTTTCTTATTCATCGCAATTACGCTAGAAAAAATCAAGCAAAAATTCACAATGTTAAACGTTCAAGAACTTGCTCAATATGCCGAAACCAGTGCCAAGGAATTAGGCATTCATCAATACGATATTTACGGATCTTCCGTCGATGAAACCGAAGCCGAAGTTGCCTTTGGAGAACCGAAACAAGTCCAAGCTTCCAATCGTTCCAGTGTGATTGTTCGGGTTTGGAATGAGAAAAATATGATCGGTGTCACCAGTACGACCGATTTAGATGCCAACGGAATTAAGTTAGCTCTCGAAACCGCCTCGGAAGCCAGTCATTTTGGCATTACGGAAAATATTCCTGAATTTAGCCCTGAAGCCAACGCTCCCATCGTGGATCTCGGTGATCAAACTGCGGTCGCTGTGCCGATCGCAACTTTGGTTGAAAAGCTAATTGATGCGGAAAAAAACTTATTAGCCGCCCATCCAGCGATTACAGGGGTTCCCTACAATGGACTTTCTCAGCAGACCTCTGAACGCTTTTATCTCAATAGTGACGGTTCAAAACGTCAGGAAGCCCGTTCCTATGCCGCCATTTATCTCTATAGTCGCGCAGAACAGGAAGGGAAAAAGCCTCGTAGTGCGGGAGAAATGAAAATTAGTCGCAGTTTGGATACTCTCGATATTGAGGGATGTCTTCAGGAAGTGACGGAAAAAACGATTAGTTATTTAGACTATGCGCCTATTGCGACGGGAAAATATCGGGTTGTCTTTTCGCCAACAGCCTTTTTGAGTTTATTAGGGGCTTTTTCTAATATTTTTAATGCCCAAAGTATTTTAGATAAACAAAGTCTGGCCACTCCTGAAACGGTGGGAACTCAAATTGCGTCTCCTTTACTTTCTGTGGTAGATGATGCTTTAAATCCAGGTAATATTGCAGGGGAAACTTTTGATGGAGAAGGGACACCAACTCGCCGTGTGGATCTGATTAATAATGGGGTTTTAACGGGTTTACTCCATAGCGCAGGGACAGCAAAACGCTTTAATACTAAGCCAACGGGAAATGCAAATATTGGGGCAAAAGTAACAGTCGGTTCCCATTTTTATCATGTATTCGCAGGTCAACCAGCAGAACAAAGTTATCAGTTAGAAGAGGCAGAAAATATTATTTTCATTGATAAATTACAAGCTCTCCACGCGGGGGTAAATTCCCTAGAGGGTTCTTTCTCTTTGCCCTTTGATGGTTGGATTGTCAATAAAGGCGATCGCGTCAGTGTGGATTCTGTCACAGTGGCGGGGGATTATCTGGAGTTACTTAAATCCATTATTTACGTTGAACCAGAGGCAGAAGTGACTCCAAGAGGTGTTTGTCCCCGTATTTGGGTAGAGGGTTTATCAATTACGGGAGAGTAAAAGTTTAGGAGAAATAGGCGATCGCGTTTCAGTTGATACTTGATAATGCGATCGCAATTCATCTGTTAAGTAAGTAAATTTCATGAACTTTATCACGCAATTAGTTGATTAAATTGGAGGTATTGTGGAGATTCAATTTTAAACATTATTTCACGACGGTTATTGATCATAATTGTTTCTTTTTGAAGCGATGGTCGAGCAGAAACACTAATATTTTTGATACTAATAAAACGATATTCATAATTTTGGAGAAAATCAGACTTCTCCCAAAATACTTTACCAACTTCTTGGCAATAGATCGTGAAACAATATGCCCCTTTTAATTGCTTAATAATTTCTTTGTTGTCTGGATTTCCTGATTTAAGTTCAATACAAAAAATTACTTTTTTCTTATCTGTGTTAGCAATGATGACAAAATCTGCCCGTTTACATTCTCCTTTCGATCCTTGAAAAACAGCTTTTGGCTCTACAAAATTGTCTGATTTGATAACAATAACCTGATCATCGTCAGGTATTCCATTAATAGTCACACTATAGTTCGGTAGGTTAGTTTCGGTGAGAATAACTTTTCTTTTTCCATAAACATCTTCTTCTAGCGGTACTCTAGCAGTGTTTTGAATTATCTGTTTTAGAATCGCAATATCAGACATTAATCTTCTCCCCAAACAATCGCCCTTTGAATCCGATTCATTGTGTCAATGGTTTTATCGAAACTACGGGCATCTATCCCCATAAAGGGATCAATATCCGCAGGAGTCAAAGTTTGACATTTAGTTTTTCGAGTTTTTCCATCCAGCAGAACTGGGGCTTCTTCTGCAATATAAACTTTAATTTTATCGGCAGTCAGCAATTCACTTTTTTGATAACCTTCAACTTCAGCAATTCTTTTTAGATGGGGTTTATCATGATTTAGCATGATTAAAGTATTTAATTCTTTGATAATGTAATCACTGTGGGTTGTAATAAAAACTTTAATCCCTAAATTGACTAATCTTGCTAAGAGCCGAGCAACACGACGCTGATTTTCTGGATGTAGGTTTAATTCGGGTTCATCTATTATCAATAAATCCCCTGCTTGGGCTTCATGTCTCAGATAAAAACCTAAGTCTAGCAAGGAACGAACTGCACTAGAACTTTCATCCATTGCTAATTTTATTCGTTTATCTTTGGGTTCATAATAAAGTTGATCATTATCGTTAATAGTATATTTTCCACCAATAATATCAGTAAAAGAATCTAAAATGTCTAGATGATTTTCAGCAATAAAACTACTTTTTTTAGAAATACTACTAAGGTTTTCAAGAAAATCTAAGTTAAGTTTAACAGGAAGAGCATAATCTTCATAGGCATGAGATAAAATACCTCTAAGATCAGTGCTTGAATCTGCTCTTGACATTTGTTCTAGCAATTTACTACGAGCAAAATTTAATTCCTTACGAAAAATTGCAGATCCTGTTCTTTCGGAACTTATAATAAAAGGTTCATGAAAAATAATAGAAAAAAAGATTCTTTGTAAAACAGCTGACATATAGCGATCAAAAATCCTTGCATTAAAAACCTTTTTGTTATCAAAAAAGTTATCGAAAAAATTAATGATTATATCGTTGCTTCCTAGAGATTTTGCCAGCAAAATAAAGAAACCTTCTGCAAAGGAAGTTTGTTGATTAAACTTTGTCTTTTTAATATTATTCTTTATCTGGACAATATCTTTTTCTTCTATAATTACTTGAAAACTAGACTCTTGAAACTTCTCTTTATTTGTTGCGAAGATATTAGGTAGTTCCTGAATATATTTTTGACAACCTTGATCAACAAAATCTTGAATTTTTTCAACATAATCAGCAATATTAATACTGGTTGTACCTTTTGTCATTAAATCTTCCACTTTATCTTCACCAATCTCCATCTCCATCTCAAAAAAGTTTTTCCAAGTAGACAAAAAACCAAATAAAGCGTAGGTAACATAGGTTTTTCCTGTATTATTTTCACCACAAATAATCGTGAAATCGCCAAGCTCAAATTCAGCCTGTTTTAAAACACCCAGATTTTTAATTTTAATTTTCATAACTACTTTCCTTCAGCGTGATCGCCTCTAATACTTTCTATAATCAGATTCTAATGTCAATTACTCAATCATACCCTTGACGGAATTGATTAGAAAAATTTTGTTCATAGACGCGATCGCCTCCTCGTACATAAATGAAAATAAGCGTCACTTTAGTTTTGATAGTATATTTAAGATCTGAATTAATCCTAAAGAATATGGCAAAAATTCCACTTAGCCTAGAGAGTATTCGTCAAGAAGCCACGACACAATCCTTCCAACGGGGCGAATCCTATTACCACGACAATGCAGTACTCTCCTTGTTCTTGCGCGGTCAGAACCTAGAAGCAAAAGTTTCAGGAAGTGAGTATGACGGTTATCGCGTAACAGTTAAACTCGAAGACAATCATATCACCTCAGCTTATTGTACTTGCCCCTACGATTATGGTGGTTGGTGTAAACATATTGTCGCGACCTTGTTAGCTTATCTTGATGAACCCAATAGCATCGAAAAACGTCTGACCTTGGAGCAATTATTGGACGGATTAGATGCAGAACAAAGCCGTCAATTAGTCCAGTTTTTAGCAGAAGATAATCCTGAATTGATTGATCAAGTAGAACGCTTTATTAGTCGAATTAAACCTGTTGCGATCGCGATTAATCAAGGAACATCCAATGATAATCAAGAAATACCTCAAATTACGGTGAATACTAAATTTTATAGCAGTAAAGTCCATGAAATATTACGAGAAGCTGCGCGGGGTTGCGAAGACGGATGGGGCTATGAAGAAGATACCGTTAGTATGGAAATAATCGAACTGATTGATGATACTGAAGCTTTATTTGAACAAGGAGAAGTTCATAACGCGATCGCTATTTTAACCGCCATTACTAAAGCTTGTGCCTCTGGATGGAAGGATCTATCTGACTATGGAATGGAACCCTATGAAGTAGTGGATGTTCTAAATGATCGTTGGACAGAAGCAATTTTAAGGACTGATTTAACAGTTCAAGAAAATCTAAAGCTGAAAGGAGAATTACAAAGTTGGGAGAAGAAATGGAAAGTGGATTTTTCTATGAGTTTAGCGGCCCTAGAAGAAGGCTGGAATGAAGAATTTTTACAAGCGATTTTACAAGGAAATGTGACGGAAGAACTAATAGAAGAAAAGTCCCATTATCAAAATGATTTAACATTAATTAGACTCAAAATTCTCAAGCAACAGGGCCGTTATGAAGAATATCTTAATCTCGCCAAAGCAACTCATCAAACTAAAGAATATCTGACTATGTTGGCTTGGCTAGACCGAACGGAAGAAGCTCTGCAAGCCGCTCAAACACAAATGACTACCAGCGAAGAAGCTCTAGCATTATCTAATACTTTACAAAATCAGGGTGCGACAGAAGCGGCTCTACAAATTGCTCAACAGGGTTTAAATTTACCTGGTAATTCTGAAAGTCAACTAGCGGATTGGATTGTAGAACTAGCGCAGGAATTACAAGATCCTGATCTAATTCTGGCGGCTAATCTCAAAGTTTTTGAAATAAAAGCATCTTTTGGGCAATATAAAAAACTGGCAACTCTAGCAGGAGATGATTGGGACTCTCTGAAGTTAGATTTATTAGATTTTTTACGATCTCAGCATGGTTGGGAAGTTCGAGACGCAAAAATTAGAATTTTTCTCTATGAAAACTTAGTAGAAGACGCGATCGCAGCAGCAAATCATCTGAGTGATTATGAGAAAGATTTAATTGGAGCAGTCATGGATGCGGCAATTTCTGTGCAACCTGATTGGGTGATTAGCAAAGCCAGTAAGATGGCTGAGGCAATTATGGATGCAGGAAAAGCAGAATACTATGATCAGGCAGTTAAATGGCTCAAAAAAGTCAAGAAAGCCTATTCTCAATCCAACAGAAAAGCAGAATGGTCAGTTTATCACGGAAATTTAGTCAATGTTCACCAGCGTAAACGAAAATTAATGGGTCTATTTCGAGACAATGGTTTATAGTTTTCGGGGGATCTGGAAAAGGCGATCGCTCTCTGGGAATTGGGGTGACAGTTTTATCTTATCTTGTTCAAGGGCGAACGCAATTCGCCCCTACAGAAGGTTTTTAGAGGAGCGTAGGGGCGCAAGGCTTGCGCCCAAAAGTAGCTGACCCCCTTGATCCAAGAGAGCTTTAATTATTTACAGTTTTTTGCTGTTTTAAATAGATAAAAACAGATTTGTCGCCAATATCAGGAGGAATCGCTTGAATTGCTTTTCGGATAGCAAATACTACAAAAAAGATTGCCCAAACTGCTAACAGTCCTCGTTCAATCGATACGGGTAAAATAGAAAATAAATGTCCCAATAATAATAGGGGAACTAAGGGAGTTAAAAGCTTGGTTTCGAGACGGTTAAAACAAAATGCTTCCTTGAAATAAATTCCCGTTAAAGCCGCAAAAATAAATCCCACTCCCAACAAAGAAAGGGGATTCTCATAAATAAATAGTGCCAAGGGTTGCGGGCTATAAACGGCAAAAATTAAACCAGAAACCGTACCGATCGCCCAAAAAACTTGTAACAATCGGTGCAGAACGACTAAATAAATATGAATTAAAGCCAAACTAATGCCTAATCCCAAAGAAAATAGGGCAAATAAAACCGTTAATGTCTGGAGAACAAAAGGAGTTGGGCCTTGCCAAAGGATTAAACCAGTCCCCACCGCAAAAGCTAGGGCAAAGAGTCCCAATCCTCCCCGATAGAAAATAACTTCCTGGCGATCGCGTTGGGTTAGGGTAAATTCTCCAAATTGTCCTTGATATACTGGGGAAGGGGTAGCTAAATTTGTCATAGTTTTTAATAGATATTTAAAGAAAATTATTAGACTGTCTAAGAATGGGGTAAATGGAAAATCGTGAATTTGTGTTACGTTAAGAATATTTTTTTACTACCTGTTTTACTTCAAATTAATCAACTAATTTTCAGAAATTGGTCGATAGGTCGTCATCAGGTTACCCTTGGAATTATAAACCGCTAGAGGAATTTTTGCCTGATTACTAATCATTTGAAAGCTCTGTTCTAGGCGAGCGAGATGATTCAAAATTTCCGCTTGTTCTTTGATATTAGCATTAAGTTTAGCCTGAATTGATAAATCCCAGATTTGCTGGAGATAGGATGAGGTTAACTTGACTTTAATCATATTTTTATCGATGGAATAATTGCAGGCTTTATTCTCTTGGGAACAAATTTTGGCTAAATTATTTTTGATCAATTGTAGTCGATTGGCGTTTCTAAAGTTTTCTTGAGCTTTATTTAACGAGAGATTATACTGAATTAAGAGAGATTTAGCCTTAGTTGATTGGAAACTATTGTCAGGGATTTGTTTGAGATAAACTAACGCATTTTTCCAATGAGAAACGGCTAAAGACCATTGCTGGGACTGCTCTGATTTTTCAGCAATTTGAGCTTCTTGAATGGCTTGTTGCAAGTTTATTTCTGCTAATACTTCATTCTTTTTCCGTGCATCGATCGCTTTATAGGCTTGAGCATAAAGATCTAAAAATTTTGAGGTTTTATCGTAGGGAGTGGTTCCTTGGGAAATATTTTCCAGAAATTGAATGGCTTTTTTCCAAGTCGCAGAAATTTTATCAAAATCATCAATGGATTGAGCCATATTTTCTTGTACTTTAGCCACTCTACCTATTTTCATTGCCTCTTCGTAGATGGTATTTGCTAGTTGTTCTTGCTGTAGGCGTTGATTACTTGCCAGTAGGGCTTTTTCGTATTGTTGACTTTGGGCGATCGCGAAAGCTTGAAATTGGCTGTTGGCAGGCAGTTGTTTAAGTTGTTTGATCGATTTTTTTAAAAGGGTTTGAACGGTTTGCCATTCAGGAATGGATAGGGAAGATTTTTGCATTAAAAGAGTCGCCTGATTCCCTGATGCGATCGCCGCATTCAACTGGCTAATATCTCTTAAAATTGTTTGAGCCTCACTGTCTAAAGCGTTAGCTTGAGAGCGATAGGGAGACCACCAAGGAATAGATTGCAATTGGGATAGGGCTTCCCCTAATTTCTGTTTTGTCGCTAATAAACTGGAGGATGAATCAGGATCAAGGACAAGTAAGGAGCTGTTAATTAAAAGTTTCGCTTGGCTTAAGGGAGGACAGGTTCCCGTGACACAGGGATCGCTTAATCCATAGAGAGTGATGGCCAGAATTCCCAAGCCTAGTCCTAATCCTAATAGTTTTTTCGTGGGGAAACGGTCGGAGATTTTTGGGAAGAAAGGTGTAGGGAAATAAATATTATTGTGCTGAAAAAGGGATAATTTGTTCGCTTGTGGAGGGTTTAGTGAGCTTGGCCTATTTTTTTGTCGAGGAATACTCCTCATGTCCTCAGCTTCCTGGTTAACCATTCCATTTTGCAGAAAAGACGATGGTTCCTCGCTCGTTAGATAAATCTCGGTAGGATATAAAGATGAAGCTCCTTGACGATCTAAAAATTCTCGGACACAGGAAAAGGTGGCACGCCTTTTGTAGCTTCAGCGTTTCGGAATATTGAATTATGATAATCAGCGTTTCTTCCGACAGAGAACAATTAACCTGTAAGGGACTAGTCGCGATCGCGTCCGACAGTAAAAATTGATAGAGTTGTTCCCCTAAACGACCCAGATCGAGAGCTGGAATTTCGCTAATATCTGTTTCCTCCATAACACTTATTCCTGATTGTGAGAGACTACCTGTAAACTAAATAGGTAAGATCAAGTGTAATTGAGCGAATCTCTGACTAGAGTTGTCATCGGCCCTCTAGTGATTTTCTCTATATCTAAGGATAAAGGGAATTTGGAGAAATAAATAGCAGAAAATTTAAAACGATTGACTGACGATCCCCAGTATTATTCAAAACCCAACATGGATTTACTAGAATACCAAGCCAAAGAGCTTTTTCAAAAAGTAGGCATCCCCACTTTGCCTTCTCAAACGATCCACGATATTGGCGAGTTAAAACGCTTGCACATTCCCTATCCAGTCGTTTTAAAATCCCAAGTCCGAGCAGGGGGGCGGGGCAAGATAGGCGGTATTCGCTTTGTGGAAAATACTATCGATGGGATCGCGGCGGCTTCAGCAATTTTCAATCTTCCCATTTCCAATGAATATCCAGAGGTGATTTTAGCAGAAGCCCATTACGATAGCCAATCAGAATTCTTTTTAGCGATCGTGCTAGATTATCAACTCCAATGTCCTGTTTTGTTGGGTTCTAGTAAAGGTGGCATGGATGTAGATACTCTCCTACAAAATATGGAAAAAGTCGTATTGACCGATGATTTTTCTGCCTTCCATGCGCGACATCTGGCGGTCAAAATGGGACTAACAGGAGAATTAATTGCAGTCGTGAGTGATATTGTCGAAAAAATGTATCATCTCTTTTTGTCTGCTGATTTAGATATTATTGAAATTAATCCGCTAGGAGTTAAAAATAACGGGGAAGTCATGGCCCTCGATGGCAAAATTGCTATCAATGATTCAGCGATCGCCCGTCATCCCGATTTATCTTTATGGACTCATCACGAACTCAATTTTGCGTCTCCCCTACGATTGCTCAAAGGCGACATAAAATCGGGGGAAATTGGCTTAATTTGTAATAGTTATGGATTAGCTCTCAGTAGTTGGGATTTAATCCGAGAACAGCAGGGCAAGTTAGCAGGAGCCTTAATTTTAGAGGATAATCATCCAAGCTTGTCTCTACTTAATCAGTTAGAACTCGCCCTAGAAAAAATGAGAGAATTACCCAAGCTAAAGGTCATTTTTATCAATATTTTAGGGACTACCGAAACGTCGGAAATCGTCGCTGAGGTGATTTCTCAGTATCTCCAACCCGCCATCTTGCCCAGGAGTGATGACCGCATGACCAGGCCAACGGGGGCAAATTCCCTTGGTAGGGAGCGATCGCCAATGAAGGAAAATTCAAACCGAGAATACGTCCCCATCGTCATCCGATTAGTTAAGGGAAATTTAGAACCCTTTCAAGCAAAAGTTTCCGCTCTACCCATTTATTGGAACAGTTTTTTAGAACAGTGTATTGCCGATACTCTCTCCCTGGTGGATTCTGATGCTTAAAAATCAATTTTAGCGAATCATACATTACTCAACCTTCAAAACTTAGAATAGTCAGTAACGGATTACTATTAAACTGACAATACGTTGTGCGCTCGATCCCCCCTGCCCCCCTTATTAAGGGGGGTGTCCGTAGGACGGGGGGATCTCATCACTTTTAAGCCCCATCTACTTACGTTTTTATGAAATGGCAACCCGACAGCAAAGTTTTATTACAAGGTATTAACCATCCCCTGGGAACCTATTATGCAACCCAGATGAAAGACTATGGAACCCAATTAGTCGCGGGGGTGAGTGTGGGTCAGGGGGGAGAAGTTTTAGGAGATATTCCTATTTTTGATTTAGTGGAAGAAGCAGTCAATCAATTCGGCACCATAGAGA
The DNA here is from genome assembly GCA_963807635.1 of uncultured cyanobacterium. Classification (GTDB taxonomy): domain Bacteria; phylum Cyanobacteriota; class Cyanobacteriia; order Cyanobacteriales; family Microcystaceae; genus Snowella. Next base: position 87,403 of record CAWEDJ010000031.1, read on the forward strand.
TGAGCGTTATTCTTAACCCCGCCTATGAAGTGTTGGATGCCGCCCTAGAAGCGATCGCGGCGGGAATTAAGCAATTGATTATTGTTTCGTCGGGGGTTCCTCCCTTGGACATGATCTCGCTTTTAAGAAAAGCAGAAACCAGCCATACGTTTATTCTGGGTTCAGGAAGTCAGGGATTACTGATTCCCGATAAATTGAGTGTCGGGACGTTAGATGTTAGTAGTTATAGCTCTGGTAAAGTGGGTATTATTAGCCACTGCGATGCCCTCACCGATGACATTGCCCGTGAATTAACCCAGGCGGGTTTGGGTCAATCCTTCGTCGTTAGCTTGGGAACTGACGGTCTAATCGGCTCTAATTTTGAGCAATGGTTACAGGTTCTTGAAGAAGATGAACAAACGCAAGTGATCCTCCTCCTCGGTCAACCCAATAGTAATGGGGAAATGAAAGCGGCTGACTATATTGCCTCCGCGATCGAAAAACCCGTTATTGGTTATTTAGCAGGGCGTTACGCCACCTTAGATAAGCATTTTGGGGACTCAACGACGATTATTGCGAATCAACTTTCCCAGGTCTTCCCCGCCATCAACAGCGTCCAAAAAACCATTATCGCCTTTGAAAACGCCAAAATTCCCGTCACCAAAAAACCTTGGGAATTACCCAGTTTAATTAAAACGGCTCTCAATAAGCCAAAGCTAGTTGACAAAGAAGACTCCTGAGAAGTCTCGAATTTCTATAATTTCTGCTTAATAAAAGCAACCAATTGGGACAATTGTTTCTTTAACGTCTCCATTTCTCCATTCATCTTGGCCATTTGTTGTTTTAATGCCTGAATCTCGGCGGCCATCGTAGCCGCATCCCCAGCCGCAACGGGGGGAATTCCTGCATCTGTGGTAGGTGGCTTAGGATGTTTTTTGGCCTTCGCCATCGCTTCCTTAATAGCCGAGACCAATTCCCTCTGTTCAAAGGGTTTTTCAACAAAGGCAAAATATTCAAAAGGCTCAGACAGTTTCTCTAAAACCTCTCCCTTTCTTCCAGACATCAAAACCAGGGGAATACTTTTCATTGCGTATTCTTTTTGCACTTCCTGATAGACTTCCCAACCACCCATTTTGGGTAAGAGCCAATCCAATAAAATTAGATTCGGTTTTTCACTGCGAATCATGTTATACCCTTCGATGCCGTCTCTTGCCTCTAGTACCTCAAAGTTGCCCTGGGGTAGCATATCCCGAACTCGCATCCGAATAACTTTGCTGTCATCAATGACCAAGATTTTATGGGTTGACACAAGAGACTCTCCTTAGTAAATGTTCACTACTTTAGCAATTTATCCGATTTTATTCGCAACAATTATAGTACTAGCTCGATTTTATCCCAATTTTTTGGGCGTATTGAGAAATAGGGGGACAAAAACCCCGCAAAATCAGCCGTTAAAAATCCGCCAGACTAGCGATATTTTTGAGGGTGATATCGGGACAAGTCCGTTTTACCAAACCGACCAAAACCTTCCCTGGCCCCACTTCCCAAACTTCATTAATCTTTAATTCAGAAAATTGCAACATAATTTCTCGCCACCGTACCGAACCTGTCATTTGTTTTAATAAACGATCTTTAAGTCTCTGTCCTTGGGTTTCGGGAGTGGGATCAACATTAGAAAAAACGGGACAAAGGGCATCATTAAAGGCCACATTGTCCAAAACAACTTGAAATTTTTGGGCCGAGTCTGCCATCAAAGGAGAATGGAAAGCTCCTGAAACTTTGAGGGGAACTGCTCGTTTGGCATTGATTTGACTTAAGGCGCTGTCAACGGCTTCGGGGGTTCCAGAAATGACCACTTGTTCTTCGCTATTGTCGTTCGCTAATACTAAATTCGGGGTAGCATCAATGACTTCTTGTAACTGCGATCGCTCAAATTTCATTAGGGCGGCCATTTTTCCCCCCTCTGCTTCGTTCATTAACATCGCCCTTTGTTTGACTAAAGTTAAACCTGTGGCAAAATCAAACACGCCCGCCGCATAGAGAGCCGAATATTCCCCTAAGCTATGACCTGCCACAAAATCAGGACAATATTCCTTTTTTTTGAGTAAATCCGTCAGAATACTTTCTATCACGTATAAACAGGGCTGGGTGTAGAGGGTTTGGGATAATTCAGTTTCGTCCCCATTACATTTTTCCGTCACAGACCAACCCAGAATTTGTTCTGCTTCTGTTAGTTTGCTCTTCGCTAGGGGGAGTTCACCAAGGTCGCTTCCCATCCCGATCGCCTGGGAGCCTTGTCCTGGAAATAGCCACGCTATTGTCATTGATGATTCAGTAATAATTAACGGCGGGTCAATTATACCAAGGTTTGAAGGGGCATTTTGAAGTTTTGTCGAAAATCAGAAAGATAGGGAGCGATCGCAATAAATCGCAATAAATCGCAATAAATTACAATCAATTAAAGTATTCAAGAAATTTGCGTTAAATTAACAATACTGGCATTTAATTCTGTCAAACCACGACTATGGCGATCACGATTGAATCCGATTTAAAGGAATATTTAGTTAAATTTGAGCAAAAGCTGGACAATTTACAAAAAGATGTAGGGGACGTTAAAGTTGCGATCGCAAAGCTAGAAGGCGAACTAAAAAGTGACATGAAAAGTCTTGAGGGTGAACTGAAGGGGGATATTAAAGCCCTAGATGCCAAAATGGACGGTATTAGTAAGCGATTAGATACCCAGGAATTTATTAATCGCTCGGTGGTGGTGGGAGTCGTGCTTGCGCTGATTGTGGGGGTAGTCAAATGGCTGTATCCCGATTTTTCAGGTAAATTTTAACTCTTAGTCCCGAAGAAGTCCCGAAGGTGAATTTTAGAATGAGTTATTATTGCCTTAGAGAAAACTATACGCCTTTGACTATGACCTCTGAGCTTGCTCCCTTCAATCAGTCTGATTCCGCGAGCGCCGAAACCCATCCCGTCGAATTGATCCGTTTGGAATCTATCTCTAAGGTCTATGGCAAGGGAGAAGCAATAGTTCATGCCCTTTCTAATGTGCATCTCAGCATTAATCAGGGAGAATATTGCGCCATTATGGGGGCATCAGGTTCGGGCAAATCCACCATGATGAACATGATTGGTTGTTTGGATCGCCCTACCGCAGGTCGTTATTACCTCGATGGATTAGATGTCTCCGAACTGACTGAAGATGAACTGGCGGCTGTGCGGAATCGCAAAATCGGTTTTGTCTTTCAGCAATTTTATTTGCTCAATCAAATGTCAGCTCTCGAAAACGTGATGTTGCCGATGGTTTATGCGGGTGTTCCCCTGGAATCGAGAAAAATACGGCCAAGGAAGCGTTGTTTCGAGTGGGTTTAGAAAATCGTTTATACAATAAACCCAATCAGTTATCGGGGGGACAACAACAACGGGTCGCTATTGCGAGAGCGATCGTTAATCATCCCTTGCTCATTTTGGCCGATGAACCGACGGGAGCCTTGGATTCCCACACTACCAAAGAAGTATTGGGCATTTTTGAGGAACTAAATCAAAGCGGCATCACCATTGTCATTGTCACCCACGAAGCTGATGTGGCTAGCCATACTCAACGCATTATTTGGTTTCAGGATGGTCGCATCAAATCCGAGGAACGCCAGCCCTTTGCCCATAATACATAGCAATCTTAAAATCTTAAAATTTATCAATACTAAAAAATTTTGTATGCGGGGACTAAGATTCGTTTTTTCTCTCTCCCTTGGTAAGTAGGCTGGTTTCAGAGAAAAGCCTCTGGGGTTACCCAATCAGAATTTGAGAAACGCGATCGCAGATTACTTTCGCATTACAATTAAACCAGCAGAAATCTGGAAATTGAGTTATGTTTCAGTCCCTCGCCGAATTTTCCCCCGATCGCGCCTACGACATTCTACGCTCCCAGGATCAACCCCTGGAACCCATTTTTAATCCCAAAACCGTAGCTGTTGTCGGAGCAACCGATAAACCCAATAGCGTGGGCCGTACCCTCATCTGGAATTTGGTGAGCAATCCCTTCGGGGGCAGTATTTATCCCGTCAATCCTAAACGGAGTCAGGTGTTGGGCATTCCCGCCTATCCTACTTTAAAATCCATTCCCGTCGAGATTGATTTAGCGATTATTGCCACACCCGCCGCCACTATTCCCGCAATTATTACCGAATGTGTGGAAAAAGGAGTCAAGGGAGTCATTATTATTTCGGCAGGTTTTCGGGAAATTGGGCCAATGGGGCAGGAACTCGAACGCCAGATCAAAGAAATTGCCCTCGGTAAATTACGGATTATTGGCCCGAATTGTCTTGGTATCATGAATCCCTTGATCGGATTGAATGCTACTTTTGCGGGGAAAATGGCTCATCCTGGTAACTTAGGCTTCATTAGTCAGAGCGGGGCTTTATGTACTGCCGTATTAGACTGGAGTTTTCCTGAAAATGTAGGATTTAGCTCTTTTATTTCCATTGGTTCCATGCTGGATGTGGACTGGGGAGATCTCATTTACTATCTCGGTGATGATCCCCATACTCAGGCGATCGCGATTTATATGGAATCCATCGGCGATGCCCGTTCCTTTCTGTCGGCGGCCAGGGAAGTTGCCCTGACCAAACCCATTGTTTTGATTAAAGCGGGTCAAACGGAAGCCTCAGCCAAGGCGGCCAGTTCCCATACAGGGGCTTTAGCAGGCAGTAAGGATGTTTTAGATGCGGCCTTTCGACGCTGTGGAGTATTGCAAATTGAACGCATTTCTGAATTGTTTGATCTCGCTGAAGTTTTTGCCAAACAACCTCGTCGTCCCACAGGGCCAAAACTAACGATTATTACCAATGCGGGCGGGCCTGGGGTTTTAGCAACCGATGCCCTGGTTTGTACAGGCGGACAGTTAACGGAATTAGAGAATACGACAATTGAAAAACTGAATCAGGTTTTACCGACCCATTGGAGTCATAGTAATCCCATTGATATTTTGGGAGATGCGGGGCCTGAACGGTATGCCCAGGCGTTAGATATTGCCCTTCAAGACCCAAATACCGATGGTTTATTGGTGATTTTGACTCCCCAGGCCATGACCGATCCGACTCAAACGGCCAAGGAATTATGTGTCTATGCGAAAAATACGACCAAACCGATTATTGCTAGTTGGATGGGGGGCGAAGATGTCACGGAAGGGGAATTAATTCTGAATCAAAATCAAATTCCGACCTACCGTTATCCGGATGCGGCCGCCCGTTTATTCAATTTCATGTGGCGTTATAGCTACAATCTCAAGGGCATTTATGAAACTCCCACGCTACCGATTGATCATGAGAGAAACACCGATCGCGATCGCGTCAAAGAGATTTTAGAGAATGCTTTATCCCAGAATCGAACTCTGCTAACGGAAGTCGAATCCAAGGATATTTTAAAAGCCTACGATATTCCCGTTGTCCCCACAGGTATTGCCCAAAGTTCGACCGAGGCGATCGCGTTGGCAGACTCAATGGGGTATCCCGTTGTTTTAAAACTCTGGTCAGAAACCATTACCCATAAAACCGATGTGGGCGGGGTGCAATTAAACCTTTTAGAATCCGAATCTGTCCAATTAGCCTATGAAAAAATTCAGCAAAATGTCACCGAAAAAGCGGGAGCAGAACATTTTTTAGGGGTAACAGTCCAACCCATGCTCAATCCCGATGGTAGCTATGAATTAATCATTGGCAGTAGTCTGGATGCTCAATTTGGCCCTGTTTTAGTATTTGGGACAGGCGGCCAATTAGTTGAAATTTTTAAAGACCGTGCGATCGCCTTACCCCCCCTAAATACCACCCTGGCACGACGACTGATGGAGCAAACCAAGATTCTATGAAGCCCTAAAAGGAGTGAGAGGCCGTAAAGCGGTTGATTTAGAAGCCTTAGAAAAATTACTCGTCAAATTTAGTCAGCTAGTAGTTGAACAACCTCAAATCAAAGAAATTGACATTAACCCCCTGCTCGCCTCGGAGGAACGCCTATCCGCCCTAGATGCCCGTATTGTTCTCCATTCCGTCGAAACTCCTGACCATGAACTTTCTCGGACAGCAATCCGTCCTTATCCCCTCCAATACGTCACTCCCTGGCAGATGCCCAATGGTCAAAACGTCACCATTCGTCCCATCCGTCCCGAAGATGAACCTTTAATGATTCAATTTCATAAAACTCTTTCGGAACAAAGTCTTTATTTCCGTTATTTTCATTTGATGTCCCTGAGTTCTCGTATCGCTCACGAACGTCTAACCCGTCTTTGTTTTATTGACTATGACCGAGAAATGGCTTTGGTTGTGGAATCAGAAAATCCTGAAACGTTAGAAAAAGAAATTCTTGGGGTGGGACGCTTAACCAAACAACACGGCATTAATGAAGGAGAATTTGCCCTCTTAGTGAGTGATGCCTATCAACATCAAGGTTTAGGTACAATGTTATTAGAAAAATTGGTACAAGTGGGTCGGGATGAAAAATTAGCCGCCATTAAAGCAGAAATGCTCAAAGAAAACAGACCCATGCAACGAGTTTCCGAAAAAGTCGGTTTTCAGTTACAGCATACACCATCGGTCGTTCATGCAGAAATTCGCTTAATTTAGATGAGTTCCCCTATAGTATTAAGGATGTTTGAGAGTGTCTCATTATTGGGGAGCAAGTGCTAAATAATAAATCAACAGGTGAAATGATATAACTATTTACCATAACAATTCTGGAGTGGGTGTGGCAAAAAAAAGATTAGATCTATTATTAGTTGAACGTGATTTTTGTGAGTCTCGCGCTCTAGCCCAAAAATTAATTCGAGCAGGAGACGTTAAGGTTAATCAACATATCATTGATAAGCCAGGAACAGAAATTAGTATCGAGGCGATTATTGAAGTCGCTAAAAAGCCGCCCTATGTTTCACGGGGAGGAGAAAAATTAGCCAAGGCATTAACATTTTTCTCAATTTCTGTTGACCAAAGAATTTGTTTAGACGGGGGGATTTCTACGGGGGGTTTTACAGATTGTTTGTTGCAATCAGGTGCATCAAAAGTTTATGGAGTAGATGTGGGCTATGGACAAGTTGCCTGGACATTACGACAGGATGAAAGGGTCATTTTAAAAGAACGCACTAATTTTCGGCATTTAACTCCTGAAAGCCTTTATGGAGAAGAAAGATTTGCGGATTTTGCTGTAATGGATCTATCTTTTATTTCTTTAAAAAAAGTGCTAGAACCGCTTTGGAATTTATTAGTTGAACCCAAAGAAGTCATTTTATTAGTCAAACCACAGTTTGAAGTCGGGCGATCGCGTCTGGGAAAAAATGGTGTTGTCGCGATTCTAAGGATCAAGCAGATGCGATTTATCAGGTATTAAATGAGGCTCAAAAGCAAGGTTGGTTATATGCGGGTCTAACCTATTCGCCGATTAAGGGGCTGCGGGAAATATCGAATATTTGCTCTGGTTAAAACAAACATCAGAAGTTTCAACACCATCTTTAGAACAAATTCAGTTGTTGACCCAACAGACAATGCAAACTTTAAGTCATGAATGACAATCTATCCCAAAAATACGATCGCAGAAATGACCATGTTTTAGCTTGCCTGGTGTGATACGTCTGGCGATCGCAGTCCTACAGAAAAATGTCCA